>NZ_JCATID010000002.1:120692-450236 GCF_059693745.1 Sphingobium sp. WR1 | reverse complement strand
TTTCGGGATGCTCGCGAACGGCAGCACTCGGTCGAACCCGCCGTTGGTCAAAATCGTCGCGGGCGACGGATTTGTCCCACGATACGGCATTCGCTCTGCAGCGAAACCGACCCTCTATTGCCGTTCAGCCGCCGATTTCCGTTCCCAGCTGCGGTCGGTCTGCTTCATCACTATGCACGCGAAAGACTGGCTGGCAGGAGATTGTCCTAGATTTCTTGGAACCTAAGCAGACGCCCGATATCGAGAAAATCTAGCTTTCTGTACCCCCTAACGTGTCATCATCGAGTGGACGCCAGCTATGAATGAATAATCGGGGATCGGCCATACCACCTCGCGAACCGCGGCTAAGCTCGGCTCTGACTTCTATTAGTCGGTCGCGCGGGACATTGAGTCCGGGGGCCGCGCCGTTGACCAAGGCGGTCCCGCCCCAGTCTAGTTTGAACTGAAGTCCGTCAACGACGTCCGACAGCACGCCGGAATAGGTCGAAAGTTCGGGACCAGGCGCAGAAGACGAGATACTTGCGGCTTCTTCTCGGTCGAGCTCGCGCCAGTCATAGATCTCGAGCTCCCCGTCGCCGGTCAACGACGCTCTCACCTCGACGAGCGCACCCATCGGCACCCATCCGAGCGTATCATCTGGCACGACAGGGGCATAGTTTGCCCCATCGATGGTCTCGAAGGTGACGGCGCGCCCGTCGTGAATCTCGATCATCCGTCCGACGAAGATTCCTATCGGTCTATCGCTGCGCGGCGTCCAACCTTCGATGGCGTAGGCCCGACCGTACTTTGCGAGTGGACCGCGCAGGCGGAAGTCAGCGACACGGCCGTTAGGGGGTGTCTCGCCATCTTTGTCGAGTTCAATATCGTGGCTACCATCAACGGTGTAGACCTTTGGGGCGCCGTCGTCATGATCGAACAGGCCGACAACGTCGAGCTGAGGAGGCTTGTATTCGGTGGAAGATAGAGGATCGCTTGCAGCAAGCGAAGGCGCATTTCCGGCTTGGGGCGAGCCCTCTGCAAAGTCGGACGAGAATTCTTCGGAAACGGGTGCCGCACTTTCCGTCGCGAGCGATTGCACCTTTTCGATTGCTGGCATGGCGTTGCGCTCGACGAGGAATTCTTTCTCCGAGGTCCGGAACCCACAGCGGGCCGCACCGCTTTCGATGCAGGCCGTCGCAATCTCCGTGGCGAAGGAACTGTCCCTGTCGCCGTTCAGCATATCCGCGCCACTGAGTGCCAAGGCCGCGAGAGCGATCCCTGTGCTGGTCGCCGGGTCGCGGAAAATAACCACAAGGCGCGCGCGGAAGCTGCCGCGACCGAGGTGGACGATTTCAGTCGCTTCGAGCTCCCCCTCCACGAATTGTGATTGGATGAAGAGTACGAATTCTGTGCCCAGCGCAAGTGCGCGCTCTGCGCGTAGGCGACCGTTGGTCTCGATGAAGAATTCGATTTCGGCGTTAGAAAAGGGCTGCATAATCATGCTGTGTTAAAAATATCCCTGCAAAATAGCCGGCAAAAAGTCTGGCGTCGAACGCACTACAATCCGAGCTTGCTATGAACTTTCGACAGGAAATCGACATCACTTTTGTTCAGGCCCTTTTCTTTTGTGCCCTCATGCGCCCAGTTATTGCGCAGCGTGAATGCTTTGTGACTCAGTGGCGGCGCCAAAGTGGATCGAACCATCGATATGGAATCGACAGTTTTCACTTCCGTACTGCCGGCTATCGGGGCGGAGAAATTTGACGGAAATTCCATATTCCCAGTTTGGTTTTGACTCTCTGCAGTACCAAACCAGAATGGAAAGGCGCGGTTTTGCACCCAAATTCCGAATTTTATCTAATGTTTTGAACTACTTAAGACTGTATGGCGGAGCGGGAGGGATTCGAACCCTCGATACGCTTTTGACGTATACTCACTTTCCAGGCGAGCGCCTTCGACCACTCGGCCACCGCTCCGCATGAACCTGATCGTCGCTGTAAGCGGCGTGGATCGGGTTCCATTCCAATCGCACTGGAAAGCGGCTCCCTATCGTGCGTCGGGCGGCTAGGCAAGGGGCATTGGATCGAGGACTTTACTTTATCCGATGCGCCTTGTTTGATCGCTTCATGACCTATCGCCTCTGCGCCGCGCTCCTTGCCTTCCTGACCGCTCCGCCCGTCCTTGCCGCCGATCCGCCCGCCACGCCGGCCGCCGTCGTGGCGCGGGCGCCGGCGGCCGCCTGGCAGGCCGTCCCCGCCGACGAATTGCTGGTCATGACCATCGAGGGCGGCAAGCGGATCGTGATCCAACTCGCGCCGGCCTTCTCGCCGCGCCATGTCGCCAATATCCAGGCGCTGGCGCGGGCGCATTGGTGGGACGGCACCAGCATCAACCGGGTGCAGGACAATTATGTTACGCAATGGGGCGACGCGACCGAGAAGAAACCGATGCCGCCGGGCCTGTCCGCCACCAGCGCGGATGACTATGGACTGCCGCTCGCCAATCGGCGGTTGCGGGTCACGCCCTTGCCCTATGCCGATCCCTATGCGCCGACGACGGGCTTCGCCGGCGGCTGGCCGGTGGCGATGGACGGGGCATCGGCCTGGCTGCCGCATTGCTATGGCTATGTCGGCGTCGGTCGCAACGTCTCGCCCGATGCGGGAACGGGCGCAGAGCTTTACGCGGTGATCGGGCAGGCCCCGCGCCAGCTCGACCGCAATATCGCCGTCGTCGGCCGCGTGGTCGAGGGCATGGCCCACCTGTCCAGTCTGCCGCGCGGGTCGGGCGAACTCGGTTTCTACACGCCGCAGGAACATCCGGTGCCGATCCTGTCGGTGCGTCTGGCGAGCGAATTGCCCGAGGCGGAGCGGCCGCGCGTCCAGCAGATGGATGTCGCCTCACCCAGCTTCGCCGACTATCTGCGCCTGCGCGCCAATCGAAAGGATGATTTCTACGATCGCCCGGCTGGCGGCGTCGACCTGTGCAACGCGCCGGTGCCGGTCAGGGCTGCGCCTTGAGCATCGTGCGCAAAAGCCTGTCCTGAGCTTGCCGAAGGGTGGGCTTTTGCGCAACAAACGATGCGATAAACAAAAAATATCAGAGCGCTCGACCTGCACCAGATCAAACGTCGCGCGCTCTGATCCCCCGCAGCCGATAGCCGCGCCAGTCGCGGATGCGGCGGATGGCGAAGCTGGTGCGGATCGCCGACACGCCGGGCAGGCGGGCGAGGCAATCGCGGTGGATATCGTCGAACCCCTTGAGATCGGCCGCCGCAACACGCAGCAGATAGTCGGCATGGCCCGCCATCAGATGGCATTCCAATATTTCGGGAAAGTCGGCGACGGCCGCTTCGAACCGGTCCATCGCCTCGCGGCTCTGGCTGGTCAGGGAGATTTCGACGAAGGCGTGGAGGTCGAGTCCCAGCACGACCGGATCGAGCCGGGCGGCATAGCCGGCGATCACGCCGCCATCTTCCAGCGCCTTGACGCGACGGTGACAGGCGGAGGCGGACAGGCCGATCAGCTCGCTCAATAACTGCATCGATCGTTGCGAGTCGGCCTGAAGCGCTTCCATGATCGCGACGTCGAACCGATCCATGCAATGAAATCCCGTTGATTAAATGAAATTCGGGATATCATCCCGAGCGCGCCAGTCAAAGCTGCAAAATCAGGGAACATTCGCCGCTCGACCCGCGCTATCATCGGGGCAGGGCGGCGTGATCCTGTTCACGCCCAGCTTCTGGAGAGACAAAATGATCGTCGGCACCGTCAAAGAGATCAAGAATCACGAATATCGCGTCGGCCTGACGCCCGAAAGCGTGCATGAGCTGACCGCCCATGGCCATCGCGTGCTGGTGGAAACCGGCGCGGGCGAGGGTATCGGCGCGAGCGACGCGCTCTATGAGAAGGCGGGCGCGGAGATCGTCGCCACCGCCGCCGAAATCTTCGCCACGGCGGAGATGATCGTGAAGGTGAAGGAGCCGCAGGCCAGCGAGCGCGCGATGCTGCGCCCCGGCCAGATCCTCTACACCTATCTCCACCTCGCGCCCGATCCCGAACAGACCCGCGACCTGATCGCCTCCGGCGCGACCTGCATCGCCTATGAAACCGTGACCGACGCTTCGGGCGGCCTGCCGCTCCTGAAACCCATGAGCCAGGTCGCCGGCCGCATGGCGATCCAGGCCGGCGCGACCGCGCTTGAAAAGGCGCATGGTGGCCGCGGCGTGCTGCTGGGCGGCGTGCCCGGCGTGCTGCCGGCCAAGGTCGTCGTGATCGGCGGCGGCGTCGTCGGCTTCAACGCGGCGCAGATGGCCGCGGGCCTCGGCGCCGACGTCACCATCCTCGACCGCAGCCCCGAAGTGCTGGAAAAGCTGGGCATGTATTTCGAGGCGCGGGCCAAGACCCGCTTCTCCAACCGCGCGAACCTGGCGGAATGCGTGGCCGAGGCGGATCTGGTGGTCGGCGCGGTGCTGATCCCCGGCGCGGCCGCGCCCAAGCTGGTGAGCGCGGAAATGCTCAAGACGATGAAGAAGGGCGCGGTGCTGGTCGACGTCGCGATCGACCAGGGCGGCTGCTTCGAAACCAGCCACGCCACCACCCATGCCGAGCCGACCTATGTCGTGGACGGTGTCGTGCATTATTGCGTGGCGAACATGCCGGGCGCGGTCGCGCGCACCAGCACCTATGCGCTCAACAATGTGACGCTGCCCCATGCGCTGCGCATCGCCGAGCTGGGCTGGAAGGAAGCGCTGCGCCGCGACCCGCACCTGCGCGAAGGCCTCAACGTCTGGGACGGCAAGGTCACATATCAGGCCGTCGCCGAGGATCTGGGCCTGCCCTATACCCCGGCGGAAGACGCGATCGCCTGACAGGCCTGTTCCCGGTTCCCCGGCGCTCCGACAAGCGCCGGACAAAGCGGCGCCAGCCCTCCCTTGGGGCTGGCGCCCTTTATTTTCCCGACGCGCGCCTCTTTCCATCGTCGCCGATTGTTTCCCCCTCGCATCCGGCTTGGGAGAGGGACGTGCGGGTTCCCGCCCCTCGTTCGTCTAGTCGGGCAGGGGGACATGACCACATGCCCCCCATGCAGCTTGATTCCGCCGAAGAGAGGCATGGTTTAACGTCATGGTCGACATACCCAAATTCGCCGCCTTGATCCGCAAAGGCGAACGCAGCAACATGCGCGCTGGCCGCACTGGGCAGGAAGGGGCGCGCTGATGCAGGGCGATATCATGACCTGGCTGGTTCCGCTCGTCGCCATGCTGGCGGCTGGCCTGCTCGCCGGCTTTGCCGCGGGGATATTCGGGATCGGCGGCGGCTTCGTCGTGGTGCCGGCCCTGCTGGTCGTCCTGCCGCTGCTGGGCGGGACCAGGGACGCCATCGCCCATGTCGCGATCGGCACGTCGGCGGCGACCATCATCGTCACCTCGATCCGCTCCCTCTTGTCCCACGCCAAGCGCGGCGCGGTGGAATTTGAAGTGCTCAAGACATGGGCGCCCTGGATCGTGCTGGGCTGCGGCGCGGGCGTCATGCTCGCCAGCCATGTCGATGGCACGACGCTCAAGATGATCTTCGGCGGCGGCGTCATGCTCATGTCGCTCAACTTCCTGCTGCCCAGGGTCAGCGGCAAGGTGCTGAGCGACACCATGCCGTCGGGCATCGTCCGCGTCGGCATCGCCGGGGGGCTGGGCACCTTTTCCTCGCTGCTGGGCATCGGCGGCGGCACCATCGCCATCATGGTGATGACGCTGTGCGGCCGCACCATCCACCGCGCCATCGCCACCGCGTCGGGCATCGGCACGCTGATCGCCATTCCCACCACCATCGGCTTCGCCATCATCGGCCTAAAGGAAGGCGGCCTGCCCTGGGGGTCGCTGGGCTATATCAACATCCCCGCAACCTTCGCCATCGCTTCCATGTCGATGCTGACCGCGCCGCTGGGTGTGGCCGCCGCGCACAGCCTGCCGGCGGGTCCGCTCAAGAAAATCTTCGGCGTCTATCTGCTGATCATCGGCGCGCTGATGCTGCGCGCCGGCCTCAAAATCTGATCGCATCCGCCGGATCGGTCGGACCTTCGCGCGCCCTAACAGCCTTTGTCACTGGCGGCCTTCGTCATTATGGCTAAGGCGGGGGAGTTATGGCGCAGTCCGATCCGATTTCCGTCTTGCTGGTGGAGGATGACGCCGCCGCGCGCGCCAACATCGCCGCCATCTTGCGCGACGCCGGCATGGAGGTGGAGCAGGCCGAAGATGGCCCGGCCGGCCTGCACCGCGCCGGCAGCGGCGGCCATGACGTCATCATCCTCGATCGTATGCTGCCCTATCTGTCCGGCATCGACGTCGTCACCCGGATGCGCGTGGCCGGTGTCGGGGCGCCCGTGCTGATGCTGTCCGCGCTCGGCCGCAGCGAACATCGGGTCGAGGGGCTGGAAAGCGGCGTCGACGATTATCTCGCCAAGCCCTTCGAGCCGGACGAGCTGGTCGCCCGCGTCCGCGCCCTCTGGCGCCGCGCCAGCCGCCGCAGCCATGATCCGGTGCTGCTGTTCGGCGACCTCGAATGCCATGTGAAGGCGCGCACCGCATTCCGCCAGGGCCGGCACCTGCCGCTGTCGCCCAAGGAGTTCGAGCTGTTCCGCTACCTGATGGACCATGCGGGCGAGGTGGTGACGCGCGAGATGCTGCTGCGCCATGTCTGGAAACTGAGCTTCGATCCCCAGACCAATGTCGTCGACGTCAATGTCGGACGCCTGCGCCGCAAGCTGGAGGAGGGGTTCGACAGCCCCGTGCTCGAAACCGTCTGGGGAACCGGCTATCGCCTGATCGCCCGGACCGCGCCGGCAAGTGCCTAGGCCCGGCCTGTTCCGGTCGGTCTTCGGCCGGGTCACGCTGATGGCGCTTCTCGTCAGCCTCCTGTCGACCCTGGCGCTCTATCTGGTGGTGCGGCAGATCGTCGACAATGACGGTCGGGCGATGCTGGCGCGCGAAGTCGACACCGATCTGGCGGGCCTCGCCGATATCTATGTCAGCGGCGGCCATGCGGAACTGCAGGCGCGCATGGCGGATCGCTTCGCGGTCCATCGTCAGGATGGCGAGCAGGTCTGGTATCTCCTGACCGACGCCAATGGCCGCCGCATCGCCGGCAATCTCGACCGTTGGCCCGCCATCGCGCCCGAAGTGTCGGAGGCGCGCTTCGTCGCCCTGCCCGGCGGGGAGCGGATGTTCGCGCGGGCGACGCAACTCGGGCCGCAGATGCGGCTGGTCGTGGGCCACAGCGACCATCGCGGGCGGGCCTTGCAGGGGCGGCTGACCATGGCCTTCGCCACGGGCGGCGCGCTGATCGCCATGTTCAGCCTGCTGGCCGGGCATCTGGCGGCGCGGCGGCTGCGCGAGCGGGTCGAGGCGGTCAACGCGACCTTCGCCGCCGTGCGCGCGGGCCATATTGAGGCGCGCGTGCTGGCGGCCGGGGACAGCGATGAACTGACCGAACTGGCCGTCAATACCAACGCCATGCTGGATCAGGTCGAACGGCTGATCGAAGCGCAGCGCACCGTGTCGGACCAGACCGCACATGAAATCCGCACCCCGCTGATGCATCTCGACACCCGCATATTGAAGGCGATGGAAGCGACGCAGGACAAGACGCTGCTGCATACGCTGGACCAGTCGCGGGCGGAGATACGCGGCGTCGTCCGCCTGCTCGATTCGCTGCTCGACATTGCGGGCACGCAGGCGATGCGCGGCGACCTGCGCGGGCTGGCGGAAATCAATCTCAGCGACATCGCCGAAAATCTGGCCGATCTCTATGGCGCCAGCGCCGAGGAGCTGGGGATCGGCTTTCATGCCCGCATCGCGCCGGACATCCTGTTCCGCGCTGACCCGATGCAGATGATGCGGCTCCTGTCCAACCTGCTCGACAATGGCTTCAAATATGTTCCGAGCGGCGGGAATGTGTCGCTCGAACTGTCGGCTGGCCCGCGCATCGTCGTGCAGGATGACGGTCCGGGCATTCCGCCCGCCGACCGGCGGCGCATCTTCGAACGCTATGTCCGGCTGGACGGTGCGCCCGATGGCGGCCATGGCCTTGGCCTTTCCCTTGCCTTGGCGATTGCGGAACGGCATGAGCTTTCCCTTCATGTGGAGGATGCGGCGCCCGGCGCGCGCTTCGTCGTCCAGCCGGAGGAGGGATGATGATCAGGCTGTTGCTGCCCGGATTGCTTTTTGCCGCGGCGCCGGGCGCGCCAGCGGCCGACATGCTGCCCGATGACCCGGTGCTGCGGACCTTGCTGGAAGGCGACGCCGCGCAGGCGGACGGCGATCATGCCGCCTTGCTCGACAGGGTCGAGGCGCTGCAGGCATTGGGCGCGACACCGGCGGAGGGGCAGGACGACCTCGCCGCCTTCTGGACGAAAGAGGCGAGCGACCATGGCGTTGCATCGTCTGCGCTGGGTTTCCGGGGCCGCGCGCTCGGACCAGCCTATCGGCGCGGTTCGCTCGTGCCGGGGGCCAGCCTGACCATGCGGCAGCTTTTCCTGGGCGGGCAGCGTGCCCAGATTTTGGTCGCGCCCGCTGGCGGGGCGACGAACCTTTCCCTCCGGGTGCAGGGCGCGGACGGCTCGACGCTCTGCGCCAAGCCGGTCGGCGGGCCGCAGGTCGACTGCGCCTGGATGCCCCTCTTCACCGATCGCTATAATATCGTGATCGAAAATGGCGGGTCGGCGCCGGCACGCTTCTATCTGGTGGTGCGTTAGCGTAACACACGGACATCGCTAGTGGTTTGATTTTGACGTTTGCATCCCCTGACGGTTGGGATGCGTCTGCAAATGTCAAAATCGTAAAATCCACTAGAATCAAATATTTCTAGTGGTCCGAAAAGATTCTGGCATTCGTGTGCGACATCGCCTCAAGCGGTACCGAATGTCAGAATCGGCCACTAGAGAAAACGAGGATTCCGGCTGCCCTCGGCGCTTCGGTCCGTCGTCATGCGGGCTCGCTTCGTCCATTCTGCACATCCGTTCAGGCGGAAAACAGCCGGGTCGGCGCGTTGTGCAGCTAGTGGTTCAGATCAGCAAAGAGGAGAAGAACCCATGTACCGTTCGAAGCTTTTTGCCGCCGCCCTGCTTGGCCTGGCGCCCGCCGCGGCGTTGGCCCAAAGCCCCGAAGGCCCGACAAGCTATGAGGAGCAGCTGGCGCAGGTCGAGGATCAGCTCGTCTATCAGGGGCCGATCGCTGGCGTGGAGAATAATTACTGGTTCAACTATCAGACCGACCTGGCCGAAGCGCGCAAGGAACTGACCAAGGATCTGCGTCAGTCTTCCGATGCCGAGGATAATCGCGACGCCTGGGAGGAATATCGGTCCGAACTGGCCGATGCCCGCGGCGACTATGCCCAGGAAATGGCCGAAAAGGGCTATCCGGTGGGTGAGGTTCGCGTCCTGCCCGGCGCTGGCCGCTGATCGCGAGGGGAGGGGGCATCGCCCCCTCTTTCGCTAGAATCGTTCCGGATCAACTTGAACCGGAACGACACTAGGACCCTTTGTTTTCCGTGATTTCCGAGTCGCCAAATGATTCCATTTGGCTCGAAATCACTCTAATCCGCATCGGGATCGCGGAAATTCAGCCGCCGGGTCACGGTATAGTCCAGCACGCCGACGAGCAGATAGCTGATCCCCTGCTTCAGCAGGGTGAGGAATGTGCGGCTCGCCCGATGCTGTTCCAGCGTAATGCCGCGGCTGGCCGCTGCCTCGCCGGCCACGAACGTCCGCACCGCTGCGGCGAATCCTGCATCCTCGATCCGCAACATCACCTCCAGGTTGAGGAACAGGCTGCGCATGTCGAAATTCGCCGATCCGATGAAGACCGCGTCGTCGATGACGAGCAGCTTCATATGCAGCTTGCAGGGCTGATATTCGCAGATCTCGACCCCGCGCCGCAGCAACGGGCCATAGAGCAGCCGCGCGGCGGCGACCGTCGCGCCATTGTCGGACTTGGCCGGCAGGATGATCCGCGCGCCCTGACGCCTTGCGGCGCGGGCGATGCGTTTCAACATGCCCCGTCCCGGCGAAAAATAGGCCTCGATCATGTCGACCCGCCGGGCGTGCTCAAGATCATGTTTCACGACCTGCGCCCACGGGCTGAGCCGCCGCGTCGGCCCACCGATCAGCCAGCGGAAGGGATCGGCCGCGTCATGATGCAGCGCCGGATGCCAGTTGCGCACCATCCGCCGCAAGGTGCGGAACCGTTGCTTCTTCGTCGACACCCAGCGCCAGAGCTGACCATACCACCGCGTCATCGCCTCGACCTGGTCGCCCTCGACCAGCAGGCCCAGGTCGCGCCAGCAATCCTCCGCCGGAATGCCGAAATAGCCATCCTCGACATTGAAGCCGCCGATCAGCAGCCGCGCATCGTCGGCGATCGCCATCTTCTGATGGTTGCGGATCAGATAGCGGGTCGATCGCCGCGTGCCGAACCGGCCGAAATGCGCGCCGGCTTCGATCAGCGGCGCGAAAAAGCCGTCGGGCGTATGGCTGGACCCGAAGCCGTCGACCATCAGCGTCACCGCCACGCCGCGCGCTCGCGCCGCGATCAGCGCGTCGCGGACCATCGTCCCGCTGCCGTCCTGCGCGAAGATATAATAATAGAGTTTGAGGCTGTGCCGGGCATGGTCGATCAGCGCGATCAGCGCCTCGCGCAGCGCCGCCCCCTCGGTGATCAGGCGCAGCCGGTTGCCGCCCAGCGTGACGCATATTTCCCCGGTGTCGGCGGCGGGAGGGGCGGGCTTGACGGTCGCCATATCTGCTTCATGCCTCTTTTGGCCGCGCCATGCCACGGCTTTATGGCCTTTTCATTGACTCTGCCGAAGGTCGCTGCTAGGCGCCGGGTTCACGACTTCCATTCGTTGTTTCAGGAGGCCCTATTTGGCCCGCGTTACCGTCGAAGATTGCGTCGACAAAGTTACCAACCGTTTTGACCTCGTCCTGCTCGCCGCCCAGCGCGCGCGGGAGATTTCTGGCGGCGCCGAGCTGACGCTCGACCGCGACCGCGATAAGAATCCTGTCGTCGCCCTGCGCGAGATCGCCGAAGAGACGGTCATGCCTGACGACCTCCACGATTCGCTCGTCGCGTCGCTGCAAAAGGTGCAGATCGACGATGACGACACGCCCGACGAGATTGGCTCGATCGCCCAGTCGGCGGAGGCTCTGCGCCTGACCGCTGCTGCGCCGCCGCGCAACCAGAATATCGGCGGCGATTACGACGGCTGATCGCCTGACAAGTTTGGAGAGGGAATGAGGCCCGGCCCGCGCAAGCGGGACCGGGCCTCGACCTTTTCCGGCCAGGGACGCCGGAAAAATGGGAGCGGTGGACCTCTGGAGTCGGATGACATCAGGTCGCCTTACCTCGTCATTGCGAGCGCAGCGAAGCAATCCAATGTCACCCCCTATGGATTGGTTGGGCTTCGCCCGCCTTCGACTCGCTGCGCTCGCAAAGACGATTCAGACAAATGTCATCCGACCATAGAGAAGTGCAGGGCTTCGACTGGCTCAGCCCGAACGGAAAAAGAGGTGGTCCTGGCTGAACGCTCCCTGCTCCAGGGCGCGCCTTGGATTGAGGAAAGGCGGGATGGCCTTTGTCGGAAGCCATCCCGCGCCCCGCCTGTCAGCACTTGGAATTGCGGTCGATCGCCCGGCCGGCCAGCGCACCCGCGCCCGCGCCGATGATGGTGCCCGGCGCACGGTCGCCTCGGGTGTCGACGGCGCGGCCCAGCAATGCGCCGGCGACGCCGCCGACCAGCAGGCCGGTGGTGCCGCCCGACTTGCGGCAGCGATAGCGGCGATCGTCACGATAACCGCGGCGGTCGGCATAATAATGATCGCGCCGGTTATAATCGCCGCGATAGTGGCGGTCGTGGCTCCAGCGGCGGTCGTCGCGCGCATAGGAAACCGACGGCACGACGGCGGTCAGGGTGGCGGCGGCGACGGCGGTGGCCAAAATGGCTTTGCGGATGTTCATATATTCTCCTCCAGACCTGAAATCCTTGATTACAGGCGGAGATATGGCACCGATTCCTTGATTCGATCCTGAACCGGACTGTTATCTGCCGTTCAGCTTTAAAGGCGGGGTAGCGGAAAGCCCTTGCCGTCCTGCGCAAACCCCTTTCAATGTTGGATTTTTTCTGCTCCATCCTGTCGGATGAAGCCCCTTGCCAAGCCTCTATTGCCCGGTGTCGATGCGGCGCGCAGTTGCGTCCGCCTTCATGTTCCTCGCGCGTTGCGTCACCGTCCCGCAGGTGGCGCTTCGCAGGCGCGTTTGTGACGCTTCGCGGGCGCAATCGGGCGAAATCGCCCCACGACAGTGTGAACTTCGCTGCGTCGCGCGCAGGGCGCGTCGTTCTACAGCATTGCCCGCTGGTCCGCGCCGACCGCCGGCAAGGCCCAGTCGATCGGCCCGCGCCCCTTCGCTTCCAGAAATGCATTGGCCTTGGAAAAGGGTCGCGACCCCAGGAAGCCATTATGCGCCGACAGCGGGGAAGGGTGGGCCGACTTTATCACCAGATGGCGGTCCTGGTCGACGAAACCCGCCTTGCGCTGGGCATAGGCGCCCCAGAGCAGGAACACGACCGGTTCCTCCTTCTGCGCGACGAGCCGCACGATCGCGTCGGTGAAGCTTTCCCAGCCCTTGCCCTGATGCGAGGCCGCGCGCCCCATCTCGACCGTCAGCACGCTGTTCAGCAACAGCACGCCTTGCTTGGCCCAATGTTCCAGAAAGCCGTGGCGTGCCGGCGCGATGCCCAGATCCGCCTGCATTTCCTTGTAGATATTGACCAGCGACGGCGGGGTGCGCACGCCGGGCTGGACCGAAAAGCACAGGCCATGCGCCTGCCCCTCGCCATGATAGGGGTCTTGTCCCAATATCACCGCCTTCACCTGGTCGAGCGGAGTGAGGTCCAGCGCCCGGAAATATTCGCTGCCCTTGGGGAAGATGCGTTTGCCCGCCGCCTTCTCCTCCTGGAGAAAATTCTTGAGCGCCTGCATGTGCGGGGCGGCGAATTGGTCGGCCAGCGGGGTGCGCCAGCTTTCGTGCAGCTTGATCGTATCGCTCATGGTCGCCGGTGATGGTCCGGCGGGGCCTGCGCGTCAACCATGGAGGCTTGCCATGGCCGCTGCATTGCGCGAGGGAGGTCGCTATGCCGCAATTGCCCCGTTCCACTGCCTGTCTGGCCGCCCTTGGTCTGTTCTTCACGCCGCTGCCCAGCGCCGACGCCTTCGGCCCGCCGCCCAAGCCGCTGGTGCAGCAGACGGCGGAGGCCAAGCTGCTGGCCGAGTTCGAACGTTTCGCCACCCTGTCGGACGGCACGGTCGGGATCGCGGTGCGCGACCTTCAGACCGGCGAGACGCAGAGCTTGAACGGCGACACCCTGTTCCCGATGGCCAGCGCCTACAAGGTGGCCGTGGCGGGACGCATCTTCGCGCTGGTCGATGCGGGCGAATTGCGGCTGGACGATCAACTGGCGCTCGACCCGGCCTTGGCGAGCGAAGGCGGCATCGCCTGGATGTTCTCGCGCCCCGGCGCCAGCCTTTCGGTCGACCGGCTGCTCGAACTGATGCTGCAAAAGAGCGACAATAATGCGACCGACGTGCTGGTCGCGCGCGCCGGCGGACCGCAGGCGATCACCGGCTTCGTGACGAAACTGGGCGTCACCGGCCTGCGGGTCGACAGCGACACCGCGCATCTTCTCTACCGCGCCATGGGTATCCATCCCGTATCGGGCAGCTTCCGCCAGAATGCCGACGCCGCGCGCCGCGCCGATCCGCTGCTGGTGACGCGCGACATTCGCGACCTGCCCAATCTGGCCTTCGCCATGGAGCCGCAGGACACGTCCACCCCCTCGGCGATGCTCGACCTCATCACCGCCTATGAATCGGGGCGTGCCCTGTCCGCGGCCAGCACCCAGCGGCTGTTCACCATCATGGCGCATTGCGAGACGGGGAAGGCGCGCATCGTCGGCATGTTGCCGCCCGGCACCGCGGTCGCCCACAAGACAGGGTCGCTCAACGGCACCGGCAATGATGTCGGCATCGTCCGCCTGCCGGACGGCCGCCGCTTCGCTGTCGTCGCCTTTGTGATGAAGGACAGCAAGGGACATGTCGCGCGCGACCGGATCATCGCCGAGGCCACCCGCGCCGCCTATGACTATTTCCTCTATGCTCCGGAAAGAGCCCACGGTTTGACGCATAAGGCTTAACAACGATCAGGTCAGTCGTTACGCTGGCGGCAAGAGAGGATAGCCGTGATCAGCATGACTCGCTTCCGCGATTTCTGGCCCTATTATCTGCAGGAACATGCGCAGCCCGGCACGCGTGCGCTCCATTATGTCGGCACCAGTCTGGTCGTTGCGCTGGCGGCCGCCACGCCGTTGACGGGGCGTTGGTGGCTGGCGACGGCATTGCCGCTGGCGGGCTATGGCTTTGCCTGGATCGGCCATGGCCTGGTCGAACGGAATCGCCCCGCCACCTTCCGCTATCCGCTCTGGTCGCTGCGTGCCGATTTCGTCATGTGGCTGCGTTTTCTGACCGGCCGGATGAAGCGCGATCTGGCCATGGCCGGTGTGCGGCCGGATGGCACCGTCGATCCTGCCCGGCGCATCACCGTTTAAATCGACCGCTTGACCCCGCCCGGCGCTCTGCCACAAGGGGCGCCATGTCCCTTACCGCGACCTTTTCCCGGCCCGATCGCGCGGCTCTTGCCCGACGCTGGCAGGCGCTGGAGGCACGGTCGGACGCCTCCTTCTTCCTCGGCTGGACCTGGATGGGGGCCTGGCTCGACAGCTATGCGATCCAGCCCGAACTGCTGGCCGTCACCGACGGGGAGGGACGGGATGTGGCGCTGGCGTTGGTGGGCCATGCGATGCAGCGGCGGCTTCTGGGACCAGTGGCGACACTCAGCCTCAACCAGTCGGGCGATCCGGCGGCCGATCGCCCCTATGTCGAATATAACGGCCTGCTGACGGAAACCGGCCGCGCGGTGGAGGCGTCCGCCGCGGCGATCGATGCGCTGGCCCGTCGTCGCGACTGGCGCGCGCTGCGGGTGAGCGGGATCGCGCCGGACGCGCCCCTACTGGGCCTGCCCGCCCGCCGTCGCACCTGTGTCGATGCGTCGCCCGTCTATCAGGTCGATCTCGACGCCGTGCGTGCGGCCGATGGCGATTATCTCTCGCTGCTCAGCGCTAATACGCGCAGCCAGATCCGCCGTGCGATCAAGGATCGGAGCGGCGCGCCGCCCGCCATCGTGGCCGCCACGCTGGCGGAGATCGAACCCTGGATCGAGGAGATGGCCGCTCTCAACCGAGGGCGGCACGCTGACAATGCGTGGGACGATGCCGGATTCCGGGATTTTGTAGCGACTATCTCGGCGCGCGGCCTGCCGACCGGCCAGGTCGAGCTGTTGCGCTTCACCGATGCGGGAGAGGTTGTCGGCCTGCTCGTCAATTTCGTGCATCGCGGCGTGGCGATGAACTATCAGTCGGCCTTTGCCGAACCGACCGGAGCCAAGGACAAGCCGGGGCTGCTCTGCCACGCGGCGGCGGTCGGCCATTATGCGGCCCGTGATCTGGCGCGTTATAGCTTCCTTGCCGGCAAGGATCGATACAAGCAGAGCCTGTCCACCTGCGAGGAGCGGTTGGAATGGTGGGTGATCGAGCGTTTCACGCCCCGGCTGGAGGCCGAGGCGCTGCTGCGCCGGCTGTTCAGGCGCCCAGTTTCCGCATGATGCGGTAGAAGAATCGGCGCAGTCCTTGTTCCTCGGGCCGTGCGCTGACGGTGCCGACGGGCAGGCCGCGCTTGCGCAGCAGCGCGTTGAAGCTGTGCAGTTCGCCCTCGGCAACCGACCGTTCGGACCGCCATGTCACGGACAGGCTTACCGACACGGCAGGGCCGTTCTCGACGAAATGCGGGGCCTTGACCGGCACATGGATGGCGTCGCCGGGTACCAGGGGAAAGGCGATGCCGCGCGTCTTGAACCCATCCTGCCACAACAGGTTGCGATGCCCGCCATTGTGGAAATCCTCGCTCTGCTGCGCCGGCACCAGTTGCTCGTCGCGCGCGGGGAAGACCGTCATGGTCTTGGTGCCCATGATCTGGAGCAGGATATTATGCTCCGGGTCCATGTGGAAGGGCGTGACGCTGTCGGGGGAGGAGAGGAAGATGAAAGCCTCCCGATGCAACATCGGCCCGGTCTGCCCGGCGACGATCGGCTCCAGTTCGGCCAGCGCCCTGTCGAGCAGCGCGGCATAGACCGGATCGCGCTCGACATTTTTGAGCACGGCCCAACTGCCGTTGCTCTCGATCGTGCGGATTGTCTCGCCCAGGGTCAGCCCGTTGGACGGCGTATCCTCCGGCCTGATGCCCAGCGGCAGCTTGCCCAGATTATATTCGACCGAAGCGGCGGGCATCCGTTCCGCCAGGTCCGCCAGCGCGTCCAGGCTCAGCAATGCATGGCCCGCCAGCCCATGGGTCAGCTTGACCGGCTGGTCGGGATAGGCGGCGGCGAAGGTCGCGCGCGCGCTGTCGGGGAAAGTGGCGACCGCGCCGGTCATGGTGGAGCTATGGGCGGTCATTCCCGTCCTTTCAGAAAGCGCGCTAAGGTTTCGGCGCCGTTGGCAAGGGTGAAGGCAGCGGCGCGCTGGAGCCGGGCCACGCCCCTGCCGCGCAGGGCGATGCGATATTGGACGATGGTGCGGCGCTCGGCCCACAGGCTGTCGATCATCGGATGGTCGGCGGCGGCGCAACTGTCCATCCAGCCGATGGCAGGATCGCCCTGCACGGCATGGAGATTGGCGATCTCGATCAGCACGCCCGGCGAAAAGCGGCCCAAAGTCTCGTCGATCGCGATCTTGAAGGAAAAGGCGCCGTCGCCGTGGCGGAAATTGACCAGCATGGCGATCGGTCGCGCGTCCAGGTCGATGCGCAGCATGTGCAGCCGCCCCGCCGCGCCGGCGGTGGCGCAAGCGTCGCGGAAAAAAGCGGCATGTTCGGGCTTGCAGGCGAGCGCCGTGCCTTCCTTGCCCTTCCATCCCGATGCTTCGAGCGTCAGGAAGGCATCGCACCATTGGTGAAGTTCCGCCATATCGGTCAGCAGCCGCTGCTCGACCGTGCCCAGTTCGGCGAGGCGTTTCTGGAGGCGGCGTAGTTCCTTGCGTTTCTTGGACCGCACATGGGCGTCCCAATAGGCGTCCGCATCCAGAGTCGACCGCAGCATCGCCCGGTCATAGCGATGGATTTCGCGACGACCGCGCCGCTGTTCGACGCAAAGCGCCTCGATCGCGACGGCGTTTGCGCCGGCGGCGTCGATCCCCTCCAGATGCAGGAAGCCATGTGCCCAGGGCGCGGCATCCAGCTGGGCCATGAAGCTGCGCCAGGCGGCCAGCTCCTGGCCTTGTCGGATGATCGGGGCGCCAAAGAAGCAATGGTCGTGCATCCAGTTGGCGACACAGCCGATCGGCAGGCGGCCATGGCTGCTCT
This sequence comes from Sphingobium sp. WR1, assembly GCF_059693745.1. Taxonomy (NCBI): domain Bacteria; kingdom Pseudomonadati; phylum Pseudomonadota; class Alphaproteobacteria; order Sphingomonadales; family Sphingobiaceae; genus Sphingobium; species Sphingobium sp. WR1. Next base: position 432,749 of record NZ_JCATID010000002.1, on the reverse strand, counting down.
GCGCAACGACCGGCAACAGGCCGATCAGGCCTTCGTCCGTCCGTGCCTGAACCAGCCGGACCACAGCATCGGCGGCCAGATGGTCCAGCGCCGGACCCAGCATATCGGGGCCGTAAAAGGCGTTGGCTTCTGCCGCATCCAGCGCCAGCGCCGTCCAGCGCGCACGCTGCGCCGGCGCATCGCACGAAAGAGGCGGTGGATGGAAAACCATATCCATGTTCACCCCTTAGGCAGGAAAGATTAGGGAAAGCCTAAGCAAGAAGAGCCGGAACCGGCGCATTCGGGCGATAGTGCCCCAGGGGGCTTTACATCGGCTGTCGCTTCGGCAGAGACGGGGCACGGCATCCTGAGGAGAAAAAGGCATGACGATTCTCGTCACTGGCGCAGCGGGTTTCATCGGTATGCATGTCGCCGATCGCCTGATGGCGCAAGGCCATGCCGTGGTCGGCATCGACAATCTCAACGATTATTATCCCGTGTCGCTCAAGCGCGCGCGGCTCGACGCGCTGCACCGGGCGCATGACAGGCTGTTCACCTTTCATGAACTGGACTTTGCCGACATGGGCGCGGTTCAGGACGCGCTGCACGACCAGGTGATCGAATCGATCGTCCATCTGGGCGCGCAGGCGGGCGTGCGCTATTCGCTGATCAATCCGCACGCCTATGTTCGCTCCAACCTCGCGGGCCATGTGAACATGCTCGAACTGGCGCGCGAGCGCCGCGTGCGGCACCTGGTCTATGCCTCTTCCTCCTCGGTCTATGGCGGCAATGACAGCCTGCCTTTCCGCGTCGAGGACCGGACTGACCATCCCGTTTCGCTCTATGCCGCGACCAAACGCGCCGATGAGCTGATGAGCGAGACCTATGCCCATCTCTTCCGCATACCGATGACGGGCCTGCGCTTCTTCACCGTTTATGGCCCCTGGGGCCGGCCCGACATGGCGATGTGGATATTCACGTCGAAAATCTTGGCCGGCGAGCCGATCCCCGTCTTCAACCACGGCCGGATGCAGCGCGACTTCACCTATATCGACGACATCGTGTCGGGCATATTGGGATGTCTCGATCATCCGCCCGCCGACGATGGCGCGGTCAAGGCGGGTGGCAGCCGTGCGCCGCACCGGCTCTACAATATCGGCAACAACCGGCCCGAAGAGTTGATGCATCTCATTTCGGTGCTGGAGGATGCGATCGGGAAGAAGGCGGAAATCGACTTTCAGCCGATGCAGCCGGGCGACGTCCATGCGACGTTCGCAGACGTGAGCGCCATCGCCCAGGACATTGGCTTCGCGCCGAATACCGCAATCGAGTCGGGTGTGCCGCGATTCGTCGACTGGTATCGAAGCTATCACGCCATCCATTAGGATAGCGCACGCACGAGACGCAAAAAGGATGCGCCGCTTGTCGCGGCGACATCTCGTCTTGCCGTGTTTCGACCATGCCCCGGCCGACATTCTTCGCAACTTTTTTCTTCGCATGTGCAAAATGGTTTGCCATAAGTGTCTGATACGGCGTAGACCGTCGCTCTGCTCCGGCCTTTGCCGGCAGGGGTCGCGATAGTGAGGGAAGGCGGCACGCCGAATTCGGCGGTTCGTCGCCGCGTGTGTCCGTGAGTTGGAGGCTTGCGACACAGGCGGGAAAAAGGGCAAGCGCGTGTCGATATCAGCATCCAAGATCGTGCCTTTCGGTTCAGGCGGACGTATCGTTGAAACCGCGTGTCGAAGCCTGTCGATCGCAGCGAACGGCCTTCACGCCCTTGAAGCCCGCTTCAGCGAACGGGAATTCGCCGCCAATTTCCTTCGTCTGGTCGGCGTGATGATGAATGTCCGCGGCCGCGTGATCGTCACCGGCATGGGCAAAAGCGGCATCGTCGCGCGCAAGATGACGGCGACGCTGACCTCCACCGGGACGCCCGCCATCTTCCTGCATCCCGCCGACGCCGGCCATGGCGATCTGGGGATGGTGACGCCGGACGACGTGGTGCTGATGCTGTCGCACTCCGGGGAGTCGACCGAACTCGGCCCGATCATCCAATATTGCAAGCGCTTCGCCATCCCCCTGCTGGCCATGACCGCGCGGCCGCAGAGCACGGCGGCGCTGGCGGCGGATATCTGTATCCTGATGCCGGACGTGCCCGAAGCCTGCCCCAATGCACTGGCACCGACCACCTCGACCACGGTGCAGATGGCATTCGGCGACGCGCTGGCCGTGTCGCTCATGGAGATGCGCGGCTTTTCGGCCGACGATTTCTATAAATTCCATCCCAACGGTCGGCTCGGCGCACAGCTTCTCAAGGTGCGCGAACTGATGGCGACGGGGGATAATGTGCCGTCGGTGCGCGAGGATGCGTCGCTGCTGGATGCCACCATCGAAATGACGCGCGGCCGCCTGGGCGGGACAGCCATCGTCGATCAGGGCGGCCATCTGATCGGCGCCTTCACCGATGGGGATTTGCGCCGCACCGTCACCGGCAAGCAGAATTTGACCGAAGCTGTCGGCCGTTTCATGACCACCACGCCGCAATCGGTTGGGCCTGACGAACTGGCGTCCGAAGCACTGCACCTGATGCATGAGCGCAATATCATGTTGCTTTTCGTCTGCGAAAATGGCCGCCTGAAGGGCGCACTCCATATGCATGACCTATTGCACGCCGGGGTTGCCTGAACCATCTCGTCGTCATTCCGGCACGGGCTGGGTCGACCCGTTTGCCCCGTAAGCCGCTGCGGCTGATCGCCGGACGCACCCTGCTACATCGGACGATCGCGATGGCGCGGGCGGCCATCACCGATCTGCCGAATATCGCTCTGGTCGTAGCCACCGACGACGCGGAAATCGCAGATCATGCGCAGGACGTCGGCTGTCCGGCGGTCATGACCGACAGGGCGATCGCCACCGGATCGGGCCGAGCCCTCGCCGCGGCGCTGGCCATGCCTGTGGCCCCGCAATTCGTCGTCAATCTCCAGGGCGACTCGCCCTTCCAACCCGAAGGCGCTTTGAGTGCGGTGATCGTCGCGCTGGAGCGGGGCGCGCAAGTCGCGACCCCGGTGATCGCGCTCGACTGGCCATCGCTCGATGCGCTGCGCGAACACAAGGTCCGCTCGCCCTTCAGCGGCACCAGTTGCGCCCGCGCGCCGGACGGGCGAGCGCTCTGGTTCTCCAAGACGATCATCCCGGCGATCCGTGACGAGGACAGGCTGCGCGCCAGCCAGCCGGTTTCGCCGGTCTGGCGGCATGTCGGCCTCTATGGCTATGCGCTGGAAGCGCTGCGCCGGTTCGAGGCCTGCCCGCCGACCGCGCTGGAAAGGCTGGAAGGGCTGGAGCAGTTGCGGCTGCTGGAATTGGGCATCCCGGTCATGACCGTCGCGATCGACCCGCCCCGCTTCGACAGTTCGGGTATAGACACCGAAGCCGACATAGTCCGCGTCGAACGGCTGATCGCCGAGCATGGCGATCCCACGCCGCCGCTCTGACCGTCATGCGTAGCATTTTCGTCATCCGCCACGGCAACACCTTCGCCAGTGGGGAGGAACCGCGCCGCATCGGATCGCGGACCGACATCCCGCTGGTGGACAGCGGCCGCGAACAGGCGGCGAGGCTGGGGGCCTGGTTCGCCGGCCAGCCCTTCGCCATCGGTCGCATCCTTGCCAGTCCCTTGCTTCGCGCGCGGGAAACGGCGGAGGCGATCGCAACCGCGACCGGTCATACCGCGGACGGCCCATGCGACTGGCTGAGTGAGATCGACCATGGCCCCGATGAAGGGCGCCCGGAGGCCGAAGTGGTCATGCGGATCGGCGCGGCGGCGCTTGCGCGATGGGAGGAGCAGAGCATCGCACCCGATGGCTGGACAGTCGACGCGGACATGCGCCTTGCCGCCTGGCTGGCCTTCTTCGCCGAAGCCGGTGCCCAAGCCGGGGAGGCGGACCTGCTCGTCACCAGCAACGGTGCGGCCCGCTTCGCCCTGCTGGCGCTCGGCCTGCCCCCGCGCAAGCTGCGCACGGGGGGCTTCGGCGAGTTTTCCGTGGATCGGGACGGCGCCGTCCATCTGGTCCGCTGGGACGAACGCCCCTGATCCTCACGTAACGGCCGGCTCCAGCAGCCGGATCGTGCCCGCGGTCGCATCCATTTCCGCCTGCACGCCGAGCGGCAGGCAATATTGGTCGGCGACATGGCCGAACTGGCCGCCCTGGAAGGCGGGGATGCCCAGCGGCTCCAGATGCTGTTGCAGCACTTCGGACAAGGTGAAACCGCCGAAGCTGGCGCCCGCCGGGCCGCAATCAGTGCATTGCCCGAACGCCACGCCTTTCAACTTGCCCAGCACCCCTGCCAGCTTCATCTGGGTCAGCATCCGGTCGATCCGGTAGGGCTGCTCGCCAATATCCTCGATGAAGAGAATGGCGCCCGAAAAATCGGGCAGCCAGGGCGTGCCCATCAGCGCCGCCAGCACGGTCAGGTTGCCGCCCAGCAGCCGCCCGCGCGCCACGCCGGGGCGGAAGGTGCGGATGCGTCCGGCGCGCTGGACCAGCCGGTCCTCGTGCGCCTCCGGGTTGGCGAAGGTCGGCGTCGCGCCGTCGAAGGCGACGGCGCGGAACGCGTCCCAGCTATAGCGTCCCCATCTGCTCGACGCGACGGGACCATGGATGGTGGTGAAGCCCGCCCTGGCCGCAAAGGCCATGTGCAGCGCTGTGATGTCGGAATAGCCGATCAGCAGCTTGGGGTTTTTCCGAATGGTCGCGAAATCCAGCAGCGGCAGGATACGCGCGCAGCCCCAGCCGCCCCGCACCGCGAACACCGCCCGCACCTCGGGATCGGCGAACATCATGTTCACGTCCGCGGCGCGGTCCTTGTCCTTGCCCGCCAGATAGCCATAGCGTTCGGCCAGATGCGGCGCGGGCTTGGGCTTGAGGCCCATGGCGGCGATGGTGTCCTTGACCAGATCGAGGTCAAAGGCGTCGTCGGTGAAACCGGCCGGCTCGATCAGTCCCACAATATCGCCCTGCCGCAGTCGCGGCGGCCGGATCGGCCCGGCGGTCGCGCCTATCGCGGGCATATGCGCCGCCGCCAGCATTGCGCCCATGCCCGCGGTCCCCGCGCCCTTCATCCACGCGCGGCGGTCCATCTTCATCGTCAATAGCAGCTCCCGTCCTTGTGGCGGTAGGCTCCGCCCGACCATAGCAGGTCGATATCCGAATAATGGCAATCGCCCGCGGGCGGACGGCCGAAGGCGATGAACACGCAATCCTCCGCGCTTTCATTGACCAGATGATGGCCGTTGGGTTCGCCCTTGGGAAAGGCCGCCATGTCCCCCGCATGGAGCAAGGTGCGCGCGCCATCCTCCACAAGCACCGCCTCGCCCGCCAGCATCACCACGAACTCGTCCTCATCCTCATGCCAATGGCGGTGGGAGGAGGCGGAGCCGGGCTTCAGCACCACATGGCTGACGCCAAAGTCGGACAGTCCCGTGGCCGGCCCAAGCCGCCGATACCAGCGCCCTTTCACGATACCGGCATGTTCGGCCGGATAGCCGGTGCTGTTCGTTTGTCCCACGTCTTCAAGCGCGATCCTTGGCACGCCTTTCTCCTGCCGCTGGTCAACGGGTCCAGCTTTCGCTAACGCCGCGCAATGAGCATGACCAGCCCCAATGACTCCAATGACCCCCAGGAAAATGTCGTGGCCCTGGCCCAGCGCCTGCTCGCCTGCCCGTCCGTGACACCGGCTACCGGTGAGGTCTTCGCGGTGCTGGAGACGATGCTGGCGCCGCTGGGCTTCACCGTCGACCGTTTCGTCACGGGGGAGGCGCCCGATGGCCCGGTCGAAAATCTGCTTGCCTGGCGGACGACCGGGGCGGGGCCGCATTTCGCCTTTGCCGGGCATCTGGACGTGGTGCCGCCGGGCCCGGGCTGGGCCAGCGATCCCTTCACGCCCGAAATTCGCGGCGACCTGCTCTACGGCCGGGGCGCGGTGGACATGAAGGGATCGATCGCGGCCTTCGTCGCGGCGCTCCGCGACCTGCCCGAAGACCTGCCCGGCACGATCAGCCTGATCATCACCGGTGATGAGGAAGGCCCGGCCGTCTATGGCACGCTGGCGCTGATGGACCGGATGGCGGCGCGCGATCTGCGCCCCGATATGTGCCTGGTGGGCGAGCCGACCTCATCCCGGCGTCTGGGCGACGTGGTGAAGATCGGCCGGCGCGGGTCGGTCAATATGTGGATCAGCGCCGCGGGCAGCCAGGGCCATGTCGCCTATCCGCATCTGGCCGACAATCCGATCCCCCGGCTGGTGCGCATCCTGACGGCGATCGAGGCGGAGGTGCTGGACGAGGGCACCGACTGGTTCCAGCCCAGCAATATCGAGATCACCGACCTGGAGGTCGGCAATGCCGCGCATAATGTCATCCCCGGCAAGGCGACGGCCCGCATCTCCATCCGTTTCAACGATCAACATAGCGGCGCGTCGCTGATCGAGCGGATCAAGACCATCGCCGCCGTCGAAGGCGGCACGGTGGAGGCGCGGATCAGCGGCGAATCCTTCCTGACCCAGCCGGGCGCCCTGTCCGCGCTGGTCAGCGGCGCGATCCGCGACGTGACCGGCGTGGAAACCGAGCTGTCGACCACCGGCGGCACGTCCGACGCGCGCTTCCTCTCGCGCCTCTGCCCGGTGGTGGAGTTCGGCCTGAACAATGCGACCATGCACAAGCTGGACGAAGCCGTGGCGGTGCAGGACCTGCACGATCTGGCGCGCATTTACGCGCTCGTCGTGGAGCGGGCGCTGGCGAAGGGCTAGGCCTGACGCGCGAACCCCGCTGATCAGGACAAGCGCGCTATACGCCTCAATGCTTGCCCGGCTTGCTTGATGTTCCCGCCGCGGTCGGATTGATCAGCTGAGCGCCGGCAGGCAGGCCGGTCCCGCCCATGTCGAGCTTTGCCGCCTGCGCCTTCGCCACGCGGGCAGGATCGTCACGCTCCCTGATCGCGGCCTTCGTCTCCTCGTCCAGTCCTTCATCGTCGGCGTTGCCGCCGCCACGGGTCCAACCCAGGATGATCGACATGCGGCGGTTGCGCGGATCGTAGGCGTCGTCTTTGATGAAGGGTTCGCGGTCGGCGACCCCCTCGATCCGGGCGAAGCGGCTGTTGCCGATGCCATTGTCGGCCAATGCCTGGCGCGTCGCTTCGGCGCGGCCGGAGGAGAGGCGCCAATTGTTCATCGACCGTCCCGCCGCATAGGGCAGGCTGTCGGTATGGCCGCGCACGATCAGCGGATTGGGCATGGACTCCACGACCTTGGCGACTTCGCCGATCAGGGCGCGGGCCTGCGGCACGAGCTGGTCGGTGCCCATGGCGAACATCGCGAAGTCGGCCTCGTCGATCAGGTCGATGCGCAGCCCTTCGCGGGTTTCGGTGAAACGCACATTCTTGCGCAGCTTGCCCAGCCCCTTGCGCATCATGCGTTCTTCCAGGCTCTTCTTGATCGCTTCGAACTTCTGCCGATCGGCGGCGCGCATCGCCTTGCCGCCCTGGTCCTTGGTGCCGGTGGCGTCACGCGGAATGGTGATCGATAGATTGCCCTGGCCGCCGGTGGTCGGGTAATTTTCCTTGCCCGTCAGGCTGTCGCCGCCCAGCAGGCCGGTCGAACCGGCCGACGCCATCTTCAGCTCGACCAGCGTGGGGGTGAAATAGTCGGCCAGCGCCTTGCGCTGCTTTTCGGTGGTGGCGCCCAGCAGCCACATCAACAGGAAGAAGGCCATCATCGCCGTCACGAAGTCGGCATAGGCGACCTTCCAGGCGCCGCCATGATGGCCGCCATGCCCTTCGACGATGATCTTCTTGACGATGATCGGCCGGGGTTCAGGCTCGTTCGCGCCGCGCTTCTTCTCCGCCATGGCTTATTTGCCCCGCATACCGTCGAACACTTCGGCGAAGGCCGGCTGGTTGGCATGGGTCAGGCTGGAGCGTGCGGCCTCGATCACCAGCGGCTGCGGGTGGCCGTGCAGCGACGCGATGATGATCTGCTTGACGACATGATACATGGCGCCGTCAGCCTCGATCACCGCGCGGCAGCGGTTGGCGAAAGGATTGACCATGCCATAGGCGAGCAGCACGCCCAGGAAGGTGCCGACCAGCGCCGAGCCGATCATCGCGCCCAGGACCGATGGCGGCTGGTCGATCGAGCCCATGGTCTTCACCACGCCCAGAACCGCCGCGACGATGCCCAGCGCGGGCAGCGCGTCGGCCAGGCCCTGAAGATTGTCGGCGGGCTTCAGCGCTTCATGATGATGGGTCTTGAGCGCATTGTCCATGACCTCCTCGACCGCGTGCGGATCGAGCGTGCCGGACGATACGACCACCAGGCGCAGCGTATCGCTCATCAGGTGGATGAGCGTCTTGTCCTTCATCAGCTTGGGATATTCGGAAAAGATGGTCGAGCTGGCCGGGTCCTCGATATGGGGTTCGAGCGCGACCGGCCCTTCGACGCGCAGCGTCTTCATCAGCTTGCTGACCAGGAAGATGCAGTCGAGAAAGTCCTGCTTCTTATATCGCGGTCCCTTGAACACCTTGGCCAGGCCCCCGCCCAGCGCCTTCAGGTCTGCGCCCGAATTGCCGATGATCAGCGCGCCGACGGCCGCGCCGCCGATGATGAGCATTTCGTGCGGCAGGGCGTGAAGCACCGGGCCGATGTCGCCGCCGGTGATGATGAAGCCGCCGAACACCATGCCCAAAAGCACGACAAGGCCGATGATTGCAAACATGATGGTCCCCGAAAATGTGCCCGGAGGCGGTGGCTCGTCGGCCCCCTCTGGGCGCCTGTCCGTTTCTGGTTAATACGGACTGGTTAGCGTCCGCTTTAGCACGGAGCCGCCTTTTTCCGCCTCAACTGATCAGGTCGAACAGTGTCTGCTGATTGATGCGCGCGAAGGCCGACTGGGCCGCTTCGAGCTGGAGCAGCTGCGCCTTCACATTGGCGATCACTTCCTGAAGATCGGTCGATTCCAGGTCGGCGCGCCGCTCGGTCAGGTTGAGGTCGACATTGGTCAGGCGCTCACCGATGGTTTCCAGCCGCTCGCCGCGCACGCCCTGTTTGGCCTGCTGGACGGTGATGTGACTCTGCGCGGCCTTCACCCCGTCGAGCGAGGCGGCGATGTCGGCGTCCACGCCGCTTTCAACCGCCGCTATGCTCTGGGCGAGGAGGGCGTCGATCGACATGGGCGTGCCATTCACGTCAATCCCTTCCGACACTTCCTGCTTTGTGCCCACGACGGCGAGATTGAGGCCGCGGCTGACCGGCACGAGCACGCTCTGCTGGTCGTCGAAGACGGGCGTCCCCTGATAATCCTTCTGGTTCAGCAATTCGCCGATGGTGGTGCGGATCGTCGACATTTCCTCGACGATCGCGGCGCGGCTGGTATCATTCAGCGATCCGTTGCGGGCCGACGTAACCAGTTCCTGCGCGCGGGTCAGCAGATTGTTGATTTCGGAGAGATTATTGTCGGCATTGGTGGCGCGCGTGGTGCCATAGCTGACATTGGCCTGCCAGGCGGCCTGTTGCGCCTGCGCCCGGCCTACATCCGACAGCTGCACCCAGGCAAGCGCGTCGTCGGACGGCTTGTTCAGCGTGATGCCGGTCGAGATGGCGGTCTGTCCGTCGACGATATCCTGCGACAATTTCTGCTGCCGGCGGATTTCGGCGAGCATGATCTTGTTGGTGATGCCTACCATGGGTCAGTCCTTTCCGATCACATGATATTCAGGATGGAATCGATGGTTTCCTTGGCCATCTGGAGCACCTTGGCGGATGCCGAATAGGCCTGCTGAATGCGCAGAAGATCGGCGGCTTCCATGTCGAGGTCGACGCCGCTCACCGCTTCGCGCGCGGCGACGGCCTGGTCGTTGCGGCTGGTCGCCGTGTCATATTCGGCCTGGGTTGCCGCCAGCAGGTTCGCGTGGCTCGCGACCAGCGAGGTCCAGTTCTGTTCCACGCTGCCATTGCCGCGCAGCACCGAACCGACGGTCAGCAGATTGCCGTTGGCGGTGCCGTCGGCCGATTTGAGCGCCAGATCGGCAGGCTCGACGTCCAGCGCGGTCATCGTCGCCGCGCTGCCGGTCCAGGACAGGAGCGCGCCGCCGGCCGCGCCGCTGTCGGTCACGCCTTGCGCGTGCCAGGCATTGACGTCGGTCACGAACTGTTCGGCCAGCGTGTCGAGGCTCTCGCGGCGATCAGCCACCGTGTCGGCGGCGGAGAAAAGGCCGCCCAGCGCACCATTGGCAGGGGCGGTCAGCGCGGTGCCGTCGGCCAGGCTCAGCGCCAGCGTGCCGTCGGCATTGGCCGCGACCGAAACGCTGGTGGCGGCGTTGCCGCTGACCAGCGTCTGGCCGTTGAAGGTCACTTCCGCGCTGTCATGCGCGCCGAAGCTGATCGAGACGTTCAGGTTCGCAGACAGATCCTGCAAGGCCGAATCGCGGCTGTCGAGCAATTGCGCATAAGCCGACGTGCCCGGTTGCGCGCGCAGCAGGCTGTTGTTGATGTCGGCAAGAGCGGAAAGCGACTGGTTGATCGTGTTGACCGAAGCCTGCGCTTCGGTCGCGATGCCTTCCGACACGATCTTCAAATCGGTGGCGGTTTGATTGAAGGCCTGCGATACGCGGCTGATGCTGTCCAGCGTGGTGACGCGCAGCGACGTGTCGGACGGGCTGGCCGCCAGCTTTTCCATATTCTGGAACATGCCGGTCATCAGCTGGCCGATGCCGGTGCTGCTGTCGTTCATCGCGGTTTCGGCGTCGGTCAGCCAGCGCAGGCGGGCCGTCGCACTGCCCAGCGTCATGCCGGTCTGGCGGACGGTGGCGTCCAGATAGGGGTCGGCCGCACGGTTGATGCCGGCGACCTGCGTGCCGCCGAAATTGGCGCGCGCCACATAGAGCGACATGGTGGCTGTCGACGAGCCGGATTCGATCGTCGTCACCGACCTGCGCGCATAGCCGGCGGTGCTGGCATTGGCGATATTCTCGGAAATGGCGGCCATCGCGGTGCGATAGGCCTTGGTGCCCGAAGCGCCGATGATGAAGAGGTCGCTCATGCGCCGGTCGTCCCGGCTGTGGCGTCAGCGGCAGGGGCGTCGGACACGCGATCGCCGAACTGTTTCAGCAGCAGTTCGGCGATGCCCATCGCGCCCTTGCTCGCCATGGCGTCGGCGGTGCGGGCGTCAGCCATGTCGCGGAACTGCTGGGTCGCGCTGGAATCGCCAATGCCTTCGGCGAGGCCCGCCGACCGCATCGCGCCGATCATCTGGCGCAGGAACACGGCCTCGAACTGCTGCGCGACCTTGCCGAGCGCGGCCTTTTGCGAGCTGGCCGTGCTGGTCGCGCCGGCGGCGTTCGTTCCATTTACCTGCATCACAATACCACCAGCTCCGCCTTCATCGCGCCCGCCTGCTTGAGCGCCTCCAGGATCGCGACCATGTCCGCCGGGGAAGCCCCGATGGCGTTGACCGCCTTCACTATATCGGCCAGCGACGCCCCACCTTTAAAATTGACCATCGGTTTTTTCTGTTCATCGATGCTGATGCTGCTCGACGGCTCGACCGCGGTCTCGCCCCGGCTGAAGGGGGCGGGCTGAACGATGCGCGGGCTTTCGTTGACGCTGACGGTGATCTTGCCGTGCGCGATCGCGGCCGGATGGATCTTGACCGCGCCGTTGATGACGACCGTGCCGGTGCGGGCGTTGACGATCACCTTGGCCGGGGCGTCGGCGGGGGCGATCTCGATATTCTCGATCATGCCCATCATCAGGATGCGGTCTTCGGCGCCGGGGGCGGCATCGATCGCGACCGAGACGGCGTCGGTCGCGCGGGCGCGGCGATCGCCGAAGGTCTTGTTGATGCCGTCGGCCACGCGCAGCGCCGTGGTCAGATCGGCTTCGGCGAGATTGAAGGTCAGCGTGGGGGCGGTGTCGAAGCCGGTCGCGACCGCGCGTTCTACCGTGGCGCCGCCGGGGATGCGCCCGGCCGAAGGAATATTGACCGAAACCTGGCTGCCGTCCGCGCCGGACACGCCCAGGCCGCCGACGGCCAGATTGCCCTGCGCCATCCCGTAAATCTCGTTATCCGCACCGCGCAGCGGAGTCATGATCAGCGTGCCGCCGCGCAGCGACTTGGCCTTGCCCAGCGCCGACACGGTGACGTCCAGACGCTGGCCGGGCTTGGCGAAGGCGGGCAGGTCCGCCGTCACCAGCACCGCCGCGGCGTTCTTGAGTGCCGGATTGACACCCGGCGGCAGGGTCAGGCCGAAGCGGGAGACGACGCCCTTCATGCCCTCGGTCGCATATTGGATGCTGTCGTCGCCGGTGCCGGCCAGGCCCACGACGATGCCATAGCCGGTCAGCTGGTTCGGGCGAACGCCCTGAAAGCTGCCCAGATCCTTGATGCGCTCGGCATGGGCCGGCGCGGTGCAGGAAAGCAGGACGAGCAGGGCGCCGACCAGGTGCTTCGCCCATCCTCCCCTGGAAGGGGAGGTGGCTGGCGTAGCCAGACGGAGGGGTGTCCCCCTCTCGTTAGGGTGACACCCCTCCGTCACGCCTTCGGCGCGCCACCTCCCCTTACAGGAGAGAACGAAAATAATGCGGGCGAGGGAGGTCATGGGAGTCTCCGTCAGAACGGGCTGATGGCGGAGAAGAAGCGCTGCAACCAGCCCTGGCGGCTGGCATTGGCGATCTCGCCCTTGCCCTTGTAGATGATCTTGGCGTCCGCGACGCGGGTCGACGCGATGCGGTTGTCGGGGGCGATATCGGCCTGGCGGACGAGGCCGCTGATCTGGATGAACTCGTCGCCGCGATTGAGCGTCAGCGCCTTTTCGCCCTTCACCAGCATCGTGCCGTTGGGATAGACCTGCGCGACGGTCACGGTGATTTCGCCGGTCAGCGCATTGGACTGGCTGGCGGCGCCCTTGCCGGTGAAGCTGTTCTGGCCGCCCGCCGCGACGTCGCTGGCGGAGAAGAGCTTGGACAATATGCCGGTGGTCGGCGGCGTCAGGCCGATCGATCCATTTCGGGCGGTGTCCGCGCTGGTGCTCTTGCTCGCCTGGGTGCGTTCGACCAGGACGATGGTGACGATGTCGCCCACCGCCGTCGCGCGTGCGCCGCTGGTCAACGGCGTATAGCCCATCGACGCCTGGAAGATGGAGCCGTTCGCCGGAGGCGCGGCGGGCGGCGCGATCGTCGGCGTGTAATAGTCGCGCTCGACGTCCCGCTTGTTCTTCTTGGCGGCCTCCAGCGGGGAGGCGGCCAGCGCGATCAGTGAGACGGCGACGATAGCGGCAAGGGACAGACGCATCATCCAGCCTTACATATTCTGATTGACATATTGGAGCATTTCGTCGGTCGCCTTGATCATCTTCGAATTGACCTCATAGGCGCGCTGGGTCTCGATCATGTCGACCAGCTCCTCGACGATGTTGACGTTCGATCCTTCGAGATAGCCCGAGCGGATGACGCCCCGGCCTTCCAGGCCCGCGACGCCGACCTGCGGCGTGCCGCTGGCCGCGCTTTCGGTCAGCAGGTTGCCGCCAATCGAGGTCAGGCCCGCCGGGTTCATGAAGCTCGCCAGTTCGATCTGGCCGAGCTGGCTGGGTTCGCTCTCGCCCTGCAAGGTTGCCGAGACGGTGCCGTCATTGCCGATCGTGACCGACGTCGCGCCCTGCGGCACGGTGATCTGCGGGATCAGCGGCAGGCCGTCGCTGGTGACGATCGTGCCTTCGGCGGTGACGCTGAAATTGCCGGCGCGGGTATAGGCGGTGGAGCCGTCGGGCTGCTGCACCTGGAAATAGCCCGATCCCTCGATCGCCATGTCCAGCACATTGTTGGTCTGGCTGAGCGTGCCCTGGGTGTTGACCTTGCTGGTGCCCTGCAGCGCGACGCCCGAACCGAGGTTCAGGCCGTTGGCGAACCTGTTCTCGCTGTCCGAATTGGCGCCCGCCTGGATGATCTGCTGATAGGCCAGCGTCTCGAAATCGGCGCGGTCCTTCTTGAAACCGGTCGTGTTGACGTTCGCCAGATTGTTGGCGATCACGCGCATCTTCGTGTTCTGCGCGTCAAGGCCGGTGCGGGCGACATGAAGGGCGGCGTTGCTCATCGTTCAATCTCCGTGCGGCATCACCAGGGGATGCTCATGCGTCCATCACAGCAAGATGCGTGCCAAAATTAACCATCTGCCTCAGCTGTCGAGACGCATCAGCGACGCGCCGCCATCGTCCAGCTGCTTGGCGGTATCGATCATCTTCACCTGGGTTTCCCAGGCGCGGCTCGCCTCGATCATGTCGATCAGCGCCTGGGTCGAATTGACGTTCGATCCTTCCAGCGATCCCGACGTCACGCTGGCGAGCGGATCGGACGGCAGCGCGCCGCCATTCACCTCGCGGAACAGACCGTCGGTGCTCTTGGCGATGCTGGACCCTGCTGCGTTGACCAGCTTCAGCTTGTCGACCTGCGCCGGATTGGCGGGGTCGCCGCCCTGCGGCACGCCCCAGATGCTGCCATCCTTGGCGATCGACACGCTGTCCATCTGCGGCAGGATGATGGGACCGCCTTCGCCCAGCACGGCAAGGCCGTCGCCGGTGGTCAGCAGGCCGCTGTCGGTGATTTTCAGGTCGCCGCGGCGCGTATAGGCCTCGCTGCCGTCCGCAGCCTGAACGGAGAGCAGGGCATCGCCGTCCATGGCCACGTCCAGCGGATTGCCGGTCGTGGTGACCGCGCCTTGCGCCATGTCGGCAGCGATCACCTGTTCCGAAGCCTGGGCGCGGGTGTCGAAGGTTTCGCCCTGGATCCAGCGCGTCTCGGCATTGGCGATCTCGGCGCGAAAGCCGACGGTGTTGACGTTCGCGAGATTGTTCGCGACCGACGCCTGCCGCGCCATCGCGCCGCGCATCGCCGTGAGTGCCGTGTTGACGAGCCGGTCCATGGGCTGTCCTTTCTATTCCGTGCCTAAGCGATCAGGTGCGCAGGTTGACGATCGTGGTGGTCAGCGTATTCGCCGCCTCGATCGCCTTGCTGTTCGCCTGGAAATTGCGCTGCGCGGCGATCAGGTTCACCAGTTCCTCGGTGATGTCGACGTTGGACCGTTCCAGCGAGCCGGAATTGACCGCGCCGAACAGGCCTTCATTGGCGGTGCCCAGCATCGGCGCGCCGCTGGCCACGGTCGATGTCCAGTGGGCGTCGCCGCCCTGGCGCAGACCTTCCTGGCTGTTGAAGGCGGCCATGGCGACCTGGCCCAGATAGACGGTGCTGCCGTCGGCATAGACCGCCGAGACCAGGCCTTCCTTGTTCACGCCGACGCTGGTCAGCTGCGCGCCGGCGGGGTCGCCGCCCAGCGTGGTCGGGATCTGAAGGTCGGTCAGGTCCGCCGGGGTGGCGCCGGTCGTGGCCGTGGTGAGGTCGCCGGTCGTGGGGTCGACGCCGAATACCTGGATGCGCGATCCAGTGGTGTCGACGACATAGCGATCTTCATCGACCGAAAAGGCGCCGTTGCGGGTGTAGCTGACATTGCCGTCATCGCCCTTCACGGTGAAGAAGCCTTCGCCGGTGACGGCGAGGTCCAGCGTCTTGTCGGTGGTTTCGATCGTGCCCTGCGTATATTGCTGGGCCACGCCCTGCACGCGCACGCCCTGACCGGCCACCTGGCTGGTGGTCTGCATCGGTGCGGCGGCGAAGATGTCGCCGAACTGCGCCTTGCTCTTCTTGAAGGCGGTCGAGTTCACGTTGGCGACATTGTTGGAAATGGTCGAAAGGTCGGTCTGTGCGCCCTTGAGGCCCGACAGGGAGATGTAGAAGGACATGGCGTTGCTCCTTGGGTGAAAAGGATTTTTGAAAGGCGGGTGAAGTTACATCAGGCTGATCGCGTCGGACGGGCTGTAGCTGCCGAGCGCGGTGATGAGCTTGGAGGAGGAGCCGTCCGCGGGTGACTGGACGGCGGCGATGGTGGCCCAGGTCGCGACCTTGCTGGGGGTCGCGCCATTGACCTTGACCTGGAGGGCGTCGGTGCTGACAGTTTCGCCCGCATCATTCTTGCCATCCCAGTAGAAGGTGACGTCGCCGGCCGGCTGCGATCCCATGTCGATGGTCTTGACGACATTGCCGCTGGCATCGACCAGGTCGACGGTCGCGCCGTCGACGGCGGAGGGCAGGGTGATCTGGCCGGCATAGGTGCCGCTGGCGTCGGGGACGGCGATATTGCTCTGGACCAGCATCGACTTGCCGATCCAGCTCGCCGCGTCGCCCAGCCGCGTGCCGGTCAGCTCGCTCGCCAGGCCCTTCAGCGTCGCGTTCATCTCGGCAATGCCGGTCGAATTGGTGATGGTCGCCATCTGCGACACCATCTCGGCATTGTCGACCGGCGCGAACGGATCCTGATACTGCATCTGTGCGGTCAGCAGCGTCAGGAAGCTCGACTGGTCCATGGTGGCGCTGCCCGTTCCGACCTTGGCGTTCGGGTTGTAGACCGAAAGGCCCGCGCTGTCGGTGACGGAGGAGGTCGTCGTCATTTGCCGATCCTTATGGTTTCGAGCATCAGGGATTTGGCCGTGTTCAGGACCTGCACATTATTCTGGTACATGCGGGCGGTCTCGATCATGTCGACCAGCTCCGCATTGCTATCGACGGCGGCTTCCCAGACATCGCCATTGGCGTCGGCCAGCGGATGGTTGGGATCGTGGCGCTTGGTCGGCTCCGCATTGGTGGTGACGACATTCTTGACCTTGACGGTCGATACGCCCGGCGCGTCGGTGACGGATTCGAACACCGGCTTGATCGCCCGATAGGCTTCGCCCGCGCTGCCCGTGACGTTGCCGGCATTGGCCATGTTGGACGCGGTGGCGTTGAGCCGCACCAGCTGCGCGCTCATGGCGCGGCCGGCGATATCGAAGACGTTCATGGGACTGGAGCCGCTCATGCTCATTCTCCCTTCAGCGCGCGGTTGATGGTGTTGATGCGGCCCTCCAGGAAGGAGAGGGTGGTGCGATATTTGACCGCATTTTCGGCGAACAATGTCTGTTCGGTGCTGAGTTCGACGGTGTTGCCGTCCAGGCTGGGCTGAAGCGGCACGCGATAGCCCATCGAGTCATCGACGGCCTTGGACACATCGGTCGCGCTGTTGCCGGCCTGCGTCGTGGCTTCCTTGAGCGCGGCTTCGAAATCGATGTCGCGCGCCTTGTAGCCGGGGGTCGAGGCATTGGCGATATTGGACGCGAGCAGGGACAGGCGCTGCGAGCGAAGCGCCAGCGCCTTTCCATGGATCCCGAACAAATTATCTTCCACCGACATGCTCATTTGCCCTCAAAGGCTCTAAAAGTTTCTCATCATCCGTCGTTCTGCAGCCTGATGGCCTCTCCAGCGGGTGATCCAGCCTGTGATCAGCAAGAGCCGTGCCAATTTGCGTGTGTGACGCATCGGCAAGGCTGAAATTCCCGGGAAATGGAGCCCTCGCAAGGAGGAGCGGCAAGGGCGGCAAATTTTTGCCGGTCGGCGGCAGGGCGTTGCCGCCGGGCGATGAGATGATGAGGGACGGACGGTCATGATCGCGATTTTCAGCCATTTGTTCGATCCGCTGACCCTGCTGGCGATGCTGGGCGGGATCGGTCTGGTCGCGCTGTTCCAGAACGGCATGGGGCCGCTCGGTCGCGCCATGGCCGCATTGCGCCTGCTGCTGGCCGCCGATCCGTCGCGTGATCGCGATGCTGCTCGCGCCACCATGCTGAAGATCGATCAGGTCGCGCAGCTGCGCGGCCTCGCCTGCACCGACCGGGTGAAGACCACCAACCCCTTCCTCACCGATGCCGCGCGCAAGCTGGCCAATTGCGACAGCAGCGAGGCGTTCGAATATTGGGCGGCGCAGGCGCTGGCCGACCGCGCGCAGCGGCATGGCGCCGTGCACAAGGTCTGGCTGTCGATCGCCGACGCCGCGCCCGCTTTGGGCATGGCCGGCACGATCATCGGCCTGGTCGGCATGTTCGCCGCGATGGAGGACCCGGCGTCGCTTGGCCCGTCCATGGCGCTGGCGCTGCTCACCACTTTCTATGGCGTGATCATCGCCAACATCATCGCGGCGCCGGTCGCGGCGCGTCTCGCCGACCTGTCGGAGCGCGAACTGGCCTGGCAGCGCGAGGCGGCGGACCGGATGCTGGCCATCGCCCGGCGCGAAAATGCGCCGTTGCGGCGCGCCGCGATGCGCGAAGTCGCATGACCGTCGCAGCCTCTCCGGCTGCCCGGCGCAATCGCTGGGTAGTGAGCTTCGCCGATCTGCTGCTGCTGCTGCTCGCCTTCTTCGTGCTGCTCCAGGCCAGCGGGTCGCGCCGCGACGCGATGCTGGCGCGGATCAGCCAGCAATTTGGCGGCCGGGCCATGGCGCAGGGCATGGAATTGCGCGCCGCCGACCTGTTCGAGCCGGGCGAAGCATTGCTGAGCGCTGCCGGGCGGGCGCGGCTGGCGACCCTGGCGCATGACTTTGCCAAGCAGTCGGGCGGGGTGGAAATACGCAGCCATGGTTCCGATCCGTCGCGTCGGCGCTTCGACCAGTGGGATTTGGCCGCCGCCCGTTTGGGCGCGGTCGCGCGTGCGCTGCAAGCCGATGGAATCGCACAGGATCGCCTGCTGATCCGCGGCCTGGATCAGGCCGAGGGAAAGCCGGGGCAGGGGCAGATGATCCGCATCGCGCCGGGCGCGCGACCAGCCCGATAGGGGCGACTGGCACGAAAATTGCGTAGCTCACAGCATATGGTCCGCCTTGTCAGGAGACATGCTGTGTTTCGATTTTCGCCCTTCCTTCTCGCCGCCGCTGTGCTGACCATCGGTCAGCCCGCGCTGGCGCAGCAGAAATTCGAGAATCTCGATCGCATCGACAGCCTGGTCGCCATGACCGTGGGAGCGGGTCTGGGGGAACCGGGCGGCCCCGCCGCGCCGGTCGACCGCCGCCTGCGCCTGGCCGCCTGCCCGACCATGCCGACCGTCGAAGGACCGGTGTTCGGCGCCGCGATGGTGAAGTGCGAGGCGCTGGGATGGCGCATCCGCGTGCCGCTGGTGACGGGGGGCGCCGCAGCCGCCTCCGGCCCGCTGCCGGGCAATGCCGCCGCCGGCCGCTTCATGCGCGCAGCCGCGCCCGCCGCACCCAGGGAAAGCGCCGTGCGCAAGGGTGATCCCGTTCAGTTGATGGCCGGCAATGCGGCTTTCAGCGTCTCGCGCATGATGATCGCGGACGAGGATGGGGCCGTCGGCGAGACGATCCGGGTGCGAGAAGACAAGAAAAGCGCGCCGATTTTCGCGCAGGTCGTGGAAATGGGGGTTGTGCGCATTCCCGGATTTAATAGTTTTTGAACTTGTCCGTTATAGGGTTCAAAGGACGAGTGAAGGATTTTACCCAATGATCAACTCTGTGGGTCAGAGCATCGCCAACGCGATCGGCGCCACCAGCCTACGGGAAGGCGGCAAGACGCGCGCTACGGGCACGGCCAGCGCCGCCGCGGCGTCCGCGTCGCTGGCTTCCGCCAGCCCGGCGGCACGCATGGCGTCCGAAGGCGCGCCGGTCGACATGGACAAGATCGCCGCCATCAAAGCCGCGATCGCTTCGGGCAATTATCCGGTCGACGCCGATGCCATTGCCGAGCGCATGATCGCGCTCGACCTGCCGGCCGCCGACTAAGGACAGATATCATGCCGCTCAGCCTCGCCGCGCTCGACGATCTGGCCAACGCCTTCGAGGAATTGCGTGGCGTGCTGGGCGGCAATGATCCCGTCGCGATCGAATCAGCCAGCGCCCGCGTCGGCCAGGCCGCCGCGGCGGTTCGGGCGATCGGCGCGTGGCGTTCCGACCCCGTGGTGGCCGATCGGCTGAAGGCGATGCTGCCGCTGCTGGAAAGCGCCCGCGTGCGCGTCAACCTGCTCGCCGATCATACCAGCCAGCGCCTGTCCATCCTGGCCTCGCATGGCGCGCAGGCCGCGCCGCTGACCTACGGCCGATAAAATTATTTTTCCCTTCAATCCTAAAGCGGCGCCTGTGGGCGCCGTTTTTCGTTGTGCCGGCCCTATTTTCTTGCGGCCGCGTTAACCAAATCTTGGCACAAGCCTTGCTCTAATGTCCTCGCTAGCAAAGTGAGGATTTTGGTTTCGTGTCGGCATTCGCAGACATTTCGGCAACGTCGGGATCGACCGGCAATCGCGTGACCAACGCGATTGCGATGGCGAGCCGTCGCACCGGTGTCGACTTCGGCTATCTGCTGGGTCAGGCGAAGATCGAATCCAGCCTCAATCCCACGGCGCGCGCGGGGACCTCGTCCGCCACCGGACTCTATCAGTTCATCGACCAGAGCTGGCTCGCCGTCGTCGACAAGCATGGCGGCGAATATGGGCTGGGCTGGGCGTCGGACGCGATCAGCCGGGGCAGCAACGGCCGCTATTATGTCGCCGACCCCGATCTGCGCCAGCAGATCCTCGACCTGCGCAAGCATCCCGAGACCGCCTCGGTCATGGCGGCCGAACATGCCGCCGACAACAAGGCCTACCTGGAAAGCCGTCTGGGCCGCGAGGCCGAGCCGGTCGACCTTTACCTTGCCCATTTCCTGGGCGTGGGCGGCGCGTCCAAATTCCTGTCGGTCCATGACCGCGCACCGCAAGCCACCGCCGCGTCGATGTTCCCGTCGGCGGCGCGCGCCAACCGCTCCATCTTCTACGATCGCGCCGGCAATGCGCGCAGCTTCGCCGAGATTCGCGATCGCTTCGCTGCCAAGCTCCAGAAAAGCTCCGACAGCCTTGGCGGCCCGACCCAATATGCCGACGCTTCGCTGCCCAGCGGCGCGAAGACCGTCCAGCCCGCCGACTATGTGCGGATCGAAACCCAGCGCCTCGCGCAGCAGCCTGACATCATGGTCAAGCCGCAGCCGCAGACGGCGCGCCTCGCCTATCTCATGCTTGCCACCCTCGGAAGGTAACGGCCAGAATGTCCCCTGCCCAAGTCAAAGCGAAGATCTGGATGAGCGCCGCGAAGGGCGCCGTGCTCCCATTCGCGACGCTGATGGTCGTGCTGTTCATGATGGTCCCGGTGCCGGCGATCATGCTGGACATCGGCTTCATCACCAACATCATGATCAGCCTTGCCGTGCTGATGGTGGCGCTCAATGCCGCCAAGCCGCTCGACTTTTCCAGCTTCCCGACCGTGCTGCTGTTCGCGACCCTGCTGCGGCTGGCGCTCAACGTCGCCTCGACCCGCGTCGTGCTGGTGCAGGGGCATGAAGGGTCGGACGCGGCGGGCCAGGTGATCGAGGCGTTCGGCCACTTCCTGATCGGCGGCGACTATGTCGTCGGCATCTTCGTCTTCGCCATCCTGATGATCATCAACCTGGTCGTGATCACCAAGGGCGCGGGCCGCGTGTCCGAAGTGTCGGCCCGCTTCACCCTGGATGCTCTGCCGGGCAAGCAGATGGCGATCGACGCCGACCTCAATGCCGGCCTGTTGACGCCCGAGGAAGCCAAGATCCGCCGTCAGGAAGTCGCGACCGAGGCCGACTTCTACGGTTCGATGGACGGCGCCAGCAAGTTCGTGAAGGGCGACGCGGTTGCGGGCATCCTGATCCTGGTCATCAACATCGTCGGCGGCATCATATTGGGCGTGGTCAGCCATGGCCTCGCCATCGGCGAAGCGGCCCAGACCTACGTCATATTGGCGATCGGCGACGCGCTGGTGGCGCAGATCCCCGCGCTGTTGCTCTCGATCGCGGCAGCCTCCATCGTCACCCGCGTCAAGAGCGAGCAGGATCTGTCCGCGCAGGTCGCCGGTCAGTTCGGCACCGGCAAGGCGTGGGTGCCCGTCGCGGCCATCCTTGGCTTCCTTGGCATTCTGCCCGGTATGCCGCACATGATCATCCTGCCCGCCGCCGCGGTCGCCGGCGGCATCGCCTGGCAGCTGCGCAAGGCAAGCCAGAAGAAGGCCGCCGAGCCGGCCCCGTTGCCGCCTGCGCCCAATCCCGCGCTGATCGAATGGGACGATGTGTCGGACGGCGCGATCCTGGGTCTGGAGATCGGCTATGGCCTCATTGCCCTTGTGGACGAGCGCAAGGGCGCGCCGCTCATGGCCCGCATCACCGGCATCCGCCGCCAGCTGTCCAAGGAACTGGGCTTCGTCGTGCCGATGGTCCGCGTGAAGGACAATCTGGCGCTGGAACCCAACCAGTATCGCATCACCATCGCCGGTGTTGTCGTGGGCGAGGACGAAATCTGGCCCGACGACCTGCTGGCGCTCGACAGCGGCGCGCTGGAGGGCACGGTGCAGGGCCGCGCGGCGAAAGACCCGACCTTCGGCCTCGACGCCGTCTGGATTTCGCAGGCGAAGCGCAGCGAGGCGGTGGTCGCCGGCTATACCGTGGTCGATCCGCCGACGGTCGTCGCCACCCACCTCAACCAGCTGATCGCCATGAACGCATCGGAAATGTTCGGCCTGGACGAGGCGCGCAAGCTGCTCGACAATCTCAAGGACATCGCGCCGCAGCTGGTGGACGGCCTGACGCCGGGCCTGTTGAGCCTTACCCAGATCAGCGCGCTCTGCCGTGCGCTCCTGTCCGAAGGCATTGCGCTCAAGGATTTCCGCCGCATCTGCGAGGCGATGGTCGATGGCGCCCGCCCCGACATGAGCCACGAGCAGCTGGTCGAAGCGGTGCGTCAGCGCATCGGCGCGCTCATCATTCAGGGGCTTGTCCCGGTGAAGATGCCGCTGCCGGTCATCACGCTGGACGGCGATCTGGAAGCGATGCTGGCACAGGCGATGCGCGTCGCGGGCGACGCCAAGCATCCGATCGAACCCAGCCTCGCCAACCGCATCGTCGAATCGGTCGTCCATGCCGCGCGGCCGATGCTGGGCCAGGCGCGCAACTTCGCGATCGTGACCTCGCCGGTCGCGCGCCGCGCGCTCGCCCGCCTGTTCAAACCCCATCTGCCCGAAACGCCGGTGCTGTCCTTCCTGGAAATTCCCGATGGTAAGGGCGTTGAAGTGGTTGCTGTGGTAGGGAATGAGCAGCGTCCGACTCCGCGACACGATCCGCTGCCGCAGCGCGAACGCGTCGCCTGAGGAAAGGCTGAGCCATGTATATGAACAAGATCACGGCCGGCGCCCATACCTATGGCAAGCCCGGCGAAAACAGCCCGGAGCGGCTGGCCCGCCAATATATGCCGCTGGTGCGCAAGATCGCCTGGCACGTCCATGGGCGCGTTTCGACCGCCATCGAGGTGGAAGACCTGCTCCAGATCGGCATGGTCGCACTGGTCGAGGCCGCCAACAGTTTCGAGGATCGGGGCCTGGGCTTCGCCGCCTATGCCCAATTGCGCGTGCGCGGCGCGATGATCGACCATTTGCGACGCCAAGCGACTTTGTGCCGGTCGGCAATGGCCAAGCGCAAGGAACTGGGCAAGGTCCGCAATGGTCTGGAGCAGCGGCTCGGCCGCCTGCCGACCGAAGCGGAAATGTCGGTCGAGATGGGGCTGGAGCCCGCCGCCTATCGTGAGGTCGCCGACAGCGTCGAGATGGTCCAGCATAGCAGCATGGACGAAGTCTATTCCGACCAGTCCATGTGGTTCGCCGACGTCGAGGATCGCGCAGACGACATCATGGAGCGCGAATCGCTCAAGAAGGCGCTGGCCGCCTGCATCAGCGAACTGCCCCAGCGCGAGGCGATGGTGCTGCAACTCTATTTCGTCGAGGAACTCAATCTGGAGGAAATCGGCCAGACGCTGGACATCGGCGCGGCGCGGGTCTGCCAGATCAAGAAGGCCGCGCTCGACAAGCTGCGCGAGAAGCTGCGCGACTGGGATGACTGAACCCTGACGGATGGGCAGCGTTTATTCGTCGTTCGCCGGCACTGGCCCCATGCGCCGCCCGTCGCTGGACGGCCAGCGGAAGCGGAGCGGGCGATAGCTCTGCGTCCGCCACCACGGATCGGCCACCTGGAACAGGCCGCTTTCCTCCGCCTTGCGCCCCACATCCTTGCGTGCGGTGATGGCCGCCAGCAGCGGCGACAGGAACAGGCCCGCGACCACCGGGATGGTCCACCCCAAACCGCCGGCCTTCACCGCCAGCATGGTCAGGCCAATGCCCAGCAACAAATGCCACTTGAACAGCCAGATCGCGCTGGTGATGGCCATGCCGTCGCGATCGCGCGTCTGCCCGTTCCAGCTCGCCTTCTTGCCCATCACAATGCCGAACAGGTTGATCGTCTGGGTCAGCATCGCGACCGGCGCCATCAGGATCGACAGGATGATGTCGGCGATCACGCCGCGCGTCATCCGCGCCGCGCCGCCAAAGCCGATGCGCCGCGCCGGGTCCGCCATCGCCCAGATGATGGAGAAGATTTTCGGCCCGAACAGCAGCACCGCCGTCACCGCCAGCAGCCCGCCCGACGGCAGCACCGCCGCCGCCGGCCACAGGCCGCTCGCCGCGCCGCCGAGCACCACCAATATGAGCGCAAGCCACATGGGCGACGTGCAATAGGCGCTCGCCCCCACCAGCAGTTGGAAGCGGCTGACCGGGTGCAGCCCGGCGATCTTCACCAGCAGCGGCACATGCTGGATATTGCCCTGGCACCAGCGGCGATCGCGGGTGAAGAGGTCGGGCATGGAGGGCGGAAATTCCTCGAAACTATCCTCCGCCGTCACCATATGCACATCCCAGCCGCGACGGCGCAGCAGCGCCGCCTCCAGCATGTCGTGGCTCAATATATGGCCGCCGAAGGGCGCGCGGCCGGGCAGTTCGGGCAGGCCGCAGCTTTCGGCGAAGGCGCGGACGCGCACGATCGCGTTATGGCCCCAGAACATGCCCTCGGACCCCGCCCACCAGATCATGCCAGCGGCTGAGATCGGCCCGAACAGGCGGCTGGCGAATTGCTGCCAGCGCGCGAACAGGGTGGAGGCGCCCATCACGGTCGGAACCGTCTGGATCAGGCCGACATGCGGATGCCGCTCCATGTCGGCGGCGAGCCGCGCCATGGTCTGGCCGCTCATCACGCTGTCGGCGTCCAGCACCACCATATAGTCATATCCGCCGCCGAAGCGCTGCACCCATTCAGCGATATTGCCCGGCTTGCGCCCGATATTGAGCGCGCGGCGGCGATAATGGACGGGGCGGGAAAAGGAGCCGCGCATTTCCTGATAGGCGCGCCGCTCCGTCTCCCCGCTTTCGGGGTTGGAATCGGACAGGATGAAGAATTCGAAACGCTCGCCGCCCATCACCTGCGCCAGCGACCGCTCCATGATCGACAGGCGGCCCAGCACGCCCAGAAAATCCTCGTTGCAGACCGGCAGCAGGATGGCGGTCTTGCCGCGCAGCGGTTCAGAGGCGCGCAGGGGGCGGGGCGCGACGCTGCGGCCGCCGCCGACGGTCTGGAGCAGGAAGCCGATCGTCGCGGTGGCGAAACCGAAGGAAATCCAGGCGAAGAGCGAGATGAACAGGGCCAGATAGACGCCCTCGACGGCATCGATGCCGTCGAGGCCGATCGATCGGCGCATCTCGTGCGCGGCCATGGCGGCGGGGATCAGCGCCAGCAGCACGACCAGCAAGCGCCGCGCCCACAGGTCGATATTGAAACGGCGGCGCGCGATCAGCGGTGGGGTGGCATAGAAATCCTGCTCGGGCATGGCGAGCGGGCTTTCGCGCGGCACCTGTTCAAAGGCCTGCGCCAATGGCTTGTCCTCGCCGGTCGGCCCTGCCGACCTTGCGCCTCCATTCCCCATATTGTTCAGACCCGCTTGCTGTTGACCCAGGCGTCAGAACCGTTCGTTACGGCTACGGTTCCCATTATGCGCCGACAGGGTAATGCACATATTCGCTGAACGCACGATTGCCAGTGCGCAATTGCAGCCGAATATCGGTCGAACCGGCCCCATTCCGCCGCAGGTCGAGCACCGCGCGATATGATCCGGGCTTGCCAAGAACGGGATAGCCGGCGGTCTTGATCATCGTGCCGCCCTTGATGTCGCTCCAGATGTCGGGCTTGCTGCCCTCCGCCACGCCGGAAAAATCGACGACCAGTCGGTCGCTGCCTTCCTGCCCGCCGCGCCCGCGCCAGACATTGTCGACGATCGCCAGTCCCGTCGAAGCCGGCGCCGTCGCCGCGCTCCAGTCCAGCCGATAGCTGGCGTCGATCCGCCTGCCGGGCGTGACGGCGGCGGCCGGCGTCCAGTAGGCGGCGACATTGTCGGTATATTCGCTGTCGGTGGGAAAGGCATAGAGCCGTACTTCGCCCCGGCCCAGTGCCCTCGCCGGCGTCGCCCAAAGCGACGGGCGGCGATCATAATAGACGCCGTCATCCTGATAATGATCGAAATCCCGGTCGCGCTGGAGCAGGCCGAAACCTTTGGGATCGCGCTCGGCAAAGACGCTGACCAGTGGGGCGGATGGATTGACCAGCGGGCGCGCATGGGCGGTGCCATCCGCGCTGGCGATGGACAGAAGGTCGCTGTCGTGGATTTCCGGCCGCCAGTCGGTGCCCTGCGTGCGATTGGCCTGATCATACCAGAACATGCTGGTCATCGGCATCAGCCCCAGTTCCGGGATCGCCTTGCGCGGGAAGAGGGCGGCGGTCACATCCTGCCGCACGCCGTCCGATCCAAGGCTGCTGACGAAGCGATAGGCGCCGGCGATCGAAACGCCGTCCAGCAGCGCGTAGATGGTGACGCTGCTGTTCCCCGTCCGCTCCAGCCAGAAATGGGTGAAGCGGGGAAATTCCTCCTTGCCCAGACTGGTATTGATCGCGATCGCGCGCGCCGACAGGCCGAACTGTTTCTGCGGGCTGGGCGCGCGGAAATAGCTGGCGCCCAGAAAGGACAGCCAGTCGCCGTCCCGCTTGGCGTTCATGATGCGGAAGCCGGCAAAGCCCGCATCCGGCCCCAGCGCGGCGACGGCATTGCCCGCCGGCGCGTCGAACATGGCGGGATCATAGCGGAGTGGCGTCGCCTGCCCCTTGTCCACGACGGAAATCTGCACCGGCTGCGGCGCGGTGTTGGACAGGGGGAAGAAGCGGATGCCCGTGTCACCCGGCAGATCGCCCCACAAGGTGCGGTCGTCGCGGAAGCGCGCGGCGTGCAGCGCATCATAATCAACCCTGGCCGCCCCGGGATGGGCGGGCGTCTCCTTATAAGGCGCGCGCGCCAGCCTTTGGGCCTGTCCGACCAGCCTTTCCCAGGAGAAAGGCTCGACCCGCGTCTGGGCGCGCAGCGAGGCGGGGAGGAGGAGGGCGGCGCCGGAGGCGGCGATCATCGCGCGCCGGTCTATCTTGGTCATGGGATCGATCATGGATGGCGGAAACGACCAAGCCAAGCCTTGTATCCCGGCAAATGCGATGAAGCCTCCGCCCGGGGGGACGGAGGCTTCGAATTGCTGGTCGTTTGATCGAAGGTTGGCCCCCGGCGCGGTGGGGACCATTGATGCGCCGGGGGCCACATTGGCGGACTGCAAGGTGACCATGACCTCAGCCCGCCAATCTTGTCGGGATTTAGCCGATCAGCTTCAGCACGCCCTGCTGGCTCTGGTTGGCCTGGGCCAGCATCGCGGTCGAAGCCTGGCTCAGGATCTGCTGCTTGGCCAGCGCGGTCGTTTCAGCCGAGAAGTCGGCGTCTTCGATGCGGCTGCGGGCGTCGGTCAGGTTGGTGACGTTATTGGTCAGATTGTTGACCGTCGATTCGAGGCGATTTTGCGCTGCACCCAGATCGGCGCGGGCGGTCG
Organism: Sphingobium sp. WR1; assembly: GCF_059693745.1. Taxonomy (NCBI): domain Bacteria; kingdom Pseudomonadati; phylum Pseudomonadota; class Alphaproteobacteria; order Sphingomonadales; family Sphingobiaceae; genus Sphingobium; species Sphingobium sp. WR1. The sequence goes on along the minus strand of NZ_JCATID010000002.1, from coordinate 405,022 downwards.
ACATCGACTGAATGGCTTCATCGAAGCTGCCGGCCGTTCCGCTGGTGCCCAGGGCGGTTGCAAAATCTGTCGCAGTCGCCGTGGTCACGTCGAAGGCCAAAATGGTGGCAAGGTCAGCGGACACGTCGCCAAAAGTCAGGTCGATCGTGTCGTTTGCGTTGGCACCGGCCTGGATCGTCACGACGCCGGCGGTGCCAGCCGTGCCGTCGAACAGCTTCTGACCGTTGAATTCGGTGTTGGTCAGCGTGCTGGTGATCTGCTCCGACAGGGAAGAGATTTCCGTCTGGATGTTCGCCTTGGCGTTGGCGTCGTTGATGCCGTTCGACGCCTGGACGGTCAGTTCACGCATACGCTGCAGCATGTTGGACACTTCGTTCAGGGCGCCTTCAGCGGTCTGCGCCATCGAAATGCCGTCATTGGCGTTGCGGATGCCCTGGGTCATGCCGCGGATCTGCGAGGTCATGGTCGAAGCGATGGCGAGGCCGGCGGCGTCGTCCTTCGCGCTGTTGATTCGCTTGCCGGTCGACAGGCGTTCCATGGCGGTGCTCAGCGCCTTGCTGGCGGAGGTGGAGGCGTTGGCCGAGCGCAGCGCCGAGGTGTTGGTTCCGATAACAGTCATGATATTCCCTTTCAAATTCAACCATCAGGTCGCTGCCATCAGGGCGCTTGCGGCCTCGAAAGGGGATAACGGCGGGGTGAAGCGGGCCTTTAATTCAGGCCGCATTTTTTTCTGAAAATCTGTAAAATCAACAGCTTGACGCGCGCGTATATAAGGAGGCGCGGAAAAAATTGCCGGAAACCGGAAAAAAATTGCCGGTCTGCGGCAAGCGGATTGCCGTGTTAACCATCTAATAACCACGGAACGATAGAAATTAACCATCGAAGGGGCATGGGGCGTACGGGGGTACAAGCCAGCCAAAAACATGGGGTCAGTTCATGTCATCGCTTGACGTGAGCCATGGGGTCTGCGCGCTCGTTCCGGGTTTGCAGCACTGGCTCGAAAATGCCTGCTATATGGTGCGGATCGTGGATGCCGCCAGCCCGCGCGACAAGGATAGCCGCCGGGTGCTGCTGGCGACCGAGATCGGTCATGCCACCCATCGCGACATCCTCATCAACCTGATCGACGGGGCGCCTTCGCTGGTCGCCGCCGCCAACGGCCTGCCGGCGCGCGTCGCCTTCGGCCTGGAGGATATGGGTTTCGCCTTTGCCCTGATCGCCGAACTTGCGCGCCCCGCTTGCGTCCCGGCCGTGGGCGATGCGGCCAGCGCGCATCTGATGGGCCTGGCCGCCCGCGTCGCCCGCAGCGATGCCACCGTGCTGATCCAGGGCGACACCGGCACCGGCAAGGAGGGCATGGCGCGCTTCCTTCATGCCCGGTCGGGCCGCTCCACCCATGACTTCATCGCCGTCAACTGCGCGGCGCTGCCCGAAACCATGATGGAAGCCATGTTGTTCGGCCACAAGAAGGGCAGCTTCACCGGCGCCGCCCAGTCGTCCGACGGCCTGTTCCTCGCGGCCGACGGCGGCACCCTGTTCCTCGACGAAATCGCCGAACTGCCGCTGGCGCTTCAGGCCAAGCTGCTGCGCGCGCTTCAGGAAGGCGAAGTGCTGCCCGTCGGCGCCACCCACCCGGTGCCGGTCAATGTCCGCATCGTCGCCGCCTGCAACCGCGACCTTGCCGGCGAAGTCGCCGCCGGCCGCTTCCGCGAGGATCTCTACTGGCGGCTCAACGTCATGCCGCTGGAACTGCGTCCGCTGGCCGAGCGTCGCGGCGACATCAGCGCCATCGCCGCCGCCATGCTGCTGCGCCAGCAGGATCTGGGGCGCGACAAGTTCGTGTGGCCGACCGCCGCCGCGCTGGAAAAGCTCGCCGCCCATCGCTGGCCGGGCAATGCCCGCGAACTGGGCAATGTGCTCCAGCGCGCGCTGGTGCTGCGCGACGGCGACCGCATCGACGCCGCCGACCTGCATATTTCCGGTGCGCCGCAGCCGCTGCGCATCGTCACGTCGGCGCCGCTCGCTGCCGCCGAACCGATCCTGCTGCGCGACGTGACCCGCAATTCCAAGCTGGAAGCGGTGCGCGTCGCGCTGCGCGAAACCGACGGCCACCGCGCCGCCGCCGCGCGCAAGCTGGGCATTTCAGAACGCACGCTGCGCTATCGGCTCGCCGAGATGCGCGAGCTGGCCGCTTAAGGGAGGCTGACAGATGAACGGCATTTCCCCCACCGACAGCGTGATGGCGATCCGCAACGCCATCCTGCAGAAGAATGCGGCCCTGCGCGACGTCAGCCAGACCGGCACTATCGGCGGCGCGACCGGCGCAAACGGCACGCAGGGCACCCCGCCCGGCGGCTTCACCGATGCGCTGAACAGCGCGCTGCAACAGGTCAACGGCCTCCAGAACAAGGCCGGCGAGGCTGCCGCCTCCTTCGAGCGCGGCGAAACCACCGATATCGCCGGCGTCATGCTGGCCAAGCAGCAGGCGTCGGTCAGCTTCGAAGCGACCCTTCAGGTCCGCAACAAACTCCTGTCCGCATACAAGGACATTATGAGCATGCCGGTCTAACCCATGAGCGAGAACGCACTCTCCACCAATGTCGGCGCCGCTGCGCCGGCCCTTCCTGCTTCGGCCGCTTCCTCCTTCGGGGGCGGGGCCAAGGGCTTCGACGCGCTCAAGGCGCGCTTCACCGGCTTCATGAAGCAGCCCGCCGTGGCCAGGAGCCTGCCGCTGCTCGGCCTGCTCGGCACCGTCGCGGTCGCCGGGCTTGCCTGGATGGCGCTGCGCGAACCGCCGCAGCGCGACCTGTTCCGCGGTCTGCCCGATGCCGACAAGTCGGCCGTCGCGCAGGTGCTGGACCAGAATGGCGTGCGCTACGGCTTCGACAGTTCGGGCGCGATGACCGTGTCGCAAGATGATTATTTCAAGGCGAAGATGATGCTCGCCGCCCAGGGCCTGCCCAAGAGCGCGCCCGACGGCAACAGCATGATCGACAGCCTGCCGATGGGCGCGTCGCGCGCCGTCGAGGGTGAAAAGCTGCGCTCGGCGCGTGAGATGGACCTGGCGCGCACGATCGAGGCGATCGACAGCGTCGAAAGCGCGAAAGTGCATCTGGCCGTCGAACCGCCCAGCGTCTTCCTGCGCGACCGCGCCAAGCCGTCCGCCTCGGTGATGCTGCGCCTCGCCAACGGCCGCACGCTCACCGACCAGCAGGTCAGCGCGATCGTCCATCTCGTCGCCTCCTCTATTCCCGAGCTGAACCCGGACGATATTTCGGTGGTCGATCAGAATGGCCGCCTGCTCAGCAACAATGACGGCGATGCCGCCGATGATCGCCAGCTCGCCATTCAGGGCAAGATGGAGGACCGTTATCGCCAGTCGGTGATCGCGCTGCTGACGCCGATCCTGGGCCAGGGCAATTTCTCGACCGAGGTGCACGCCGAACTGAATTTCGCCGAGCGTCAGGCGACCCGCGAAACCTACCCGCAGGATGAAGCCCGCCTCCGCAGCGAGCAGGGCACCTGGGCCTCCGATCCGCGCGGTCAGGGCGCAGGCGAGGCGTCGGGCATCCCTGGTGCGCTCAGCAACCAGGCGCCGGTCAACCCGACCGTCACCCAGACCAATCCCAATGGCCAGGCGGTGACGCAGGGCCAGACGGCCCAAGGTCAGTCAGGGCAGGGCGCGCAGGCCGGCCAGCCCGGCACGCCGCCCAACCCGCTCATGAAGACCGAGGAAACCTTCAACCGCAATTTTGAGCTGGGCCGCGAAGTGTCCGTCACCAAGGACGCGATCGGCACCGTCAAGCGCCTGTCGGTCGCCGTCGCGCTCGACAATGGCCCGGACGGCAAGCCCCGCTCCGCGCAGGAAATCGCCGCCTTGGAAGCGCTGGTGAAGGGTGCGGTCGGGTTCGATCAGGCGCGTGGCGACGTGGTCGCGCTCTCCTCGCGCAGCTTCGTCAAGGCCGCCGACCCGACCCCCCCCTGGTATGAGGCCGACTGGGTCTCGCCGCTGGTGCGCAATGTGTCGGCCCTGCTGGTCGTGCTGCTGCTGGTCTTCGGCATCGGCCGCCCGCTACTGAAGCGCCGCGCCGCCTCTCAGCAGGCCGCGGCGGTCAATACGGCGGAAACCGGCCAGCGCATCGGCCGCGAGATTTCGAGCGAACTCACCAAGCAGGCCGCCGCTCAAACGCCCGATGGCGCCGAAGCGAAGGTCACGCTCGACATGATTTCGTCCACCTATGACTATGCGCAGCGCGCCGACCTGATCCGCAATTTCGTGAAGCAGGATCCCGACCGCGCCGCCCTGGTCGTCCGTGACCTGCTGAAGGAAGCCAAGAAGGACAAGGAAAATGCCTGAGATCGTCCCCGGCCGTCCCGAGGCGCTCAAGGGCAGCGCCGCCGCCGCCGTCCTGCTGATGCTGTTCAACGAGGATGAAGCCGCGCAGATCCTCTCCCGCCTGGAGCCGGAAGAAGTGCGCCAGCTCGGCTATGCCATGTATGATGTGCAGGATGTCGAGCCAGAGGAAGTGAACGAGGCGCTCGATCATTTCGTCACCAAGGCGAAGAAGCGCACCACCATCGGCTATGGCGCCACCCGCCATATTCGCGGCGCGATGACCAAGGCGCTGGGCGAGGAACGCGCGGAAACCATCCTTGCGCGCATCACCCCGCCGACCCGCTCCACCCAGCTCGAAATGCTCAAGTGGATGGACGCGAAGGAGGTTGCGGCGCTGATCGAGGCGGAGCATCCGCAGATCATGGCGATCGTGCTCGCCCATCTGGAGGCGCCCGTGGCCGCCGACGTGCTGCAATTGCTGCCGTCGGAATATCAGGAAGAGATCGTCTATCGCATCGCCACGCTCGGCCCGGTGTCGAACGAGGCGCTGGAGGATCTGGAGCAGTTGCTGCTGCGCGGCCCTGCCGGCAAGCAGGGCGCGGCGTCGCAGCGCGGCGGCACGGTCGAGGCGGCGGCGATCATGAACAATGTCCGCAAGGACAATGAACAGCGGATCATGAAGGCCGTCGCCAAGCGTGACAAGATGATCGCCCAGACGATCGAGGATGAGATGTTCGTCTTCGATAATCTCATCGACATGGACGACAAGAATCTGGGCACGCTGATGCGCACGATCGACAGCACGGTGCTGGTGGTCGCCTTGAAGGGCGCGAACGACATGCTGAAGGCGAAGATCTTCAGCTGCATGTCGGCCCGCGCCGCGCAGGCCATCGCCGACGAGATCGAGGAACGCGGCCCGATCCGCCTTGCCGAAGTGATCGACGCGCAAAAGCTGATCATCGCCACCGCCCGCCGCATGGCCGATGCGGGCACCATCATGCTCGGCGGAAAGGGCAATGACTTTGTCTAGATTTTGGGGCGCCGAAGCGATCCAGGATGCGGCGCCGGTCGCGGTCGCGGGCTTCCGCCCGGCCGAAGGCGGCTTTCGCAGCCTCTATACCGCGCCGCCGGCACAGCAGACCGCGACCATCCGCGCCGCCATGGCCGATGCGGAGCCGGACGTCGATCTGGTGGAGGAGGCCCGGATGGAGGCCTTCACGCTGGGCTTCGACGAGGGCTGCCGCGTTACCGCCGAAGCGCACGCAGCCGAAAATGACGCGCGCGAGCGGCTGATCGAGGCGCTCGAACTGCTGGCCCCCGCGCCGAGCGGCATGTTGTCGACCATGTTGTCGGCCACGGTCGTCCGTCTGGTCGAGCAGATTGTCGGCGAAGTCGAGATCGACATGGAGCGGCTCGTCCAGCGCTGCGACAGCGTCGCCGCCTTCATCGAGAGCAATCAGGACAAGAGCGCGCTGCACGTCCATCCCGACGACGCGGACCTGCTGAGGGACGAACAGATCGGCGTGCCGCTGGTCGCCGACCGGACCATGCAGCGCGGTTGCGTCCGCCTCGAAACCGCCGACGGCTGGGTCGAGGACGGCCCCGACGTGCGTCTGGCGCGTTTGCGCGCGCTGATGGACGATATGGAGGGCAAGGCATGATCCGTGCCGCGCTCGCCCAGGCCGAAACCCTGTTCGACCATCTCCAGGTGCAGAATCGTGCACCCCGCCATGTCGGCCGGCTGGTGAGTCATGATGCGGGGATGCTCGAAGTCAGCGGCTTTCGCCGTCCGATCGGTTCGGGCGCGCGCGTGCTGGCCAGCGACGGATCGGTCTGCCGGGCCGAGGTCGTCGGCTTTCGCGGCGACCGCACCTTGCTGGTGCCGCTCGATGCCGACGCGCCGCTGGAAAACGGCATCCGCGTCGAACCGGACAGCCAGGCGAACATGGTGCAGGTGGGCGACGGCCTGATCGGTCGCGTGATCGACGCCATGGGTCAGCCGCTCGACCGCAAAGGGCCGATCATCGCCGGCGGCACCTGGCCATTGAACGGCGTGAAAGGCAATGTGCTCGACCGGGGCCGCGTCACCGAACCGTTCGACCTTGGCGTTCGCGCCGTCAACGCGCTGCTGACCGCCGGGCGCGGCCAGCGCATCGCCATCATCGCGGGATCGGGCGTGGGCAAGTCCGTCCTCATGGGCCAGATGATCGCCGGTGCCGAAGCCGACATCGTCGTCACCGGCCTGATCGGCGAACGCGGCCGTGAAGTCAGCGACTTCCTCGAAACCAAGCTCAAACATTCGATGCACAAGTCGATCGTCGTCGCCGTTCCCGCCGATCATCCGCCGGTGCTGCGCCTGCGCGCCGCCGCGCGCGCGACCGCCATCGCCGAATATTTCCGGGCGCGCGGCAAGAAGGTGCTGCTCCTGATCGACAGCCTCACCCGCTGCGCCCATGCCCAGCGCGAAATCGGCCTGGCGCTGGGTGAACCCCCGGCGATGAAGGGCTATCCGCCCTCCGCCCTCGCGCTCATTCCGCGCCTGGTCGAGCGCGCGGGCGTCGATGCCCGCACTGGCGGCTCGATCACCGCGCTCTACACCGTGCTGGCCGATGGCGACGACACCGACGATCCGATCGTCGACGCCGCCCGCGCCATCGTGGACGGCCATTTCGTTCTGTCGCGCCATCTGTCCGAACAGGCGATCTTCCCCGCGATCGATATCGGCAAGTCGCTGTCGCGCGTCATGGCCGACGTGGTGGATGACGAGCATCGCATGGCCGCCGCCAGCTATCGCCGCCTCTGGGCCGCCTATGAGGAAAATCGCGACCTCATCCTGATGGGCGCCTATCGTCCCGGCAATGATCCCGTCATCGACGAAGCGGTCCGCCGCCGTCAGGAGATACTCGACTTCATCCGGCAGGATCAGAAGAGCCGCATCGACCTTAACACCAGCGCCGACGCGCTCATCGCCGGATTCGGCGCATGAAGGGACTGGTCAACCGCCGCCAGCGCGTCCTGCGCGTCCGCGCCGTCCAGCATTCGATGGCGCTCGCCGAAACCGCGCGCGCCCGCGACGAGGCGAACGGCATCGCCCATAATCTCGAACGGCTGCGCCGGGTGCGCGGCGAACTGTTCGGCGGGGAGGGGATGGCGAACGGCGCGTCCTTCGCGGCGATGCAGGAACTGGCGACCCGTCTGGAGCAGGCCAGCCGCCAGCTCGACGGGGCGCTCTATGATGCGCAGCGCAATGTCGAGGCCAAGGAAGGCCTGACCGTCGCCGCCAATCGCGAAAAGGAAATCGCCAGCCGCCTCAAGGACCGCGCCCGCGCGGAACTGGAGGAATGGCGTGAGAACAAGCTGGCCGCGCTGCCGCGCTATCGGCGGATGCAGCGGACGGGGGACGCCTGACATGACGATATTGACCAGTTTGAAGGCATTGCTGTTTGCTTCACCCGCAAAGGGTGTGGTGAAGAACGATGCCGCCCAGCCGATCGAGGCCGTGGCCGATTTCGCGCAACTGCTGGGCGTCGCCAAGAGCGGCGCCGCTTCCGAAGCGGCATCCAGTTTGGCTGCTTCGCCGGTCGTGCCGTTGCAGGATGGGGGGAGCGAGCAGGCAATTGTCCCTGCCTTTCAGGCTCCCATGCCGTCGGCTTTCCCGTCGCGGCCCGCTGTCATCGGCGGGCAGCAGGCCGGACAAGCCGAACTGCCGCCCGTGCCAGAGGTCGATGCCGGCCCGGCCGATCCGGTTGCCGATGCCGATCCGATCCCGGCCATCGCGATGCCAGCGGTGCCAGTTGCGCAGCCCGCGGCCATCGCCGTTGCACTTGCCGATCCGGGCGGTGCGCCGGTCAAGGCCCATAAAACGCCGCCGCTTGTCATGTCCGCGCCGCCAGAGGTCGGGGCCGCCATCGATGATCTGGCGCAGGCGCCGGTGGCCGAAGAGGCGACCCCATCCGATGGAGAGGATATGCCGGTCGAGGAGGCTGATGTCCCGACCCCGGATGTCTCGCCGATCGCGGTCGCGGTGCCGCCAGCCGTCGCGCCCGTGCCGACCGTTCAACCCGCTCCCCCGGTCGCGACTGGCGTGCCGGAAAAGATGGTCGAGCTTGCGTCTGCGACGTCACCTGCGCCGCCCGCACCCGTTTCCATGGCGCCGGCCGCGCCGCATATCGCGCCCGCTTCGACGCCTGCGCCGGGTCCCGTCCCGACTCCGCCGAAGGCTGCGCCCTTGCAGGCTGGGGAGTCCGGCATGCCGGTCCCTTCGTCGCCCGTGTCGCTGCCCGTGGACGTGGCAGCAGCCCCTGTGCCGCCGCTTGCATCGGTCGTTCCGCCAGCGCCCCGGATCGCGACCGACGCGCCGGCAAGTGCGGAGGAGGCCGCTCCCGCCGTCACGCCCTTAGCGCCGCCAATCCTATCCACCCCAGCGCCCGCGCCGTCCGTCGCGCCGCAATCCGTTGATTCGGTCGATCCAGCCATCGCCGTCGCGCCCGAACAGCCGGCGCCCGATCAGCCCAGGCCCGCGCCGGTCAAGGCGGAGGCGGTATCGCTGCTGCAACTGGTGCGCGATCATATGCAGGGTCGGACGGTAGCGCGCGCTTCTGCGACGACGGGCGCGGTGAGGGCGGTCGCGGGCAAGGACAGGATTTCCGAAGCGTCCCAAGCGTCGGCCCCCCTGACGGCCATGCCCCCAAATGATCGCGCCGCCGTGCTGATGTCGCCCGCATCCGTCGGCTCCGTGCAACAGCCGGTCGCGTCCACGCCGTCCGGCGACCTGTCCGCCAACCTTGGCGCGCAGGTCGTGGACATGGGCGTGTCGGGCCAGTGGATCGATGGCCTTGCCCGCGATATTGCCGGCCTGTCGGCCAATGGCGCGCAGGGGCGGTTCCAGATCAATACGAACCAGCTTGGTCCTGTTCAGGTCGACATCCGGCAGGGTGAGGATGGCGCCGCCGTCAGCCTGACCGTCGTGACCGAAGCGGCGGAAATGGCGCTCCGGCAGGACAGCGACCGGCTGAAGCTCGACGCCGGCCTGTCGGCGGTGCGGATCAGCGAGGTGAAGGTGGAACGCGCGCCGCATGTCGCGGAGGCTGCACGCTCAGATTCCACAGGGAACCAGTCCGGTTCGCAGTCGCAATCCCAATCCCATTCGCAGGGTCAATCCGCCGGCTGGCAGGGTCAGGGCATGGGTCAGTCGTCCGCCCAGTCGCACATGCAAGGGCGCGGACAGCAGCGCGAAAATATCGCCTTTACCCATAAAGGAGGCAGCGATCCGTCCGTTCTTAACCATGAACGGGCTGGCGGGGACGCCGGCGACCTGCCGCGCGCGCGCTATGCGTGACCGGCCGCTTTTCCAGGGGACATGAAGCATGAGCGACGAGCCTAAGGCCAAGAAGAAAAAGGGCGGGAGCGTGAAGATGATCCTGCTGCTGGTCGTGGGCGTCGTCGTGGGCGGCGCAGGCGCTGCCGGCGGCCTCTACGCAGCCGGTTTCTTCAGTCCCAAGGCCGAAGGTCCCAAGGAAGACCCGAACAAGCCGGTGCTGGTGCTGGCGGGTGAGGATGCGCAGGCCGTTGCCACCGCCCATGGCTGGGCGGGGGAAAGCGGCGGCGGCGAAGGTGGCGGCGGTCATGGCGGCGGCGGGGGCGGTGAAAGCCATGCCGTGTCCGTGGGCCATGCGCCGGGCAAGGGCATCGACCTGCCGACGCCGGTCAATCCGATGGCCTATCAGGCCACCTATTTCCAGCTTCAGGCGCCCTTCACGTCCAATATGTCGGATACGGACGCTTTCGCGCAGATCAGCGTCGCGGTATCGACCTATTATGACTATCGCGTGATCGCCGCGGTCAAGCAGCATGAGACGCCGATCCGCAGCCAGGTGCTGATGCTGCTGGCGGAACAGCCGCAGGAGATGCTCGACACGCCCCAGGGCAAGCAGGCGCTCCAGGGCAAGATCAAGACGGTGATCAACGATATTTTGAAGCAAAAGACGGGCTATGGTGGCATTGATAACGTTTATTTTACCAATTTCGTTATTCAATAGGGCTGCCTGAAAGGATTGGGATGTCCCCTGATCCATGCGGGCAGGGGACCAAGATGACCGACGTTCAATCCTACGCCTTCGGGCGCGGGGAATCGCAGGCGCCCGTGATGCTGTCCGGGCTGGACCGGCTGGGCGAGAAGCTCGGCCGGCGTATTCGCGCCATCGTCGAGCCGATCGCGGGCGTGCGCCCCAATGTCGAGGCGCAGGAAGCCAGGGTGCTGGATTTCGCCGCCTGGTCGGCGCAGGTGCCCTCCTTCTGCTCTCTGTCCGTCTATCGCCTGCTGCCGCTCAAGGGGCAGATGCTGCTGCGCATGGACGCCACCATGATCTCGACCTTCGTCGACTGTTTCTATGGCGGCATCGGCAACCGGCCGCTGCCCGCCCGCACCGAATTTACTCCTACCGAGGACCGGCTGATCGCCCGCCTGTGCGATTCGCTGCTGTCGCGGCTGGTGGAAACCTGGGACGATGTCCTGCCGCTCGAACCCGGCCTCATGCTGCGCGAAAGCGGCGTCGGCTATGCCGCGGCGGCGCAGCCCACCGACCAAATGGTGCTCCAGCGCTTCATGATTTCCTTGACCCGTGAGCAGGAATGGCCGGTCGACCTGCTCTTCCCGCTTTCCGCCCTGCGCGCCGTCGAGGGGCTGGTCAGCACGAAGATGCCCACTGACGAAGAGCATCTCGATCCCGTCTGGCAGGCGCGCATCGCGCGGCGTATGCGCGACATCCGCCTGCCCGCCCGCACCGTGGTGGCGCGGCCCAATCTCTCGCTCGCCGACCTGATGGAATTGAAGGTCGGCGACGTCATTCCCGTCACCATAGGCCGTTCGCTGCCGCTCATTGTCGGAAACCGCATCGTCGCCCATGGCTCGATCGGCGAACAGGACGGCCGCGCCGCCTTCCAGATTGAAAAGCTTGCACAGGAACCCGAACAATGAGCGACATGAGCGAAGCCCCCCGCATGGAGCGGGCCGAGGACCCGGTGAGCCGGATGAACAACAACCGCCAGTTCAAGCTGCTGGCGGACATTCCGGTGCGCATGTCGGTGGAGGTCGGCTCGACCTCGCTCCGCCTCGCCGAAGTGATGGACCTGGCCGAGGGCAGCATCGTCGAGCTGGACCGTCAGGCCGACGACCTGCTCGACATCATGGTCAATGGCGCGCTGATCGCCAAGGGCGAGGTGGTGACGGTCAACGGGCGCTACGGCATCCGCATCGTGGACATCGCCGCGACCGAAAACCGCCTTGCCGGGATCGAACGGCGCGGCTGATCCCGAGCCGCTGATTTAGCGCTTGCCTTCGTCCCCGAAACTGCGGATCGCAGGCCGATATTAACCATAGCTGCGGGCGGCTTTCATGTTCTGGTATTTCGTCAAACTGCTGATCCTCCTGCCGCTGGTCGGCGGCATGGCCTTTGGCGCGCTGTGGCTGTGGCGCAAATATCAGCCCGGCATGATGGCGGGGCAGGGCGACCGATCGCTGAAACTGCTCGAAGCCTTGCCCATGGGCGCCTTCGGCAAGCTCGCCGTGGTGGAGTTCGAGGGCAGAAAAATCCTCGTCGCCGTCACCCGTGGCCGCATCGAGAAGATCGCGGAAGGCGACTCCTATCGTGGTCGGTAAAAGCTTGACTTCCGTTCGCCCTGAGCTTGTCGAAGGGCGCACGCGACCAACGATTTCCCGCGTGCTTCGACAGGCTCAGCACGAACGGAGCTATGTTGGCGTTGCGATAGCTTTCGTTGTGCTCGCTATGTTCATATTGCTCCTCTTCGCCGTCCCAGCCTTCGCCCAGGCCGCGCCCGCAGCGCCGGTCGACAATGGCGGCGCGCTGAGCCGCGCCATGGGGCAGATTTCGGGCGACGGCCGCTCGCTCTCGCTCAGCCTGCAAATCCTGATCCTCATGAGCCTGCTGACGGTGCTGCCGTCGCTCGTGCTCATGATGACCAGCTTCACCCGCATCATCATCGTCCTGTCGCTGCTGCGCCAGGCGCTGGGCCTGCAACAGACCCCGCCCAACCAGGTGCTGGTCGGCCTTGCCCTGTTCCTTTCGCTTTTCGTGATGCGCCCGGCGATCGACACGATCAACGCCCAGGCCTTCGACCCCTATGGCAAGGGGCAGATCAGCATCGAGGAAGCGGTCGGCCGCTCGGGCAAGGTGCTGCACGGCTTCATGACCAAGCAGACCCGCGAAAGCGACCTCAAGCTTTTCGCGAACCTCGCCGAAGCGCCCGCCTTTCGCACGCCCGCCGACATTCCCTTCTCGATCCTGCTGCCGGCCTTCGTCACCAGCGAACTCAAGACCGCGTTCCAGATCGGCTTCATGATCTTCCTGCCCTTCCTCATCATCGACCTTGTCGTCGCGTCCACGCTGATGGCGCTGGGCATGATGATGCTGTCGCCCACCATCATCTCCATGCCGTTCAAGCTGCTGCTGTTCGTGCTGGTCGACGGCTGGGCGCTGACCATGGGGTCACTGGCGGGGTCGTTTGCGACATGATGCGCGTTCTTTCTCCGCATCCGTTCAGTTCGAGCTTGTCGAGAACCGTCCACCGGGACTCGTTCTCGACAAGCTCGAACCGAACGGTTTGAGATAAGAAGCTATGGAAAACGCCGATTTCTTCATGGGCCTTGCCCAGCAGGCGCTGTGGATCACGGCGCTGGCGGCTGCGCCCGTCCTGATCCCGGCGCTGATCGTCGGCCTCATCATCGGCATGGTGCAGGCGGCGACCTCGATCAACGAACAGACGTTGAGCTTCATTCCCAAGATCATCGTGGTCGGGGGGATGCTGGCGCTGTTCGGCGGATCGATCATGGTGCTGATCGCCGACTTCACGCGCGAGATCTTCGAGCGCATCCCGGACCTGCTGCAATGATAGCACCCGGTTTCGCGGGCGTGGAGACGCAACTCTGGATCTGGCTGATCGCCATGATCCGGCCCGGCGCGGCCTTCATCGCCGCGCCCGTCTTCGGCGCGCCCGCGGTGCCGCTTCAGCTTCGTCTGATCCTAGCCCTCGCGCTCGGCCTCGCCGCGCTCAACAGCGTCACCATCCAGTTGCCGCAGGACGGCGTCGCCAGCTTCGAAGGCGTGATGCTGGTCATGGGCGAGATTTTGGCGGGCCTCGCCATGGGATTCGCGGTGCAGATCGGCTATGCTGCCGCCTTCGTCGCGGGGGAAACGATCGGCAACGCCATGGGCCTCAATTTCGCGGCGATGATCGATCCCTCCTCGGGCCAGTCGACCCAGGTGCTGGGCCAGTTCCTCTCGATCCTCGCCACCTTCCTGCTGCTCGGCATGGACGGGCATCTGCTGCTCGCCAGCTTCGTGGTGCAAAGCTACACCGCCATCCCGCCCGGCGCGGGGATGCTGTCCAACGACACGATCTGGCGTCTTATCGAATTCGGCGGGTCGTTGATGGGCATGGGCGTCACCGTGGCGCTGCCGGTCGCCTTCGCATTGGTGCTGGTGCAGATCGTCATGGGGATGCTCGCCCGCGCGGCCCCTTCGCTCAACCTGTTCGCGGTCGGTATGCCGGTGGCGATGATGGCGGGGCTGATCCTGCTCGCCATCGCCGCGCCGATCATGGCCGAGGGGATGACCGCCGCGCTCAAGGCTGGCCTCGAAGAAGCCCGCTTCATCTCGGAGGGACGCTGAGATGGCGGGCGGCAGCGAGGGCGGCGAAAAGACCGAAAAGCCGACACAGAAGAAATTGCAGGATGCCGCCAAGAAGGGCGACATCCTCCAGTCGCGCGAACTGGGCACGGCGCTGGTGGTCATGGCGGGCATCGGTTGCCTCGCCGTCATCGGCCCTGCGTTGATCGAGGCGCTGCGCGACATGCTGGTGGAGGCGCTGCGCTTCCGGCGCGAGGATATCGTCGATTTCTCCCCGGCCCGGCGCGGGGCGGACCTGTTGATGGGCATCGCCCTGCCGGTCGCGGGCGTCATGCTGGCGACCTTCCTCGCCGCCATCGCCGCGCCCGCCCTGCTCGGGTCGCTCGGCTTCCGTCCCGGCGCCTTCGCGCCCAAGCCGGAAAAGCTCAATCCCCTGTCGGGCATCAAACGCATCTTCGGGATGCAGGGGCTGATCGAATTGCTGAAGTCGATCGCCAAGGTCGGCCTGCTCGGCAGCATCGGCGTCTGGCTGATCTGGGACCGGCTGACCGAGATCACGGGCCTCGGCAAGGCGGGCATCGCGCCGGCCATCGCGGACGTCGGCAATATCTTCATCTTCACCTGCCTGGTGATGGCGGGCGGCCTCTTCCTGATCGCGGGCATCGACGTGCCGGCGCAGATCATGCAGCGCGCCAAGCGGCTGGGCATGACCAAGCAGGAAGTGAAGGACGAACATAAGGAAAGCGAAGGCTCGCCCGAGCTGAAGGGCCATATCCGTCGCCGCCAGTTCGAGGTGCTGAGCGGCTCCACCCGCAAGGCGGTGGCGGAGGCCAGCGTCATCATCACCAACCCGACCCATTTCGCGGTCGCCCTGCGCTACAAGCCGGGGCAGGACGCCGCGCCGGTCGTGGTGGCGAAGGGCTGCGACGCGATCGCCGCCGCGATCCGCGATCTCGCCGACACCAATGGCGTCACCGTCCTCCAATATCCCGAACTGGCGCGTGCGATCTACTTCACCTCGCGCGCCGGGCAAATCGTCAATGAAGGCCTCTACATGGCGGTCGCGACCGTGCTGGCCTTCGTCTTCCGGGTCGAGAACCGCATGGCGGGCGAGATGGACCGGCCCTTCATCACCGTGCCCGATGAGCTGCGTTTCGACGCCGACGGGCGGAAGCTGTAAAGGGCGGTCGCCTTTTTCTTCAGTGTGAGCGAAAAAATTTCTTCTGGTGAATTAAAGTTTAGCCGCACTCGTCCGTAATCTGTTCATGGGGACGCATGAAAATGGTGCGTCATGGACGATTATGTATCTCGAACCGAGCTATCGCCGGTCGACCGGACGGTCGTGCGCGCGCCATCGCCCGCGCCCATCGTGCAGCCGGTGACGGCCAGTCGCGCCAATGACTCCCTGTCCAAGGAACGGCGCAACGCCATGGCCGAGCCGAAGGCGGCAAGCGCCAGTCAGGAACTGGCCAGCGTCGCCGAATATGTCGAGGTCCATGCCCGCATCGCCGAGATATTGGCGGACCTCAGCGCCGGCGCCACCGATGTCGACGGCGCGGCCGGCGCGATCCAGGCGATGATCCCCCGGCCGATGGTGCTTGTGCCCCTGCCGCCCGCCAGCAAGGAAGCGGTGGAACATGCCGCCGTGCTGGCCAGGCGGATCGTCGAGCGGGCCTCCTATGCCCATGTCGCGCAGGCGCATCTGTCGCGCGGGACGGTAGAACAGATCGCCTTCTCCAACGGCTGATTTTGTCGGGATATTCCAAGGCGGAAAATCTTTCCTAAAGGTCTTGCCGCTACCGCCGTCCTAGCATTTGAAAGGACGGCTCAATGGCTTCGGTAGGCAGCAGCATCGTAACGGCGCTCAACGCGGGTTCGGGTATCGATACCGCCGCGCTGGTGTCCAGCCTGGTCAGCGCGACCCGCGAGCCGAAGGAGACGGCGATCACGAGCCGCCAGACGCTCAACGCATCGCGCATTTCCGCTCTGGCTTCGGCCATGAGTTCGCTCGATACTTTCGCCGATGCGCTGACCGAAGTCCTGTCCGGCGCCGAATATACCGGCACCGTTTCCTCCAACGACACCAGCATCGCCAATGTCAGCCTGCTGAGCGGCGGCAGCCCCACGGGTCTGCCTGCCCAGCTGACCGTCGAGCAGCTTGCCACCGCCCGCGTAATCTCGTCCAGCGCCACCAGCGGCGCGACCGGCAGCACGGCCATCGGCACCGGCAGCTTCACCATCACGACCGCGTCGGGCGAAACCAAGACGATCACGATCGATTCCGGTAACAACAGCTATGCCGGTCTCGCCTCCGCCATCAATGCGGCCGACATGGGCGTCACCGCCCGCGTCGTCACCGATGCCAGCGGCACGCGCCTCGTCTTCAAGGGCGAAACCGGCGCGGACAATGATTTCAGCATCAGCGTCGCGGCCGACGACAGCGGCAGCGTGCTCGCCGGCCTGGGCTGGAGCGGCACCGACAGCAGCACGATGAGCAGCAGCTCGGCCCCGCAAAATGCGGAGATCACGCTCGATGGCGTCGCCTATGAATTCGCCAGCAACACGATCGACGAAGCGATCCCCTATATGCGGATCGACCTTGCCAAGGCGTCTCCGGGCACCACCGTCACCCTGTCCATGTCGCAGCCGACGGCGGGGCTTTCGGACCTGCTGAAGGAATTTGTCAGCGCCTACAACACGCTGATGGGCGCGCTCAACACCGCGACGGCCACGGGCGCGGACTCCTCCAGCGCGGGCGTGCTGAACGGCGTGTCGGGCGTGCGCGACATGAAGCGGCAGCTGGCGGCGATCACCTCGACCCAGCTCAGCGCGACTGGCACTTACAAGACGCTTGCCGACATCGGCGTCACCACCAATCGCGATGGCACGCTGACGCTGGATACCGCCCGGCTCGCCACGGCGATGGAGAATGACCCGGAAGGCGTCACCAACATGGTCAATCCCAAGGTGTCGACCACCGCCAATCCGGGCTTGTCCGCGCTGATGGATACGGTGCGCGACAATCTTGAAGAGGATGATGGTCCGCTCAAGACCGCGCAGAAGCGCTACGACGCTCTGGCGGAGGATTTTACCGAACAGCTTGAGAAGCTCGACGATCAGATGACGGATTACGAGGCTCAACTGACAAAGGTCTACGCGGCCATGGAAACGCGCCTCAGCGCGCTCAAGGCGACGCAAAGCTACCTCGAACAGCAGATCGAGGCTTGGAACAACAGCGACAGCTAATCGGGAACGGGCAAGACGATGTTCTACAATCAGGGTTATGCCGGCGCCACGGCGGCGCGGCGTTATGCGGCGGTCCATTCGGGCAGCCGGACCGAAGGCGCCACCCCGCACGGGCTGGTCCGGCTATTGTTCGACGAGCTGCTGCTGGCGATGGACGCCGCCGCGCTGGCCGAACGCAATGGCGACCGGATGAAGGTGTCGGATAAGCAGGCGCGCGCCATGTCCATCCTCTTCGCACTCGAATCGAGCCTGGATTATGACAAGGGCGGCGATGTCGCCGTCGGCCTGGCGCAAATCTACCGCGAGGCGCGCCGCCTGCTGCTGGTGGGAGCCAAGGACCGTTCGGCCGATCCGGTCGACCAGGCCCGCGCCATGATCGCGGAAATCGCCGAAGCCTGGAATCAGATCGGATAAGGCCAGTCGCCGCCGGGTGGCCATGCTGCGGGGTTGCACCCCCTACATGGCCCCTGTATAGGCGGTGCTCGCAAAGGGCGGCCCGGCGGGGGCCGCCTTTTTGCGTTTCGCGCAAGTCCGCGCACCAGATGATGATACATCAGTCCAGAAAGGGAAGGCTCATGTCGATTACGCCGCTCATGCCCGTTTACCCCCGGTGCGATGTGCGTCCGGTGCGAGGCGAGGGCTGCTATCTGATCGGGGAGCGCGGGGAGCGTTATCTCGACTTCGCCAGCGGCATCGCCGTCAACCTGCTCGGTCATGGCCATCCGAAGCTGGTGAAGGCCATCGCCGATCAGGCCGCGACGCTGATGCACATCTCGAACCTCTACGGGTCGCCGCTGGGGGAGCAGTTCGCGCAGAAGCTGGTCGACAATACGTTCGCCGACACCGTCTTCTTCACCAATTCGGGTGCCGAGGCGGTCGAGTGCGCGATCAAGACCGCGCGCCGCTATCATTATGCCAACGGGCAGGCGCACCGGCACAAGATCATCAGCTTCGACAACGCCTTCCACGGCCGCACGCTGGGCACCATTTCGGCGACCAGCCAGCCCAAGATGCGCGACGGGTTCGAGCCTTTGCTGCCCGGTTTCCAGGTCGTGCCCTTCAACGATCTCGATGCGGCGCTGGCGGCGATCGACGACAGCACCGCCGGCTTCCTGCTGGAGCCGGTGCAGGGCGAAGGCGGCGTGACCCCGGCGACGCAGGATTTCCTCAAGGGCCTGCGCAAGGCCTGCGACGATCACGGCCTGCTGCTGATCCTGGACGAGGTCCAGTGCGGCTATGCCCGTACCGGCACCTTCTTCGCCCATGAACAATATGGCGTGACGCCCGATATCATGGCGGTGGCCAAGGGCATCGGCGCAGGTTTCCCGCTCGGCGCCTGCCTCGCCACCGAGGAAGCGGCCAAGGGCATGGTGTTCGGCACCCATGGTTCCACCTATGGCGGCAACCCGCTCGCCATGGCGGTGGGGCTGACCGTTCTGGAAGAGGTGCTGGCCGACGGCTTTCTCGACCATGTGACGGCGATGGGGGCGCGTCTGCGCGCCGCGCTGGAGCAGCTCATCCCCAATCATGACGGCATGTTCGAGGATGTGCGTGGCATGGGGCTGATGCTGGGCATCAAGATGAAGGACGCTTATGACGCGCGCGCCTTCGTCGGCCATCTGCGCGATCATCATGGCCTGCTGGCGGTGTCAGCGGGGCAGAATGTGCTGCGCATCCTGCCGCCCCTCGTCATCGAGGAAAGCCATATCGCCGAATGCATCGAGAAGATTTCCGCCGGCGCGCGGAGCTTCGCCGAAGCCAAGGCGGCCTGAGTCCATTCCTCTCTCTGCCGTTCGGTTCGAGCTTGTCGAGAATAGTTCTCGATACGCCTTCTCGACAAGCTCGAAGGCTACTCGAACCGAACGGTGAGGGAGATGAGGGGGTAGTGACATGACCAAGCATTTCCTGAATCTCACCGACGCGGGCGGCGACGCCATCGCCGCGATGATCGCCGACGCCATCGACCGGAAGGCCGCGCGTCAGGGTAAGCCCAAGGGCTGGACAGACGCCGACGCGCCGCTCGCCGGGCACACGCTGGCGATGATCTTCGAAAAGAACAGCACCCGCACCCGCGTCAGCTTCGACATGGCGATTCGCCAGCTGGGCGGCACGTCGCTGATCCTCGACGGCGCGACCAGCCAGCTCGGCCGCGGCGAAACCGTCGCCGACACGGCCCGCGTCCTCAGCCGCATGGCCGACGCCATCATGATCCGCACCGACGATCATGCCAAGATCGAGGAAATGGCACATTATGCGACCGTCCCGGTCATCAACGGCCTCACCGACCTGTCGCACCCCTGCCAGATCGTCGCGGATCTTCTGACCGTGGTGGAACATGGCCTGGCGCTGCCCGGCAGCCAGTGGGCCTGGCTGGGCGACGGCAACAATGTCCTTCATTCGATCGTCGAGGCCGCCGGCCTGCTGAAGTTCGACGTGCGCATGGGCATTCCGGGCGGCTATGATCCCGACCCGTCCTTCGCCGACGCGGCCCGTGCCGCCGGATCGGCGGTCACCCTGACCCGCGACGCGGCCGAAGCCGTCAGCGGGGCGGACGTGGTCGTCACCGACACCTGGATTTCCATGGGCCAGGCTCATGCCGAGGAAAAGCTGGCGGCGATGATGCCCTATCAGGTGACGCCCGCGCTGATGGCCAGGGCCAAGCCCGACGCGAAATTCCTCCACTGCCTGCCCGCCCATCGCGGCGAGGAAGTGGTGGAAACAGTGATCGACGGCCCGCAGTCGCTGATCTGGGACGAGGCGGAAAACCGCATCCACGCCCAGAAATCGGTGCTGCTCTGGGCGCTTGGCCGGCTCGGTTGAGTTTCCAGGCGGGTTTCCTATTTGTGGTCGGATGACATTTGCCTGGATCGTCATTGCGAGCGCAGCGAAGCAATCCAATGGCGCTCCCATGGATTGCTTCGCTGCGCTCGCAATGACGGGTGGATCATGTGAAATCATCATTCTTTAAACCGTCCCCCCGCATCGCTGGATGCCTATTCACGCCGCCGCATCCCATGCGCCGGCCGACCGGAGCTGTTACGTGACTTCTGCCGCCTCCATCGACCAGGCCATGGGCTTCACCATTCCCGGCCGCCATGCGCGCGGCCGTCTGGTGCGGCTCGGGCCGGTGCTTGACGATGTGCTTGCCGCCCATGCCTATCCGCCGCCGATCGAGCGGGTGCTGGCGTCCGCTCTGGTGCTGGCGGCCCTACTGGGCAGCACATTGAAGCTTGCCGACGGCCAGCTGACGTTGCAGGCGCAGACGGAGAATGGCGTCATCAGCCTGCTCGTCGCCGACTACAGGAACGGCGAACTGCGCGGCTATGCGAAGTTCGACGCCGACCGGCTGGCCGAACTGGGGCCGAATCCGTCTCTCTTCGGCCTGTTCGGCAAGGGCTATCTCGCCATCACCTTCGATCAGGCGGTCACGGGCGAACGCTATCAGGGCATTGTCCCGCTGGAGGGCGAATCGCTGGCCCATGCGGCCGAACATTATTTCTTCCAGTCCGAACAGATTCCCAGCATCATCCGCATCGCCACCCGCCATGATGCGGGTGAGGGCTGCTTTGCCGCTGGCCTGATGCTCCAGCATCTGCCGGAAGGCGAAGTGGGGCGCGAGCGGCTGCATGTCCGCCACGATCATCCCGAATGGGAGCATGTGCAGGCGCTGGCGGTCACGCTCAGGGATGAGGAGCTGACCGACGCCGATCTGCCGCTGACCGACATCGTCTGGCGCCTCTTCCATGAGGAGGAAGAGGTGCGGGTGAGCGAAGCCGCGGCGCTGGTGAAGGGGTGTCGTTGCGACCTCGCCCATATCCGCAGCGTCATCGGTCGCTTCCCGCCGGAGGAGCGTGCGGAAATGGCGGATGATCAGGGCATTATCGGCGTCGATTGCGCCTTCTGTTCGCGCATCTTCCCGCTGGCGGTGGACAGTTTCGCCTGACGCCGCGGCAGATCGTTACGCTAACGATATTTGTAATTGAGGCAGGACGACTGGTTCGCGCTATCAAATTGCCGCATTTATGCGTGATGGATCATGGGATCGCTCGCGGCAGGGCCGCCGCCGGGCGTCCTTTTGGTGGGATCGTACAGGGATCATGAGCAGGGCAGGACTGCGTGTGCTGGGCGCCGCGGTGGCATTGATGGTGACGGGTTGGGCCGGCGCGGTGACGATGCCGCAACTGACGGCGCTGCGCGGGTTGGAAGCGGGCGAATGGGAGTTGCGCGGCCGCGGCGAGGGTGCGCAGACGCGCAAGCTGTGCGTCACCGACCTGCGCCAGCTGCTCCAGCCGCAGCATCCCGGTCCTGCCTGCCGCAGCTTCGTCGTCAATGACAGCGCCCACGCCGCCAGCGTCACCTATGACTGCGCGGCGGCGGGCAATGGCCGCACCGATCTGCGCATCGAAACCTCGCGGCTGGTGCAGATCCGTTCGCAGGGCGTCGCGGATGGCGCCCCCTTTGCGTTCGCGGTGGAAGGGCGCCGCATCGGCGCATGTCCCTAGGCTGATGCTTGCATGACGGCGCGTCGAGGCGTAGCGCGAAGCCATGGTTGCCAATCAAGGAAAATTCGCCGTCGTCCTGCTTTCGGGCGGACTGGATTCAATGGTCGCGGGCGGTCTGGCGCGCGAGGCCGGATATCATGTGCTTGCGCTGTCGATCGACTATAATCAGCGCCACCGGGTCGAACTCAATGCGGCGACCCGCGTCGCCGAAGCGCTGGGCGCGATCCGCCATATCGTGCTGCCGCTCGACCTCACCGCCTTTGGCGGGTCGGCGCTGACCGCCGATATCGCGGTGCCCAAGGGCGGCGTGGGCAAGGACATCCCGATCACCTATGTCCCCGCGCGCAACACCATCTTCCTCTCGCTGACCCTGGGCCTTGCCGAAGTGGCCGGGGCCAGCGACATCTTCATCGGCGTCAACGCGCTCGACTATTCGGGCTATCCCGATTGCCGGCCCGAATTCATCGACGCCTTCCAGAAGATGGCGACGCTCGCCACCAAGGCGGGGGTCGAGGGCCATCCGATCCGCATCAACACGCCGCTCCAATATATGAGCAAGGCGGACATCGCGCGCGAAGCCCATCGCCTCGGCCTCGACGCCGGGATCAGCTGGTCCTGCTATGACCCGACGCCCGATGGCAAGCATTGCGGCCTGTGCGACAGCTGCCGCCTGCGCTCCAAAGGGTTCGAGGAAGCCGGGCTGCCCGATCCCACCATCTATGCCACGAAGCCCTGAAAGGCATAACCGATGAGTTATGCGGTGAAGGAAATGTTCCTGACCCTTCAGGGGGAAGGGGTGCAGGCGGGGCGGCGTGCGGTGTTCCTGCGCTTTGCCGGCTGCAACCTGTGGAGCGGCCGCGAGCAGGACCGGGCGAGCGCCGTCTGCCAATTCTGCGACACCGATTTCGTCGGGACCGATGGCCTTGGCGGCGGTAAGTTCGCCGATGCCGATGCACTGGCCGACGCGGCGCTCGCCTTCTGGGGCGAAGGGGGCGAGGGGCGCTATATCGTGCTGACCGGCGGGGAGCCGATGCTTCAGATCGACGACGCGCTGGTCGACGCGCTCCACGCGCGCGGCTTCACCATCGCGATCGAGAGCAACGGCACCTTGCCCGCCCATCCCGGCATCGACTGGGTCTGCATCAGCCCCAAGGCCGGCAGCGACGTGGTGCAGCGCTCCGGCAATGAACTGAAGCTGGTCTGGCCGCAGCCGGGCGCCGGGCACAGCCTGGCCGACGTCGACGCCATGTCCGGCTGGGCGTTCGAGCATCATCTGGTCCAGCCGCTGGACGATGCCCATGCGGTCGACAATGCCCGCGCCGCGATCGCGCTGGTCATGGACCGCCCGCAATGGCGGCTGACCGTGCAGGCCCATAAATATCTGGGATTGCGGTAGGTGGCGGANGCTGGACGATGCCCATGCGGTCGACAATGCCCGCGCCGCGATCGCGCTGGTCATGGACCGCCCGCAATGGCGGCTGACCGTGCAGGCCCATAAATATCTGGGATTGCGGTAGGTGGCGGAGATGGGTGGGAACATGACATTCCCCTCCCGTAAACGGGAGGGGCAGCGAGACTTATTCGCGGAGCGAATTAGTCGCAGCGGGGTGGGCTATAGCGCCAAGGTCGCGTAGGCCCACCCCCTAACCCCCTTCCGCAAGCGGGAGGGGGAACTATGTCCGCTTCTGGCCGAAACCGGACTATTCGCATTGATCGGATCGGCTCTAGACCCGCCGGAACGGGTAGGGCGCGATCGTCCGTTCATAGCTGTGCAGGTCCAGCGCGCGCGTCACGGGCGGCAGGGCGCGGTCGGGGCAGTCGCGCCGCTCGCACAGGGGGCAGGTCGGGCCGACCGCGACCGCATCATCCTTTTCCGCGTCGATGGCGTCGGCATGGACGATGCGCCCGGCATGTTTCGCCTCGCATCCCAGCGCGATCACGGAGCGCCCCCGGCCGCCGTCCGGTCCCGGCGCCAATGCGATCGCCAGCGTCAGAAAGCGCCGCCCGTCCAGCGTCTCGATCAACTGCGTTTCGACCCGGTCGGGCGAGCGGGCGTCGCACGCGTCCCAGCGCGGGCACAGGCCGCCATAGCGGGCGAAGGGCCAGGCCTCGCCGTCGAACCGCTTCGAAATGATGCCGGCCCGGTCGATCTTCGCCATGAAGAAGGGAATGCCGCGTGCGCCGGTGCGGTTGAGGCTGGTGAGGCGATGCGCGGCCTGCTCGGTCGACACGCCGAAGCGGTCGCGCAGCAGGGCGATGTCATGCCGGCTCTGCTCGGCCGCCTGACGGAAGCGGTCATAGGGCATGACCAGCGCGGCGGCGGCATAGTTGGTGAGCGCCATGGTGGCGAGGCGGCGGCTGTCCTCGTCGGGCGGCGCGGCGCGGGCGACCTGCGCGCCGATCGCCTCGGCCAGCTCCTGCGCGCACAGATGATAGGCGATGGCGAACAGCCGGCCCGACATGGGCAGCCGCTCGCTCAGCATCAGCCGGCGCCGGTGCATGTCATAATGGCGCAGCGTCCCCGCCAGCACCTCGCCGCGCATCACCTGCACGCTCATAGTGTGCCGGTCCTTCAGCCGCGCCCGCAGTTCCGCCTGCACCAGGGCGGGATCGTCGGGCAGTTCGGCGGCGATCGCCTCCGCGCCCGCATCCAGTTCCGCGAAATGATTGCCCGCGCGCGCAATGATTTCGCGCAGCCAGTCGATCGGCGCGACCAGCGGAGTGGGTCCGCCGCGGTCCGCCGCGTCGCCCGGCAGGCGGCGCAAATCGCCCAGCGCGCGGTAGAAGCGGGCGATCGCCTCGCTGACGCCGGGATAATTTTCCGCGACTTCCAATATCTCGTCGCGGGCGATGCCGATGTCGCGGACCAGCGCGTCGGACAGGATTTCGCTCAATTCGCCCGGACCGCCCTCGGCCGGGGTGGCGGTGAAATCGCGAATGTCGATGTCATAGGTGTTGGCAAGGCGCAGCAGCATCTGCGCGGTCAGCGGGCGCTGGTTGCGCTCCAGATGGTTGAGATAGCTGGGCGATACGCCCAGTTCCTCCGCCATCCGGGTCTGGTTGAGGCCCAGTTCGCGCCGCAATACGCGCAGCTTCGGCCCCAGATAGAGTTTGCGGTCGGTCAGCTCTGCCATAAAGTCATAATGTCATAAAATGACAAAATGACCAAATATGATTATGACTTCACGCCACTTATCGGCCTTACGGGGTGTGCCGAGATTGTCTATTTCGGTGTCCATGGCCCGCAAGGGCATGAAGCAAAGGACATAATCATGACCACCGACACGATCGAACAGCCCCAGCCCGCTCGCTCGCGCGCGGTCTTCTCGCAGGAAGATTTCGGCCTGATCCGTACCGCCATCGCCCATTATCTGAAGGAAGTGCAGGACCAGCCGGAATCGGTCAAATATGCCAATCTCTACCACCGGCTCGGCCGGGTTGCGTAATTTGGCTTCAGCCTGGCTGAAGCAGGCGGCACCGGCCCGCACCCCCGCCCGACCTCCCATCCAGGATACGCTGTGGGAGGCCGGGCGGGGGCGCGGGCCGGCGCCGCTTTCCGCGCAAGCGGAAAAGACTCAGAACAGCTTCGTCAGTCCATAGAAGAGGGCGCCGATCGCGGCGGCGGCGGGCAGGGTGACGACCCAGGCGACGATGATGCTCGACGCCACGTTCCAGCGCACCGCCGACAGCCGCCGCGACGCGCCCACGCCGACGATCGCGCCGGTGATGGTGTGGGTGGTTGACACCGGCACGCCCATATGGGTGGCCATGAACAGGGTGATCGCGCCGCCGGTTTCCGCGCAGAATCCCTGCGCCGGGGTCAGGCGGGTGATCTTCGATCCCATGGTGTGGACGATCTTCCAGCCGCCCAGCAACGTGCCGACGCCCATCGCTGCCTGACAACTGATGACCACCCAGAAGGGCACATGGAAGCCGCCGGTCAGCATTCCCTGCGAATAGAGCAGCACGGCGATGATCCCCATCGTCTTCTGCGCGTCATTGCCGCCATGGCCCAGCGAATAGAGCGAGGCGGAGACGAGCTGGAGCTTGCGAAACACCCGGTCCGCGCCCTGCGGCGTGAATTTGCGGAAGATCCAGCTAATCATCAGCACCAGCATCAGCGCCAGGAACAGGCCGATCGCGGGCGACATGACGATTGCCGCGCTGGTCTTGAACACGCCGCTCCACACGACTGCGCCAAGGCCCGCCTTGGCGGTGCCCGCGCCCAGCAGGCCGCCGATCAGCGCATGGCTGGAGGAGGAGGGGATGCCCAGCCCCCAGGTGATGAGGTTCCAGGCGATGGCGCCCATCAGCGCGCCGAAGATGACCTGCGCGTCGATGATATTGGCGTCGACGATGCCCTTGCCCACCGTTTCCGCCACATGCAGGCCGAAGAAGAGGAAGGCGATGAAGTTGAAGAAGGCGGCCCAGGCGACCGCATATTGTGGCTTCAGCACGCGGGTCGACACGATGGTCGCGATCGAGTTGGCGGCGTCGTGCAGGCCGTTCAGGAAATCGAAGGCGAGCGCGACGCCGATCAGCGCGATCAGCAGCGGAAAGGCGATATGGGCTTCCATGGGACTGGCTATCGTCCTGTTGATCCGTTCACCCTGAGCGAAGTCGAAGGGTGGGGCTGAGCCGCAGGCGAAGCCGCTTCGCTCTGCTCAGCCCGAACGGATGGAGAGTTGAACTCAGGCGTGGTCGATGACCAGGCCGGAAATCTCGTTGGCGACGTCCTCGAACCGGTCCGTCACCTTTTCCAGATGGCCGTAGATCTCGTTGCCGACGATGAAGTCCATCGGATTGCCCGCCCGCGCCTGTTCATAGAGCGCCTTGAGCCCCGCCTCATGAAGAATGTCCGCATGGCCCTCCAGCTTCACCAGCCGTTCGGTCAGGTCGTGGAGGCGCGAGGCGTTGAGGTTCAGCGATCGCAGCAGCGGCATGGCTTCGGCGGTGATGCGCGCGCATTCGACGATCAGCGCGCTCATATCCTGCATCTGCGCGGGAAATTCCTCCACCTCGAACAGGGCGATCGCCTTGGCCGTCTGGTTCATCTGGTCGATCGCATCATCCATCACGCCGATCAGCCCGGTAATGGCGCTGCGGTCGAACGGGGTGACGAAGATGCGACGCACATCCTGCAACACTTCGCGGATGATGTCGTCCGCCTCATGCTCCTGATCCGAGATCGTTCGGATATGCCCGGCCATGTCCGGCCCGCCCTTGAGCAGCCTGGCGAGCGCGTCGGCGCCCGTGACCAGGGTGGCGGCATGATCCTCGAATTGCTCGAAGAATCGCCCCTGTTTGGGCATCAGCGCATGAAACCAGCGCAGCATTCCAGTCCTTTCACTTTGCTTTTCGCGGATCGCCAACAGCAATCGGACGAACCAGCCCGGATCGGCGGGCGGTTCGCGGAAAGCGGCGATGATGGATTGCAGGTCGGGCTCGTCGACGGCATCGGCCGCTTCGGCGACGGGGAACCAGCGCAGTTCCCTTTGGCCCTGTTCGGGCCATTGCGTCAGGTGGCCCGTGACCGCAAGCGGAAAGACCTCCACCTCGGCCTCGCGCGATCCCCCCTTGCGCTTGCGCTTGTCATAGCGATAGCGGCCGAGCGGCGCGGGGCAGGCGATGCCATGAATGCCCGCTTCCTCATAGGCCTCCAGTTCGGCGGCGCGGTGGCCGGCCATGCCCTTGATGCGGTTGCCCTTGGGAATCACCCAGCGCCGCGTCTCGCGCGACGTGATCAGCAATATCTGCATCGATCCGTCGGCGGCGGTGGAATAGGGAAGGGCGGCGATCTGGCGCATGGAGCGCATGTAATGAAATTGTCACAATGCGCAATCTTTTCATCGCCGACCTGTCCCGCGGCGGGGCAGCCGCCCGCCTTCCGGCAGATTGCGGTGCCGGCCTTCAAACGAGCGAAGCGCCTCGTTTGAACGCCGGCCCCGTTCCCTTACAGCGAGAAGCGCGCCGTCACCCGGATGTCGCGGCCGGCCAGCGGCGCATAGTCCTTCAGGAAGCTGGCATGACGCCGCGCTTCCACATCGAAGATATTGTTGGCCGACAGCATCAGCGTCGTCCGGTCGTTGCCGGGCAGCGGCTTGAACGAGACGGAGGCGTTGACCATCGTATAGCCGTCGGTCGGCGTTTCGAATTCGGTCACGCGATCCTGGTCGAAAACATGTTCGACCTCGGCGCGGGCGGACAGGCGCTCGCCCTGCGCTTCCAGCCCGCCCAGCATCCGCAGCGGGGGAATGCGCGGCGCGGGGCCATTGCCCTTGATCGTGGCGCGGACATAGTCGGCCAGGCCGTCGACATTGATCTTGTACCCGCCCAGTTGGGCCAGCGTGACCGACGCTTCGGCTTCGAAGCCATAATAGCGCGCGTCAGCCTGGGAGAAGGCGTAGCAGGGGAATTCCAGATCCGCGCCGCCATTGACCGCCTGGCACACGCTGTCGTCGGCGATGCTTTCGTAGATATAGCCGCTGAACCAGTTGTGATAGGCGGCCAGGCTGACGCTATAGCCTTCGCCCGATCCGCGCAGCGTGCCTTCCACGCCCCAGCTCTTTTCCTTGCGGAAATCGGCGTTGCCCAGTTC
Organism: Sphingobium sp. WR1; assembly: GCF_059693745.1. Classification (NCBI taxonomy): domain Bacteria; kingdom Pseudomonadati; phylum Pseudomonadota; class Alphaproteobacteria; order Sphingomonadales; family Sphingobiaceae; genus Sphingobium; species Sphingobium sp. WR1. The sequence goes on along the minus strand of NZ_JCATID010000002.1, from coordinate 376,696 downwards.
GAAAGCCTGGGTGCCGGCATGGTTGCCGCGCGCGAACAGTTCTTCGGCGGACGGCGCGCGCTCGCTGCGGGACAGGTTGATGCCGACGCGCCAGCCCGGCACGATCGCCTGGCTGATGCCCAGCGACCCCGAAATGGCGTCGAAACTGCGGCGGCGGCCGTCGAAGAACAAGGTGTCGTCGGCATCGGCCTGAAGGTTGGTATGTTCATAGCGGGCGCCGCCTTCCAGCCGGGTGTCGCCCAGGTCCAGCGATTGCAGCGTGAAGATGCCGATCTGGTCGGTCTGGTTCTTCGGCAAGAATTTCTCCTCGCCATCCACCTCGAACCGGCGGGTGAAGAATTGCGCGCCGAACGCGCCGTCCCATCCGCCGCGCTTGGCCTGGACGAACTCCAGGCGACTTTCCATCGACTGGTTCTTGAACGTGGTGCCGACCTCGCCCGTATCCTCGATTTCCTGATGCTGGTAATCGGCAAAGCCGGCACGCAGGCGAATGCTGTCCAGGAAGCCGCCATGCACGGCAACCTCGCCGCGCAGGTCGACACGGTCCTGCTTCATCCGCAGCCGCACCTGCTCGGCCTCTTCGTCGGGGTCGAGCGAATAGCGGATCGGCACGCCATAGAAATTGTCGGTATGGGCGAAGGAAATGCCCAGATTGCCGCCATCGTCGATATAGGCGGCGCCGCCGGCCACTTCCCACATGCGCCCGGCGCTGTTGGGCAGCTTGCCGCGCAGCGTGGCAAGGTCGCGGATGTCCGCATTGTCGCTCGCGGCCGCTTCCGCGCGCAGGGCGGGCGTCAATATATAGTTGCCGGTGTCGAGATTGCCGGTCTTGGCATAGGTGCCGTCCAGATGGACCACGAACTTGTCGGTCAGCGGCACCTCGATCTCGCCCGCGCCGCTGCGTTCGTTGGCGGCGCTGCCATAGGAGCCGAGCGCGTCGATATGGATCGGCTCGTCCGGCACGCGGCGCGGGATGCGGCTGTCGATCACATTGACCACGCCGCCGATCGCGGACGATCCGTAGAGCAGGGCGGACGGGCCGCGCAGCACCTCGATCCGGTCGGCAGTCAGCGGGTTGATCGCGACGGCATGGTCGACCGATGTATTGGACACGTCGAAACTGCCGATGCCGTCGGTCAGGATGCGCACGCGCTCGCCCTGGAAGCCGCGCAGGATCGGGCGTGAGGCGTTGGGGCCGAAGGATGTGGCCGACACGCCCGGCTGGCGTGCCAGCGTTTCGCCGATGCTGGTGCGCAGTTCGCGGGTCAGCTTCTCGCCGGTCAGGACCGAGGTGCCCGAAAGAATGTCGCCCTGCCGGCGGGGGATCAGCGCGGTGACGACGATGTCGGCCCTGGCATCGTCATGATAGGCCTGGTCGGACGCGGCGGAGTCGGCGGGCGCCTGGGCCAGGGCGGCGGGGGCGAGGCAGAGGGTGGCAAGACACAAGACGGACGGAGCGCAACTGGCGCGGAGCGACGGGAAACGGGACATTGGGGGCTTCATCCTTGGCGTAGGGCAGGAGAGACTGAGACCCAGTATCTAGTATGTTACAATATATCAATACCGATTTGTCGTATATTTGTTGCGTCGCATCATGTCTGACGGATGGGTGTGGCCGATCCGCTACAGGGCGGCATAAACCGCCATTGCCTTGCATGAGTCAGAAGCGCTGCGCGCCGGTTCTCAGAGTCTGTTTGGAAAATGCGCGCAAGAGCGCATTTTCAATGCGGCACCGGCCCACACCCCCACCCGACCACCCAGCTATGGTACCCTGATGGGCGGTCGGGTGGGGGTGTGGGCCGGTGCGGATGCGCCAAAGGCGCATTTCCAAACGGACTCTCAGAGGAACAGAAATTCCGCCAGGGCTTCCACCGCGGGCGTCTCACCCGCCCTGGGGCCGGTCGCCTGGCGTATCTCGATGGAAGGCAGGGGCATGTCGAGCCGCAGGCGGCTGATCCCGTCCATCCGCCCCAGGTCGCGAGCCAGCGCGCCGAAGGCCGGGAACAGCCCGGCGCCCTCGCGCAGGGCGGCCATCACCGCGAACATATCGTCGCTTTCCATCACCACCGGTCCCGGCCGGGCGCGGCCGCGTTCCAGCGCTTCCTCGATGATGGCGCGCGTGGCGTTGCGTCCGTCCATCGCGATCATCGGGCTGATCGTCAGATCCTCGCGCGATACGCTGTCCGCCTGCGCCAGCGGATGCGCCGCACCGGCATAGAAGTTGAGCTGCTCCGACCAGCCATAGCGCGACGGAAAGACGTCGGGCGCGCCCATGGCGTAGAAATAGGCGATGTCCGCGCCGCCTCGCCGCAGCGCCGTGGCGGCGTCTTCCGCCGATTGGACATGCAGGTCGAGCGTGATCGCGATATCCTCGTTCGCCGCTTCGAAGGCCGACAATTTCTCCTGCAACTGGCCGAAGACCGGCGCCGGTGCGGCGAGCAGGATCGTCCGGCGCGGCGGCACCGGTGGCGCGGTCGGCATGGCCGGCGCAGCCGCTTGGGCCGGGGGAGGCGGGACAACGGCTTCGGCCGCTTGGGCCGGCGTTTGCGGAGCGTCGTCGGCCAACAGCGTCATGGCCTGCGCCGTCTTGCGCCCTGCCGGGGTCAGCCGCGCCGTCCCCTCCAGATCCTCGAACAGCCGATAGCCCAGCCGCATTTCCAGCGACGCCATGTCGCGCGCGATCGTTTCGGCCGGAACGCCCAGCATCCCGGCGCAGCGGACGAGGCTGCCGGCCGCAACCATCTGCGCGAAAAGGTCAAGTTGGCGCAGGGAGGGCCGATCCATGACTGCCTGATAGAGGAAATGGGGAAGATGAGTAAGGGTGATCTTGACGAGACCCCCGCGATGATGGCAGGGCGCTCCTCTGCCGGGCGGGTATAGCTCAATGGTAGAGCACTAGCCTTCCAAGCTTGTGATGCGGGTTCGATCCCCGCTACCCGCTCCAGCGTTTTCTCATCCTTCCTTCGCCGGTGGTCCCGAACTGCCCCGCTCGATCAGCGTGAACTGGAACGCCGGCGCGTCGGTCCGGCCGCCAGCCAGCGCCTCGATCACGGTGCGGCCCATATCCTCCAGCGGCTGGCGCACGGTGGTCAGCGGCGGCCAGGAGGTGAGGCTGGCGGTCGTGTCGTCGAAGCCCGTCACCGACAGATCCTCCGGCACGCGCAGCCCGATGCGGTGCGCCAGCGTCAGCACGCCCAGCGCCATCTCGTCATTGGTGGCGAAGACCGCGCTCGGCGGCTGGGGCAGGGCCAGCAGCGCCTCGCCCGCCTCGATGCCCGATGCGAAGTCGAACCGGCCCGGCACGAACAGCGCTTCGTCCGCCGCGATGCCGGCGGCGGCCAGCCCCTCGCGAAACCCCTCGACCCGGCGCAGCGCGGCATGGTGGGTGACGGGCGGGGTGATGACGCCGATGCGGCGATGGCCCAGGCCGATCAGATGGTCGGCCATCATCCGGCCCGCCGCCTGTTCGGGCGTGTGGATGGTGAAGCTCGGCGCTTCCACCGACCCCGCGATCCGGGCGCAGGGCAGGTTCATCTCCGCCAGGCGGGCGAGCAGCCCTTCATCGTCCGACAGCGGCGGCACCAGCAGCACGCCGTCGGGGCGCAGCGCCGCGACCAGCCGCTCCAGCACCTCGAACCGTTCCTCCGCGCCCGGCGAGATCGGCTCGACCACCAGATGATAGCCCAGTTCGCGGCAGCGCCACGCCGCGCCGATCTGGATGCGGCTGACATAGCCGGGGGCGGGGTTGTTGTAGAGGAAGGCGATCATGAAGGATCGTCCCCCCGCCAGACGCCGCGCCGACTGGTTGGGGCGATAGCCGAGCTGGTCGATCGCCGCCTGCACGCGCTCGCGCAGGGCGGAACTGACATTGGGCGCCTTGTTGACGACGCGCGACACCGTCTTGATCGAAACCTTGGCCAGGGCGGCGACGTCGTGGATGCTCGTCATGGATATTAGGCCCCGAACGCTGGGAAAAGGTTGTCATGCCCGGTTTTCGGGCCTCTTGGCAAGATGCGGCCCCCGGCCTTATGCTGTGGTCATGAGCAATGTCATCAATCTGCGCCAGGCCCGCAAGGCGAAGGCGCGTGCCGACAAGGCAGGCCAGGCGGAGGCCAACCGCGCGAAGTTCGGCCGCACCAAGGCGCAGCGCGCGGCCGACGCGGCGGAGGAAAGGAAGCGGACGGCATTGCTGGATGGCGCGCGATTGGAGCAGAATGAACAGAAGACTGGCGAAGACGATCAATAATGATGGTCCGCCGTTCCATCTCTTCTTGTAAATAGTCGGTTCATGTTCGAATGAGCGGATATTAATATTGATCGGGATGGCGTGGACAGCGCTCGATTCATCCCGATTCTGAAGGAAGGGATGAGGTTAATCGTCCGGTCGATGGTTTCTCTTTCGCTATGACTGGATATATTCGCAATATTCGCCCCGCCAGGGCCGCGATCGCCGCTGTTCTGGCCCTGAGTGCAACCCCGCTGCTCGCGCAGACGGTACTGGCGCCACCGATCGCCCCTGCGCCCCCCGAGACGGCAGCGCCGGTGCAGGCGCCCGCTCCGGTCGCCGCCATGCCTGCGCCGGTCTTCAGGGCGAGCGAGCCGGTGGTCCAGGCGACCCCGCCGGTCGAGGAGCGCATCGCCGCCGCGACCGCCGCTGCCGACGCCGAGAAGGCGGCGCAACGGCCCGCCGTCCGCCCCGCCCAGGCGCGCCAGCAACTTGCGCCGCCGCAGCGCGCCGAGCGTTCGACGGAGCGAACCCCGGCGTCGCCGCCGCCACCGATCCCGGCCGCGCCTGTCGCCGCGCCGGAACCCGCCTTGCCCGCGCCTGCGCCGGCAGAAGCCGCCGCGCCGGCCGAGACGCCGGCCCAGCCGGCGCGCACCGATGACGCCCTGCTTTGGGCCATGGGCGGCGGCGGCCTGCTGCTGCTGGGTCTGGGCGCGGCCGCGCTGATGCGTCGCCGTCGGAGTGAGGAGGATTATGCCGAGGTCGCCGCAGTCGAGGCGTCGATGATCCCGGCCGCCGCGATGACGCCAGCGCCCGCACCGGCTCGCCCGGCTGCCGACCCGGCTCTCCGTCCCGAACGCGCTCCGGCTGCCGTCGCGACGACCGAGGACGCGGCGCTCGAAGCGATGGTGGCCGCGCCCCCCAGCACCGACAATCCCTTCACTACGCGGGCAAAGCGCCTGCGCCGCGCCAAATATCTGCTGGCCCAGCAGGACGCGGCCATGCCGCCTCACACCCCGCCGCAGACCGTCCATGCCGAACCGGCGCCTGCGCCCCTGTCGGCGACGGAGGGTGGCCAGACCGTTTACCGCTTCGGTTCGGACCGCCAGCGCCAAAGCTTCAGGCTGCCGCGCACCAGCTGATCCGATCATCGGCATGACGAAAGCCGGGCGTCCCGACGCCCGGCTTTCGTCATGTCCGGTTGCGCTTTGGCGGCTTGCCTGATACCGGGCGCGCGCATCATTTCCGCGTTCTTCCAGCCCGAAAAGAGTCGCCTGCCATGTCTGACCAGATCAACCGCATCGTCCTCGCCTTTTCCGGTGGTCTCGACACCAGCGTGATCCTGAAATGGCTCCAGCAGACCTACCAGTGCGAAGTCGTGACCTTCACCGCCGACCTGGGGCAGGGCGAGGAGCTGGAACCCGCGCGCGCCAAGGCCCGGCTGATGGGCGTCAAGGAAGAGCATATCTTCATCGACGACCTGCGCGAGGAATTCGTGAAGGATTATGTCTTCCCGATGATGCGCTCCAACGCGCTCTATGAAGGCCTCTATCTGCTCGGCACCTCGATCGCCCGGCCGCTGATCGCCAAGCGTCAGATCGAGATCGCGAAAATGGTCGGCGCAGACGCGGTGTCGCATGGCGCGACCGGCAAGGGCAATGATCAGGTCCGCTTCGAGCTGGGCTATTACGGCCTCGCCCCCGATATCAAGGTGATCGCGCCGTGGCGCGAATGGGACCTCACCAGCCGCACGAAGCTGATCGAGTTCGCCGAGAAGCACCAGATCCCGATCCCGCGCGACAAGCGCGGCGAAAGCCCCTTCTCGACCGATGCGAACATGCTGCATACCTCGTCCGAGGGCAAGGTGCTGGAAGATCCGTGGGAAGAAACCCCGGACTATGTCTATTCGCGCACGGTGAACCCGGAAGACGCACCCGACGCGCCCGAATATATCACCATCGATTTCGAGCGTGGCGACGGCGTGGCGATCAATGGCGTCGGCATGTCGCCCGCGACTTTGCTGGAAACGCTGAACGACTATGGCCGCAAACATGGCATCGGCCGTCTCGATCTGGTCGAAAACCGCTTCGTCGGCATGAAGTCGCGCGGCATGTATGAGACGCCGGGCGGCACCATCTATCATCTCGCCCATCGCGGCATCGAGCAGCTGACGCTGGATCGCGGCGCCGCCCACCTCAAGGACGAGCTGGCGCCCAAATATGCGGAGCTGATCTACAACGGCTTCTGGTTCTCGCCCGAGCGCGAGATGCTTCAGGCCGCGATCGACTACAGCCAGGAGAAGGTGACGGGCACCGTCCGCCTCAAGCTCTACAAGGGTGGTGTTTACGTGGTCGGCCGCAAGTCGCCCAACAGCCTCTACAGCGAGAAGGTCGTGACCTTCGAGGATGATGCCGGCGCCTACGACCAGCGCGACGCGGCGGGCTTCATCAAGCTCAATGCCCTGCGACTTCGCTTGCTGGGACGGCGCGATAGTTAAAATTCTAGCCGTCGTTCCCGCGCAGGCGGGGATGACGATGAATGGAAGGCGCCGCCCGTTACAGTTTGCGACAAACAAGCGGGCGGCGTGACAAAGTTGCGGGACAAATCTTCCTCATAAGCGTCTTCAAGAGCGGCGGATTGGCCGTTCAGGAAGACACAGGAAGGAAGTTGGACATGCTTCGCAAATTTTTCACCACGGTCGCGGTCGGATCGTTGTTCGTCGGGGGCCTTGCGGCGACCCATCTCGCCTATGCCCAGCCCGATGCCGAAGGCGGCGCCGGACGCGGCCCGCGCGGCGGCATGATGGCACAGGCCGACACCAACAAGGACGGCAAGATCAGCAAGGCGGAAATGACCGCAGCGCTGGACGCTCGCTTCGCGAAGATGGACGTGGATGGTGACGGCCAACTGACGCAGAAGGATCGCGACCTCAAGCGCCAGCAGCGCATGGATGAACGCTTCGCCGCGCTCGACACCGACAAGAATGGCGAGGTCAGCAAGGCCGAATATGACGCCGGCCGTCAGGCCCGCGCCGAAAAGCGCGCCGAAGGCCGTGCCGAAGCCGGCAAGCCAGAAGGGCGCGGCCGGGGTCGTGGTTGGGATGGGGGCCATCATCGCGGTCCCGGCCGTGGCATGATGCGCGGTGGCATGGGCCTGGGCGACGCAAACAAGGATGGCGCCGTCACCAAGGCGGAATTCACGGCGGGCGCGCTCGCCATGTTCGACAAGGCGGACACGAACAAGGACGGTTTCGTCACCGCCGACGAGATGAAGGCGGCCCGCCCGCAGATGCGTGGCCCGATGGGTGGTCGCGGCCCCGCCCAGGACGGCCCGCCGCCCCCGCCGGCCGACTGAACAGCCTTGCGGGCGGCATGACGGTGCGGGGTTTCCCTCCCCCTGGCCCCGCGACCGGCCGCCCGACCGGGAAGGGCGAAGGCTTGCCCCCTTCTCCTTCGCCCTTCCAACCTTTTGAAAGCCATGACAGACAGGTAAGATGAGCGATCGTCCCCATCTCCTGCTCGTCGATGACGAGCGTTCGATCCGCGAACCGCTGGCGCAATATCTGTCGCGCAACGGCTTTCGCGTCACCGCCGTGGAAAATGCCGCCGACGCGCGGTTGCGCCTCGCCGCCAACGCGATCGACCTCGTCATCCTCGACATCATGATGCCCGGCGAGGACGGGCTGTCGCTCTGCCGCCATATCCGCGAGGCGGGTGAGATTCCGGTCATTCTCCTTACCGCAAAGTCGGAGGAGACAGACCGCATCGTGGGCCTTGAAATGGGCGCGGACGATTATGTGCTGAAACCCTTTTCCCCGCGCGAACTGGTCGCCCGGATCAAGGTGATCTTCCGCCGTGTCGCCACCGGCGGGCAGCGCGTCACCGCGCCCGACGGCGCGACCTACGCCTTTGCCGGCTGGCTCCTGAAATCGCAGGAACGCACGCTGGTGGACAGCGAGGGCGTGTCGCTGCCGCTTTCGACCGCCGAATATAATCTGATGCTCGCCTTCGCCACGCGCCCCAATCAGGTGCTGAGCCGCGATCAGCTGCTCGACATCACCCAGGGGCGCGAGGCCAACGCCTTCGACCGGGCGATCGACAACCAGATCAGCCGCCTGCGCAAGAAGATCGAGCCCGACCCGAAGAACCCCACGCTCATCAAGACGGTCTGGGGCGGGGGCTACACGCTTTCGGCCGAAGTGCGGAAGCTGTGAAACGTCTCCGTCTCTGGCCGCAAAGCCTGGTCGGGCAGATCATCATCCTGGTCGGGATCGCGCTGTTCGTGGCGCAGGCGATCAATTTCGGCCTGCTGTTGCGGGAACGCAACCGAGTGGAATTGACTGGCTGGACCGCGCCGCTGGTCTATCGGGTCATCAACACGCTCGATATGCGCGGGGACCGCTGGCCGGGACGTGCCGACCGTCGGGATAGTGACGATCGCGAGCGGCCCGAGCGTCGCAATGTCGAATTTTCCACGACCCGCCCTGTCCTCGACGGCAAGCCGCGCCCCGATGTGCAGGCGCGAGCGGAAGCGATGTTCGACGATATCGGCATCACGGTCCGGTCGGTTGCTGCGGCCGAGGACAGCCGTGTGATGCCGGTGCGCCGCTGGGAACGGATACGCAGCCGCGCCACCGGCGAAACGCCGCGCGACCGCCGCGTCGGCCGGCTGCGCCTTGTGGTCGAATATGAACCGGGCAAATGGCTGACGGTCGAAGCGCGCATCGGCAATCGGCCGCCGCGCTTCGGCGGCTGGCTGATCGGCCAGACGCTGATCCTCTATATCATCGTCCTGCTGCCCCTGCTCTGGGTCGGCCGGCGGCTGGCGCGCCCCTTGAAGCAGCTTACCGGCTCCGCCCAGCAGTTCGCGAAGACCGGCGCTGCCGATCCGGTGGATGAGCGCGGCCCCGGCGACGTGCGCGACCTCACCATGGCCTTCAACGCCATGCGCGCGCGGATCATCGCCATGCTGGACGAAAAGGACAGGATGCTGGGCGCGATCGGTCATGACCTGCGCACGCCGCTGGCGTCGCTGCGCGTCCGCACCGAATCGGTCGAGGACGAAGGCGAGCGCGCCCGCATGTCCGAGACGATCGACGAGATGAACCGGATGCTGGAGGATATTCTCTCGCTCGCCCGCGCCGGGCGCAGCACGCAAAGCCCGCAGAAGGTCGACCTCGCCGCACTCGCCGACGCGGTGGTGGAGGATTTCATCGAGCTGGGATCGCCGGTCGATCTGGCCGACAGCGACCGTGCCGTCGCCTTCGTGCGGCCGCAGCAGATTCGCCGCGCGCTGCGCAACCTGATCGAAAATGCGATCGTCTATGGCGAGCGCGCCCATGTGTCGGTGCTGCACGAAGCGGGGACGATCCGCATCACCGTCGCCGACGACGGCCCCGGCATTGCCGAGGACCGGATGCAGGAGATGCTGGAACCCTTCACCCGGCTCGAAGGATCGCGCAACCGCGAGACGGGCGGGGCTGGGCTGGGTCTGGCGCTGGTCCGCGCGATCATGGCGGAGCATCAGGGCGAACTGCGCCTTGTCAACCGGCCGCAGGGCGGGCTGGAGGCCAGCCTGGTGCTACCGGCCTGAGCGCGTCGCCTGCGCAGACCAATTGTCCAGTTCGTTGTCGGGATAATGCAAGGCGAAGGGCGCCATGCCGGACGGCGCCCTTGCCCGGTGAAGCGTCACGCCGCGGCGCGGCGTTCCTTCAGTTCCTCGTTGAGCATTTCGGCCAGCAGGAAGGCCAGCTCCAGGCTCTGCGCCGCGTTCAAACGCGGGTCGCAATGGGTGTGGTAGCGGTCGGCCAGCCCCTCGTCGGTGATGGCGATGGCGCCGCCGGTGCACTCCGTCACATTCTGCCCGGTCATTTCGGCATGGATGCCGCCGCCGAAGCTGCCCTCGGCGCGATGGACGGCGAAGAAGCCGCGCACTTCGGCCAGGATGCGGTCGAAGGGGCGGGTCTTGTAGCCATTGGCCGCCTTGATGACATTGCCGTGCATCGGGTCGCAGGACCAGATGACCGGATGGCCTTCGCGCATCACCGCACGGACGAGCTTGGGCAGGCCGGCCTCGATCTTGTCATGGCCGTAGCGGGTGATGAGCGTGATGCGGCCGGCTTCCCGCTTCGGATTCAGCGTGTCGAGCAGGCGCAGCAGCGCGTCCGGTTCCAGCGACGGCCCGCACTTCAGGCCGATGGGATTGCCGATGCCGCGCAGATATTCGACATGAGCCGACCCTTCGAAGCGGGTGCGGTCGCCGATCCACAGCATATGCGCCGACGTGTCATACCAGTCGCCGGTCAGCGAATCCTGACGGGTCAGCGCCTGTTCGAACGGCAGCAGCAGCGCTTCATGGCTGGTGTAGAAGCTGGTCCCGCCCAGTTGTGGCACGGTTTCGGCGTCCAGGCCGCAGGCGCGCATGAAGTCGAGCGCCTGGCCGATCTGGTCGGCCATCGCCTCGAACTTCGCGGCCCATGGGGACCGGCCCATGAAATCAAGCATCCAGCCATGCACCCGCTCCAGGCTGGCATAGCCGCCGGTCGAGAAGGCGCGCAGCAGGTTGAGCGTCGCCGCCGACTGGTTATAGGCGCGCACCATCCGCGCCGGGTCCGGCTCGCGGGCCTCGGGGGTGAAGGCGATGTCGTTGACATTGTCGCCGCGATAACTGGGCAGCTCGACGCCGCCGATCGTCTCGGTATCGGCCGAGCGCGGCTTGGCGAACTGGCCCGCCATGCGGCCGACCTTCACCACCGGCAGTTTCGACGCGAAGGTCAGGACGACCGCCATCTGCAGCAGCACACGGAAAGTGTCGCGGATATTGTTCGGATGGAACTCCGCGAAACTCTCGGCGCAGTCGCCGCCCTGAAGCAGGAAGGCATCGCCATGGACGACCTTGGCGAGGTCCGCCTTCAGATGCCGCGCCTCGCCCGCAAAGACGAGCGGCGGAAACTGGCCAAGCTGGGCCTCTACCGAGGCGAGCGCCTCCTGGTCCCGATAAAAGGGCATCTGGATGCCCTTATGCTCCCGCCAGCTTTCCGGCGTCCACTTCGCCGCCACGTCGAGTCTCCTTCACTCAAATAAAATAGGCGCCGCACCTACGCTGCCAAGGGCGCCAAGGCAAGTTTATAGCGGTTTCGCCGCCATGCCACGCAATGATTTGTCCCGATCAGGCTGATCGAACAACTCTATTTTTGACAGGGATAGCGGTCGTTCAGCGCCACGCTGACGAGGACGGAGGCGGGCGCCTTGCGCTGGTCGGGCCAGCGTTCGAGATAGGCGACGACGATCTTGCGGGCCTCGTCCGCGCCCATGCGGTCGGGCCAGCACACCGGGCGCCCCCGGCCGATAAAGGCGTCCTTGCGGATGCCGTCGACCACGCCGACAACATAGGCGGTGCAGGCGAGCGCATATTCGGGCGCCTTGTTGCGACATTTGGCGAGCAGGCTGGTGCCCGATTCGAACATGAAGGCGCCCGATCCGGTCGAGGGGGACGGCGGGGCCGCAAGGGAGGGCGAGGCGGCGAGGCTGGCTGCCGCCAACGCGATCGGAAGCGCGCGTATCATGATCGTCCTGAAAGCTGCTGTTGTTGCCCGCCCGTAACAAGGCGATGCTGAACCGCGCCTGTCCGTTTCACCGCCATAGCCTTTTCGTGCGCAACGGACCAGTGCCCCGCCGGATTACTCCTTCCGTTTGGCGGTAAAATCGAAGGACAGGGCCACCTGCGGCGTCAGGCCATTGCTGCTGTCGCCATTGCCGACGCCGAAGGCGCTGCGGGCGATGGTGGCGCTGCCCGATACCTTGCGGGTGGCGTCCTTGCCCGACAGGGCGAAGCGGATGGTTTGCGGTTTCGAGACGCCCTTGAGCGTCAGCGTACCGCTGGCGCGATAGCGGTTGGGGCCGGTCGCTTCCGCGCCTTTCGCGACGAAGGTCGCCGTCGGGTGGGCGGCGACGCCGAAAAACTCGTCGCCCGGCAGCATCCCGTCCTTATAGGCGTCACCCACGCTGGCTGATGCCATGTCGATCGTCACCTTGATGTCGGCGCTGTCGGGATGGTCGGGGTCCATGACGATGGCAGCGGTCCATTTGGCGAAGTTGCCGCTGATCGTCTCGCCATCATTGCCGACCGAAAAGCCGATGTGGCCGCCGGGCTGGACGGTCCAGGCGGGCGGCGGGCCGGCGGGTTCCTCGGCGGCGGGCTGGGTGTCGTTCGCTGCGGCATTGTCGGCGGGGGCTGCGACGTTGACCGATTCCGCTTCGGCGGAATTGTCTGTTTCGGTGTCGGCTTCTTCAGTCACGGGTGCTGGAGCGGGCGCGGCCTGCGGGGCGGGCAGGATCGCGCGGCCGGCGGCGAAGCCGGCGAGGATCAGCGCGGGCAGCGCCACCAGCAGCGCAACCGAGCGGCCCGGCACCATCCGCCAGATCAGGCCGTCGCGCATCAGCAGATGATGACGCAGCGCGCCCGCGACATGGAGCAGGAAAAGCGCGATGCCGATCCAGGCGAGCAGGCCATGGCCATTTTCCGCGAGCGCGTGGGCCGTGGCGGGCAGGGGCAGATGGGGCAGGGGGAGGACGCCGAAGAGCAGGGTCGGCACCTTGACCTTCGCCGTCGACACCAGCGCCCAACCGGTCAGCGGCGCGCCGAGCATGAAGACGTAGAGGCCGACGTGCACGCCCGACGCCAGCGCGCCCTGCCAGCCCCCTTCCAGTTTTGCCGGGCGGGGTTTCCAGTAACGGATGGCGATGCGGGCGAGGGTCAGCGCGAGGATCGATATCCCGACCGACTTGTGCAGCTGGTAAAGGGAGAAGCCCTTCGCGCCCAGAGCCTCCAGCGCCCAGCCGACGGCGATCTGGAAGGCGAGCAGGGCGGCGATCGCCCAGTGCAGGATGATGGCGGTCAGGCTGTAGCGTTGCGGCATAAACGGTCCCCGGATGAACAGGGGCCGAAATTAGGTCGTGGGTGTAACCAAGTCCACCGCCACAGGCGGAAACGATGGGTTGCGGCTTGAGATCGGCTGAGGCTGCGGGGCGAGTTTTAACCGTCTGTAAGCGGGCAGGAGCGGACAATTTTTATCTGTCATTCCCACGAAGGCGGGAATCTATCTCCGGGCCTATCCTCTTGATGCGAAGTCAGGAGATGGATCCCCGCCTTCGCGGGGATGACGGAAAAAGGAAATGATCGCCCTCCGCCCAAATAGCCCACGCGCAGCCTTAGCGTTCGAGATCGAGTGCCGGCTTTTCCGCGTCGGGCAGGGAGGCACCCATGACCTTCGCGAGCGTAGGGGCGATGGCGCGCATGTCGACCTGGCCCAGATTCTTGCCCGGCGCCACGCCCTTGCCCATGAGCAGCAGGGTGGACTGGAGGTTGGCGGGGCCGGGGAAATAGCCGTGCATCCCCTTGACCGGGCTATGGGCCACCACAGGAGCGGCGGGGCCGCGAAACACGTCGGTGACGAAGCCCGGCTTCAGATTGACAGCGAAGCTGGCCTGCGGGTTGCCGCCCATGGCCGCGACCTCCGCCTTGTCGGCGACCTTCGCGATACCGTTAGCGGGATTGGCGGCGAGACGGTCGAGCAGGGTCTTCACCCGTGCCGCAAGCGCCGGGTCATCGGGGCGGGCGAGCATGATCGCGGCCGATCCGCCGGAAATCCACGGCATGGCGAGCCAGGAGGCGACCTTGCCATCCTTGTCCAGCGTGATGAGGCCCGCGTCGATGAAAGGACGGAAGAGGTTGAGTGCCGTGTGCGTCGCTTCGAACCCATGGTCGCTGACCAGCGCGATGACCGCATCGGGATGCGCTTTCCTCTCGGCGGCGACGAGATCACCGATGATGGCGTCGATCTTTTCCAGCACGGCCTTTGCGTCGGGTGTGTCGGGTCCCTTCTCATGCTGCTCATGGTCGAGCGCGGTCAGATAGACGGTCAGGAAATCGGGCTTGTGCGCGGCGATGAGCGCGGTGGCGAAGCGGCCGCGCAACTGGTCGCCGGGCAAGCTTTCGTCGATGCCCATGGCATAGGGCTGGCCGACCTTCGCTTCCAGTTCGGCCTTGAGGCCCGGCGTCGCCAGCGCGTCGAGTAGCATGGCATCGTCGGCATGGCCGGTGCGCCAGATTTGCGGCAGGTTCCAGGTCACGCCCTTCGCCGCGACGCTGACCGGCCAGTGGATATTGCCGGTGGTCAGGCCCGCTTTGGTCGCGGCCTCCCATAGCATCGGCACCTTCACGTCCTGCGCATACCAATACCAGCCGCCCTGGTTGATGCCGGTCGGGTCGAAGCTGTTGTTGGCGACGATGCCGTGCTTCGCGGGTGCGGCGCCGGTCATCAAGGTCGTGTGGCTGGGATAGGTGAGCGTCGGCAGCACGCCTGCCACGCCCGTCGCATAAGCGCCGTCCTTCAGGAAACCGCGCAGATTGGGAATGGAAAGGCCGCGCTTGTCCGCCTCCCGCACGTCGCCGGGCCGCAGCCCGTCGATCGAGATGAGGAGAACAGGCTGGGCCTGCGCCATGGCCGGGAAGGTCGCAGCGAACGCCACGAACAGGACAAGCGCGGACTTTCTCATGGTCATGTCTGTTCCCCGTTCCGTTCGCTTCGAGCGCAGTCGAGAAACGCTTCCCGACCCGCTCGAAGTGAAGGGCGTCAGCTCAGAAACCCGTCTTCAGCGTCGCGAAGAATTGCTGCGGCGCGCCCACCAGCAGGGTCTGCGCGTCGCCGCTGTTGCCGAAGCCGCCCGAACCGATTGTGCCGACATAGCGCTTGTCGAACAGGTTGGTGGCGTTGAGCTGCACCTCCATCCGGTCGGTGAAGCGATAGCCCAGCGAGGCGTCCACGATCACCCGGCCGGGGACCGAGGCGTCGTTGGTGTAGCTGTAGTAGCGGCGCGACATATAGTTGACGCCGACGCGGAAGAAGCGCTGACCATCGTCATAGTTGAACTCGCCGCGCGCCATATGCTTGGGGCTGTCGACCACGGTCTTGCCCTTGATCGCCGCGACCAGCGTGCCGTCGGAGCTGTTGAGCACATCGTCGCGATAGGTCGCATCGGTGTAGCTGTAGGAACCGTAGAGGCTGAAGCCCGATCCCAGATTGAAGGTTCCCGCAGCCTCGACGCCAACGGCGCGCACGCTGCCGACATTCTGGAGCGCGGACGCCAGCCCCTGGATCGGGCTGCCGACCTGCACCGCCAGCAGGCGATCGCGGAAATTGACCAGATAGGCGCCCAGCGTGCCGTTGAACAATGGGCTATTGTAGCGCAGGCCCAGCTCCCAGGTGTCCGACGTTTCCGGCTTCAGATCATCCTTGATCGCGTCGAAGCCGGCCTGGTTGGTGGAGAAGGGGCCGGTCGTGGTGGCGCTGGCGAAGGCGCGCGTGACCTGGGTGAAGCCGCCGAAGATTTCCGCTTCGGGCGTGATTTCGATCGCGAAGCCGGCATGGGGCTGGAACCAGTCCTCGACCTTGATCTTGCCTTCGGGGAAGGTGGACGACACGATCGCCTCGGCCTTGTTCGTGACCTTGAAGCCCTTCCACCCCAGGTTGATCGTCACCATGCCGAAATCGATCTTGTCCTGGACATGATATTGGAAGGTGTTGGTGGTGAAATCGAACTCCCACTGGGTCGCGAAGGGGTTCTTGGGATAGTCGCGGAACGACAGGCCCGGCTCGGTGCGGCTGGCGAAGGCGTAGAAGCGGCGGGCCTGGTTGAACTTGTTATTCTCATACCAGGCGCCGACGCTCAGATTCTGGATGCCGAGCGTATAGTCGATGCTGCCGAACGCGCCGATCCGGTCCATCTCATATTCGGTGGTGCGCACCGACATGGGCACGCCGTTCGGGCTGGGGGTATAGGGGGTCGCCCACAGGCCCATGCCGCTGTTATTGTGATAATAGCCCTTGATCTTGAAGGTCGCCTGCTCGCCGATCGGCGTGGTGACGCCGATCGCGCCCAGCCAGTCCTTGCGCAGGCCCGCCGCGTCATAATAGGCGTCGTCGGCGCTGGTGACGTTGCCGGGATAGACCTGCCCGCCGGCCACGGATGCGCCGCTATAGTCGTAGAAGCCGTCGGGGAAGGGCGATCCGCCGCTGTTGCTGATCAGGTCGACGTCGTTCAGGCGGCTGGCATAGTCGATCGCGCGGGCATAATCGGGATAGGTGTTGTCCCAGTCCCAGCCGAGGCGACGGATCATGTTCATCGACATGTCCTGATAATCCTGCTCGCGCCGGTCGGAATAGCTCAGCCAGCCGTCGACCGTCGCGTTGCCGACGGGGATCACCACCTTGGCGTTGCCCATATGCTGGTCCTGCGTGCCCTGGCCCTTATATTTGTCGGTCGAGCCATAGCCGTAGGAAACATAGCCGCGAATGCCGTCGCGGCTGCCCAGCGCCAGCCGGGCGAAGGCGCGCCAGGTTTCGTCGCTGCCATAGGTGAGGTTGCCCTGCGCGCCGAACATGCCGCCGCTCAGATAGTCGGCCGGATCGGCGGAAAAGGTTTCGACCGTGCCGCCGAGATTGGTCGTCGACTGGGTGCCGAGCGAGCCGGCGCCCTGGCTGACGCGCACGCTGCCGATATTCTCGCTGCTGACGGCGCGGGTGATATGCAGGCCGTTATGATTGCCATAGCTCATGTCGCCCAGCGGGATGCCGTCGAAGGTGAAGCCGAGCCGCGTTTGATCGAAGCTGCGGATGGTGACGCGCTGCGACCATTCATAATTGCCGAACGGGTCGGCCGACTGGAAATTGACGCTGGGCAGCTTTTCGATGGCTTTCAGCGCGTTGGTGCCGGGCGTCAGGGTGACGATGTCCTTGGACGCGATCTCCTGTACCTGGCGGGTTTCGCCGCGGCCGAAGACGATGATTTCGGTTTCGTCCGCAGCGGCGGCGTCGGCCGCGGGCAGCGCATCCTGGGCGAAGGCCGGCGCGGTGGCGAGCATGGTCGATGCGAGCAATAGGGCGTTGAAGGCACGCATGATGAAATCCCCTTTGAACCCTGATGATGTGGATATTGGTTCGGCGGGGCATTAGGCGCGCGATGTTGCACTGCGGTGAGAGCATCTTGACGGTTCGGCGACGCTCTTGTGACACTAACGTTATGATCGTCCGATCATGGCGGCTTTCTTTGTCATTGTGTCAAAAAGGTCGCAGTCCCGCCATTTTCACTGGCACGATTGCATCGCGCATGGGGGCGGCTATGGAAATGTGACAGATAATTCCGAAGGAAAGCAGGACATGGCCAAACCCGAATCCTGGCGGTTCAGCCCGGAAGCCTATCGCTTCGTCACCAGCATCGACACCCGCTTCCAGGATCTGGACACTATGGGCCACATCAACAATGTGGCCATTTCCGGCATCTTCGAAACCGCGCGCATCCGCTTCCATCATCATATGGGGCGCCATCCGCAGGAGCAGGGGGTGCGCTGGCTGGTGGCCAATGTGAACCTCAACTTCATCGAGGAATCGCATTTCCCCTATCCGTTCGAGGTGCATTGCGCGATCGGTCATATCGGCCGCACCAGCTGGACGATCAGTTCGGCGGGTTTCCAGAAGGGCGTGTGCGTCGCCACCTGCGACACGACGGTGGTGACTCATGGCGCGGAGGGCCGCCGCCTGATCGACGACACGCTGCGCGAGGCGATGGAGCTGAATTTCCTGCGCCGACCGGAATGAGTTGGCCGGAATGAGTTGGCCGGAATGAACTGGCCTATTTGAATCCCGCCATCCGCCGGCTCCACTGGAAGGCGATGACGCCGCCCTTGACCGGCTGGATCAGCGCGACCGCGAGCAGGATCGCGAGGCCGGGCCAGATCAGCGCCTGCCATCCGATCGGAATGGCGAAGGCGGCGTTCACCTCGATCATCAAGGGCACCAATATATGCCCCAGCAGCAGGATCACGATATAGGCGGGGAAGTCGTCGGCCTGGTGCACGTCCAGGCGGAGGCCGCAGCGCGGGCAGGCCGACGTTGCCTTGAGGAAGCGGGCGAACAGCCGGCCTTCGCCGCAGGCGGGGCAGCGGCCGCGCAGCCCGTGGCCGATCGCCGGGCCGATCGGGCGGTCGGGCCGAATATCCGGGGCGGGATCGGTCATGGGTCGAGGGCTAGGGGCTTCGCGCCGCCCATGCAACAGGGCATCGCCGCCCTATGCCCTTCCGCTCCCCGCAAAGCCTGTTAAGAAGCGCCATGCGCCTCCCCGGTCCCGACGAGCCATTCTGCCTGTTCGACGATGCGCGCCTGCGCGGCGCGGCGCCGGCGCGGCTCTATCGCGATCCGGTGGCCGTCATCGCCGCCCGGACCATGGCGGAGGTGCAGCCCGCGCTCGATCGGGTGGCCGAGGCGCGCGAGGCCGGGCTGCATGTCGCGGGCTATATGCGTTATGAGGCGGGGCTGGCGCTGGAGGGCCGGCTCGCCCCGATCGCCCGGCGGCGGGACGATGCGTGCGCGCCCCTGCTCTGGTTCGGCCTGTTCGAAGGGGTCCGGCTGATCGCGCCCGGCGCGTTGCCCGGCCTGCTGCCCGATCCTGCGGCGGCGAGCGTGGGGCCGTTGCGGCCTTTGGTGGACGAGGCCGGCTATCGCGCCGCCTTCGACCGGGTCCAGGACTATATCCGCGCCGGCGACATCTATCAGGTCAACCTGACCTTTCCCTGCGAGATCGCGGTCGATGGCGATCCGATGGCGCTCTACGCCGCGATCCGGCCGCGCGCGGCGGCGGGCTATGGCGGGGTCATCCGCGACGGCGCGCAGACCATATTGTCGTTTTCGCCCGAGTTGTTCTTTACCCAGGTGCGTGGCCAGCTGACCGCCCGGCCGATGAAGGGCACCGCCGTCCGCGCCGCCGATGCGCAGGAGGACGCCGCCAACGCCCGCTGGCTGGAGGAGGATGCCAAGCAGCGCGCCGAAAATCTGATGATCGTCGACCTGCTGCGCAACGACCTGTCGCGCGTGTCGCAGGCGGGCAGCGTCACCGTCCCCGACCTGTTCAAGGTGGAGAGCTATCCGACCGTCCATCAACTGGTGTCGACCGTGCGCGCGCGGGTGCTGCCTGGCCTGACGCCGGTCGACGTGCTGCGCGTGCTTTTTCCCTGCGGGTCGATCACCGGCGCGCCCAAGGTGCGGGCGATGGAGATCATCGACGCGGTCGAGCCGCACCCGCGCGGCGTCTATACCGGTGCGATGGGCTGGATCGATCCGGAAGGCGACGCCGCCTTCAATGTTGCCATTCGCACGCTATGCGTCGAAGAAGGGTGTGGAGTCGGCCGGCTGGGCCTCGGCTCGGGCATCGTCGCAGATTCGGAAGGAGGCGCCGAATGGGCGGAATGCCTGGCCAAGGGACGCTTTCTTTCGCTGGCGTGACGTCATGATGTGTGCAGGGGCGTGAAATCATAGCAATGTCTTTGGCTGACGGACGGTTCGACCTGCTCGAAACCATGGCCTTCGATCCGCATGAGGGGATCAGGCTGCTTGAGCTGCATCTGGCGCGGCTGAAGGCCAGCGCCGATGCGATGGGCTTCACCTTCGATCGCCATGCCGTGCGCAACGAGCTTCAGGCCGCGACCTTCCACCTGCGCGATGCGAGCCGGGTGCGCTTGCTGGCGTCGCGCGGCGGAGCGCTTGCGATCGAGGTGCGGGACCATAGCAGCTGGCCGCAGGCGATCGTGCCGGTCGCCGTGGTGCCGCGCAACGCGCCCGCCGACGACCTGCGCCTGCACCACAAGACCACCGACCGCTCGCTCTATCGCGATGCGCTGAAACGCGGCGGCACCTATGAAGTGCTGATGACCGACGCGGCCGGTTATCTGACGGAGGGCAGCTTCTCGACCCTGTTCGTGGAACGGGGCGACAAGCTGGTGACGCCGCCGCTGTCGCGCGGGCTGTTGCCGGGCATATTGCGGCAGAGCCTGATCGACATGGGCGAGGCGGTGGAGGGCGATCTGCGCCTGCACGACCTGGAGCGCGGCTTCTTCATCGGCAATGCCGCGCGCGGCATGGTTGCCGCGACATTGCAGCGCTGATTGGGGCCCGATAGCAGGCCTATCCTGCCGTAAAGCCATTCAAGCCCATCTGGCCAGTTGCCCCTTCGCCCGTTGCGCACTAAGGGACGCGGCGTCCGCCTTTAATTGCGGGCCTTGGGGATTCATTATTTTGGGTCGCGATTTCCGAGTCGGCGGGTGGTTTCGCCCGCTTCGAAATCGCTCTGGAGAAAGTTTATTACCATGAGCCAGACTTCCGCCGCCTTGGGTCGCATCCAGCCGTCCGCCACGCTCGCCATGAGCGCCCGCGTGAACGCGCTCAAAGCCGAAGGCGTGGACGTCATTGGACTTTCGGCCGGTGAACCGGATTTCGACACCCCCGATTTCGTGAAAGAGGCAGGGATCGAGGCGATCCGCAAGAATCTGACCCGCTACACCGATGTCGACGGCACCGCCGACGTCAAGGAAGCCGTCGCCTTCAAGTTCAAGCGCGACAATGGCCTCCTCTACAAGCGTAGCCAGATCAGCGTGAATTCGGGCGGCAAGCACACTTTGTTCAATGCGCTGGTCGCGACCGTCGATGCGGGCGATGAGGTCATCATCCCGGCGCCCTACTGGGTCAGCTATCCCGACATCGTGAACTTCGCGGGCGGCACGCCCGTGTTCATCGAAGGCCCGGCGTCGCAGGGCTACAAGATCACCGCTGCCCAGCTGGACACCGCGATCACGCCGCGCACCAAATGGGTCATGCTGAACTCGCCCTCCAACCCGTCGGGTGCCGCCTATTCAGCCGATGAACTGAAGGCGCTGGCCGACGTGCTGCTGCGCCATCCCCATGTGCTGGTGATGACCGACGATATGTATGAGCATGTCTGGTACGCCTCGACCCCCTTCGCCACCATCGCGCAGGTCTGCCCGGACCTCTATGACCGCACCCTGACGGTCAATGGCTGCTCCAAGGCCTTCTCCATGACCGGCTGGCGCATCGGTTTCGCCGGTGGTCCCGAATGGATCATCAAGGCGATGAGCAAGCTTCAGTCGCAGTCGACCAGCAATCCCTGCTCGATCAGCCAGGCCGCCGCCGTCGCCGCCCTGACCGGCCCGCAGGATTTCCTAGAAGAACGCAACAGCGTGTTCAAGAAGCGCCGCGACATGGTCGTCGCCATGCTGAACGACGCGCCGGGCCTCGATTGCCCGACGCCTGAAGGCGCTTTCTACGTCTATCCCGACGCCAGCGGCCTGATCGGCAAGACGACGCCCAAGGGCGAAGTCATCACCAGTGACGAGGCGCTGATCGGCTATTTCCTGGATGAAGCCAAGGTCGCCGCCGTCCATGGTGCCGCCTTCGGCCTGTCGCCGGCCTTCCGCATCAGCTACGCGACATCGGACGAAGTGCTGCAGAAGGCCTGCACCCGGATTCAGGAAGCCTGCGCCGCGCTGAAATAGGCCATCCGCCTCATCGCGGACGGGGTGGACCCATGCCCGTCACGGGAAGCAGCCGGCGTGCGAATGCCGGCTTTTCCTTCTGTCATGAAATGGAAACGGTTCTTTTCCGACCGCGCCGTCTTGTGATTGGCCCCGCGGCCTCTATATGCCCGTTGCGCAAAGAAACTGATTTAGGGTTCACTCCTTCGTCGTTGACTGGTTTGCATTGGTCGAAAGCCGCTCCCGCGGTTGAGCCGGTTCAGGCAGGGGCAAGGCGCTGGCGCGTAACCGCAAGGCCGAGTTGGCCGAAAAGGACTGTGAGAAAGGCACTGCCATGATGGCATTTTTGAAATCCGACCTGTTCCTGCGCTTTCTGGGCGGGTTTGCGATCGGCGCTGTCGGCATGTTTCTGTTGCAGCCGTCGGAACCGCCGATGCTGAGCACCACCGCCGTCGCGGCGACCACGACCAATGGAACGGCGCTCTAAGGCCCTTATCTTCCTTTTTACAGCGGCGCTCGCCGCCGCTTCGCCCGCGCGCGCGGAGCGCCCGGTCCTCGCCCCGGTTCCGGCCCTGGATGCCGCCTCGACCCGCAAGCTGGAAACCGCGATCTTCGCCGGCGGTTGCTATTGGGGTGTCGAGGGCGTCTTTTCCCACGTCAAGGGCGTCCGTCTCGCCGTATCCGGCTTTGCCGGCGGGCCGAAGGGGCGTCGCGTCGATTATGAGACAGTGAGCGGAGGCGACACCGGCTTCGCCGAGTCGGTGCGCGTCACCTATGACCCCGCGCAGGTCAGCTACGGCGCATTGATGCGCATCTTCTTTTCGGTGATCGCCGATCCGACCACGCTCAATTATCAGCGTCCCGACAGCGGCACCCAATATCGCAGCGCGCTCTTCCCCCTGAACGCCGAACAGGACAAGGCGGCGCGCGCCTATCTGGTCCAGCTTGGCAAGGCGGGCCTGTGGCGCGATCCGATCGTGACGCGGGTCGAACCGTTCACCGGTTTCCAGGATGCAGCGAGCGACCATCAGGATTTCCTGCGAAAGAACCCGCTGCATCCCTATATATTGCGCTGGGACAAGCCCAAGGTCGCCGCGCTCAAGGCGATGTTCCCCACGCTCTATCGGGAAAAGCCGTCGGCCTGATCGGAGCAAGAAAAAGGGCGGCAACCCGAAGGCGCCGCCCCATTTGCCGGCTGGAACCGGATCGGTTCACCCCGCCTTGTGAGCGGGGCTGTTCCGATTACTTCAGCTCGACGGTCGCGCCGGCTTCTTCCAGCTGCTTCTTGATCTTTTCGGCTTCGTCCTTGTTCACGCCTTCCTTGACGGCCTTCGGAGCGCCTTCGACCAGAGCCTTGGCTTCGGTCAGGCCCAGGCCGGTGATGGCGCGGACTTCCTTGATGACGTTGATCTTCTTGCCGCCGTCGCCAGTCAGGACGACGTCGAATTCGGTCTGCTCTTCAGCAGCGGCGGCAGCCGGGGCGCCAGCGGCGGGGCCGGCAACGGCAACAGCGGCGGCGGCCGAAACGCCCCACTTTTCTTCGAGAGCCTTCGACAGCTCGGCGGCTTCGAGGACGGTGAGGGCCGAGAGCTGGTCGACCAGAGCGTTGATGTCTGCCATTTGTCTAATTCCTTATTTGGGGCGATATGCCCCGTCAGATGAGGGTCAAAAAATCGGATGAGAGGCCGCTCAGGCGGCTTCCTTCTCCGCATAGGCGTTGAAGACGCGCGCAAGCTGCGCAGCCGGTGCCTGGGTGACGGTTGCGAGCTTGGTCGCGGGTGCAACGAGCAGCCCGACGATCTTCGCACGCAGTTCATCCAGCGACGGCATCGATGCGAGCGCCTTGACGCCTTCCGCATCGAGCAGCACTTCGCCCATCGCGCCGCCAACGATCTCAAGCTTGTCGTTGGTCTTGGCGAAATCGATCGCAACCTTGGCGGCGGCGACCGGATCGGCCGAGATGGCGAGGCCAACCGGGCCGGTCAGCAGGTCGCTGATGCCGGTGTAGCTGGTGCCGTCAAGGGCGATACGGGCGAGGCGGTTCTTCGTAACCTTGTAGGACGCACCGGCTTCGCGCATCTTCTGGCGCAGGACGGTCGACTGGGCGACGGTCATGCCGAGGTTGCGGGTCACGACGACCACGCCAACTTCTGCCAGCTCTGCGTTCAGCGCGGAAACGACCTCAGCTTTCTGATTACGATCCATGCCATTACTCCACTTCATGTCCGCTTCGCTTGGCGCTTGGCGAACGACTAAACCCACGCCATGCGGCATGGGGCACTAGGTCCGAAGGGGAGAGATCGACTGGCCCGCATCCATGGGAAACAGGCAGACCCGAATCGGGCGCATGGCCCGTTCGGCAAAGAACTTTTCCCCGTCTAGGCTGGAGATTAAGAAGGGCAGATTCCCTTCACCAACTGTCTCGGACGGAAGACCCTGGGGGGTCTGCTGGGCGGGCCTTTAGTGGAAAGAGGGAGGTTTGTCACGCAGAATCTCGGCGATGGAGCGCACGACTGCCCTTCCGTTTCCGCGTCCAGCCCTTAGTCTGCCCCATCTCAACCATGGGAAGAGGAGCGTGCCGATGACCAGCGACGGAAATGAGGATGCGGGGGCTGCGCCCGATCGCCTGCCCGAAGATCGCAACTGGATCGGCGCGACCGGATTGCAGCGCCGCCATGTGCTGGCCGGGGGCGCCTTTGCCGCCGGGTTCGCGGCGGCCTGTCGCCCGGTCGCGAGCAGCGCGGTGCAGACGTCGGGCGAGGGGCTGACGGAGGAGACTGTCTCCATCCCCGCGAGCGACGGTTTCGCCATGCCGGCCTTCGTCGCGCGGCCAGCGGGCGGGAAGAGCGCGCCGGTGATCGTCGTGGTGCATGAGATTTTCGGCGTGCATGAATGGATTCGCGACATCTGCCGCCGCTTCGCCAAGGCGGGCTATTACGCCATCGCGCCTGACCTGTTCGCCCGCCATGGCGACGCGACAAAGGTCGCCGACTTCAAGCAGCTGATCGGCACGATCGTGTCGAAGGCGCCCGATGCGCAGGTGCTGACCGACATCGACACCACCTATGCCTGGGCGGGTAGCCATGGCAGCGACGCGAAGCGGCGCGGCATCACCGGCTTCTGCTGGGGCGGGCGGATCGTCTGGCTCTACGCCGCGCACAGCGCCGATCTCGACGCGGGCGTCGCCTTCTATGGCCGGCTGGTGACGGACAAGACCGCGTTGCAACCGCTGAGCGCGGTCGAGGAGGTCGGGAAGCTCAAGGCGCCGGTGCTGGGCCAATATGGCGAGCTGGACAAGGGTATCCCCCAGGCCGATGTCGAGGTGATGCGGGCCGCGCTCGCCAAGGCGGGCAAGTCGCCGCCCGACGCCATCACCGTGCACAAGGGCGCGGACCATGGCTTCATGGCCGACTATCGCCCCAGCTATAATGAGGCGGCGGCCAAGACGGCCTGGGCCGAAACGCTCGGCTGGTTCGGCAAATATGTGAAGGGTTGAATATCTCCTCGAGCGTGTCGAGAGGCGTGCTTCTCGACACGCTCGAAGTGCGTCCTATTTCCCCTTCATCGCCTCCACCGCGGCCAGCGTGCTCTTCACATGGCCGGCATAGTTCATCTCGCTATGGACGAAGGCGATGCGGCCCGACGGCGCGATGACATAGGAGGTGCGGTCGGTCATGCCCGGCCGCATCTTGAGCGCCACGTCATAACCCGACACGATGCCGGGGCCGGCCGAGGCGACGGCGAACTTGCCCGCGCATTCCTTGGTCGAGAAGGCGACGAGATCCTCCACCGGATCGGCCGACATGCCGATGACGGTCGCGCCCGCCGCCTTGAACTTGTCGATATTCTCCGCGAACTCGCGCGCTTCGGCCGAACAGCCCGGCGTGAACGCCTTGGGGAAGAAATAGAGCACCACCGGCCCGTGCTTCAGCTGGTGGGACAGGGTCAGGGTGAAGGTTTTGCCCGCCTGCGCGCCGCGGGTGGTGAAGTCGGGCGCCTGGGCCCCGACGGCGAGCGCGGCGACGGCGGCGCCCGGCATGAGGGTGACGGCAGCGGCGGCGAAAAGGAGAGGCAGGCGCTTCATCAGGGGACTCCAATGTTCAGGCGGCCAAAAGTCGGGCGGCCAAAAGTCAGGCGGACGGGGTGGGCTGTTCCCACAATTCGATCGCATTGCCCTCTGGATCGTGAATGCGGGCAAAACGGCCGACTTGCGGATCGTCCCATTCGGGCTTGGTGATGATCTCAACCTTCGCCGCGCGCAAGTCCGCCAGCAGCGCGTCGAGGTTGGACACGCGGAAATTGATCATGAACTGTTTGTCGGCGGCGAAATAGTCGCTGTCGGCCTTGAACGGGGCGAAGACCATCGGCCCGCCCAGCGTCTGCCACACCCATTCATTCGCCTTCGCCGCCGGATCGGCGACACAGCCGCCGCCGACATTCAGATGCGTGCGATACCAGGCGGCCAGCGCCTCGGGATCGCGCGAACGGAAGAACAGGCCGCCCATTCCAAGCACCGGCATGACGTCGACTCCCCTGACTGCCGCCTGTTCCTACCATGGCGGCAATCCCGAGTCATGCGGGGAACCGGGAGGCGGGCAAGCGGGTTTTCGCATCATGCGAAAGATCGTTCCGCTCCTGTCCCTGCTGTTGCCCTTGTTCTCGGTCGCCGCCTGCAACCAGAAGGAGGAACGGCAGGAACGGAAGCCCGGTGTCGTCTCGAACATCATCGACGAGACGCTGCCCGAAATCAGGGATGGGCCGACACCCGCCAACAGGATCACGCCGATCGAACCGCCGCCGGCGATCGATACGCCGCCACCGCCCGCCGCGCCTGACGGGCTGATCCCCGCCTCTCTACAGGGACGCTGGACGGGAATGGACGAGCGCTGCGGCGATCGCGCCGCCGATCTGGAACTGTCGATCGCGCCCGATGAACTGGTCTTCCACGAAAGCGTCGGCGCCGTGAAAGCGGTGCGCGAAGACGGTGACGGCAAAATCGCGGTGGAGGCGGCCTTCACCGGCGAGGGGCAAAGCTGGACCCGGACTCTGCACATGCGGCGCTCCGCGGACGGCAAGACGCTGACCATCGTCAACGATGGCACGGCGGTGACGCGCAAGCGCTGCTGATCCTCGCTCCGTTCAGGGAAGGCGCTTGTCGCTTCCCCAAGCGCCCACTCCCCGCTACAGCCACCCGATGATCGGCCGCCTGACCCTGAGCGATTTCCGCAACCATGCGGATGCGCTGATCCTGCCCGATCACGCCTTCATCCTGCTGACCGGCGACAATGGCGCGGGCAAGACCAACATATTGGAAGCCGTGTCGATGCTGGCGCCGGGGCGCGGCCTGCGCGGCATGCCGCTGTCCGCCATGGCGCGGCAGGAGGGCGCGGGGGGCTTTGGCATCGCGGCGGAGGTGGACGGGGTGGTACTGGGCACCGGCGTTGCGCCCGCCAGTCCCGACCGGCGGCAGGTGCGGATCGGTGGCGTCGCTTCCTCCGCCAATGCGCTGGCTGACCATCTCTCGATCGTCTGGCTGACACCGGCGATGGACCGGCTGTTCCTCGACAGCCCCGGCGGCCGGCGTCGTTTCCTCGACCGGCTGACGCTGGCGCTGCATCCGAGCCATGCCGCGCACAGCGCACGCTATGATGCGGCGATGCGGGCGCGCAATCGGCTGCTGACCGACCTGCGGCGGGCCGATCCGGTCTGGCTGACCGCGCTGGAGGCGCAGATGGGCCAGCATGGCGCGGCGCTGGCCGGCGCGCGCGCCGATCTCGTGGCGCGGCTGAATCATGTGCTGGCGGACCAGCCCGACGAACCGTTCGCCCGGCCGCTGATCGCGATCGAGGGTGAGGAGGAGGGGGATGAATCGCTTGGCTCCCGGTTGGGCCGCGAACGGCGGCGCGATGCGGCGGCGGGGCGCACCCTGTCCGGCCCGCACCGGCATGACCTGGCCGTCACCCATGTCGCCAAGGGGCGGGCCGCGGCGCTCTGTTCGACCGGGGAGCAGAAAGCGCTGCTGCTCTCCATCCTGCTCGCCCACGCCGCGCTGGTCGCCGCCGACCGGGGCCAGCCGCCCGTGCTGTTGCTGGACGAAGTGGCGGCGCATCTCGATCCGTCGCGGCGGGCCGCGCTGTTCGACCGTTTGGCCGATACGGGGGGGCAAGTGTGGATGACGGGGACTGAATCCAGCCTTTTCAGTGCCTTGTCGTCAGCAACACGGCTGACGGTAACGGCTGGCCACGTTTTTCGTTCCGCAGCATAACGCAACGATCAAACGACTCGTCGCCCCATGCTTGTCGGTTCGACCGGCGTCTGCCCTAAGAGCCGCAACGGGGTTAAGCTCTTAAAAAGTCGGGGTCGCAATCGGATGTTCGTTGGTCTTCGCGCGCTTTTCGCGGCATCTTTTCTTGCGCTCTCGACCCTGATCGCCCTTCCCGCCTCGGCTGGCGTGCTGCAGTGTGCGCCCTTCGCCCGTCAGGTTTCGGGCATCGACATTCATGGCAATGCGAACAGCTGGTGGAGCCAGGCCGAAGGTCGTTATGACCGTGGCCATGAGCCGCGCGTCGGCGCCGTCCTGTCCTTTTCGTCCAGCCGTTCCATGCCCGTCGGCCATGTCGCCATGGTGAGCAAGGTGGTCAGCGACCGCGAAGTGCTGCTGACCCATGCCAACTGGTCCTATCGCGGCGGCATCGAGCGCGACGTTCGTGCTGTCGATGTGTCGCCCAACAATGATTGGACCGACGTGCGCGTATGGTATGGCCCGATCGGTGGCTTGGGCCTGCGCTCCAACCCGGCCAATGGCTTCATCTATGCCACCGCGCCGAAGGTCGCCGACCAGCCGGTCCGCGTGGCTTCGGCCGACAATGGCGGTGGCGCAGGCCTTCGCGCTGCTTTCTGAGCCGTTAACCTTTTCCCAATCATCCCGGCTCTAGAATCGTCCCCGGTGGGGCGGTTCTTGACGTTTCGGGATCGCAGATGATTGGAAAGACGAGCTGGGCGGCGGCGTTGCTGTTGTCCGGGCTGATGGCTGCGCCTGCCTTTGGCGCGGCGATGCTGCAATGCGTGCCCTATGCCCGCACCGTGTCGGGCGTGGCGTTGCGCGGCGATGCGCTGACCTGGTGGGATCAGGCCGAGGGGCAATATAAGCGCGGCCACAAGCCGAAGAAGGGCGCGGTGCTGGCCTTCCGGCCCTATGGCCCGATGACGCTCGGCCATGTCGCGGTGGTCAGCCGGATATTGGACGACCGGCGGGTGCTGATCCGGCACGCCAACTGGTCGGCGCCCGGCGCGATCGAGGAAGATGTGCTGGCGATCGACGTGTCCGAAGAGGGGGACTGGAGCCAGGTGCGCGTCTGGCACAGTCCGACCGGCCAGATGGGCGCGCGGATCAATCCCACCTATGGCTTCATCTATCCGGCCAAGGCGAAACTGCATGATTTCATCCCCGATCCGTCGCTGGGCGAAAGCGTGCGTTTTGCCAAAGCGGATAGGGATGGCTGGGACGAGAAACCCGCGGTTGCGCGTGCCGTGCCGGTGAAGGTCGCGCGCAAGGCGATGCCGCGGCTGGAAACCGACATGGGCGTGATCGAATATGCCGATACTGCTCCGGCGGAACGGACGCTCAGCGCCATCATCGCTGATGTGAAGCGCGACACGATGATGAACTGAGCGAGATGACCTCTGGAGGGATCGCTCCGGACGAACCTCAAATCGTCCGCAAAAAAAAGGGCGCCCGGTTCGGCGCCCTTTTCCATTTGCTTATTCGGCGTCGGCGGCCTTGCCTTCTTCGTCTTCGGCCGGGTTTTCGAACCAGGCCTCGACCTCGCCGGTCAGCTTGATCGTCAGCGGATTGCCGTGGCGGTCGCGGGTCTTGCCGGCGGCGACGCGAATCCAGCCTTCGGAAATGCAATATTCCTCGACATCCTTGCGCTCGCGGCCCTTGAAGCGGATGCCGATGCCGCGCTGCAACACGTCCATGTCGAAATGGGGGCTGCGCGGATTGGTGGACAGATGGTCGGGTGGCGTGTCGCTCATGGTCGAATTCCTTGAAATGTTGCGTCGCGCCTAGCGTCTGCGCGCCGCTTTCGTCAACCGCCGCGCAGTTCGTCCACGTCGCAGAAGATGCGGCGGATGACGCCCTGGTCCAGCCAGGCGGAGAAGCGATTCTCGGCATCGGCCAGGCCGACGAAGGGATAGGCGACGGGATGTTCGTCCACCGCGCGGCTGGCGACGATAAGGCGGGTCATGGCGTCGGGCGCGGTGGTCAATATGCGTCCGCGCCGGTCGGTCGAGGCGCTGTTGACGCCGACGACATGGCCGTCCTCGGCGAAGATCGGGCCGCCGCTGATCCCCGACAGCGTGCCGTCGCCTTCGGGAATGCGGCTCTTTTCCGCCCAGGCCAGAACAGGCTGGGTAAGTTCGCTGCGGCCGCGTCGCGCGCTGGCGGCGCCGATCAGCTCGGACACGACCAGAGTCGGCTCGCCGGCGGGGAAGCCCATATGATAGCCGGGCGTGCCGGGCTGCGGCGTGCGGTCCGATAGCGGCAGCGCGTCCCGGCTGGGCAGGCCGTCGCGCACCAGTGCGGCATCCGCCTCCCGGCTTTCCACGACGCTGGACACCGGCCGGGCGAAGCGGCCATCCTCCAGCCCGATGCGGGTGCAGCCATGGGTGACATGCTCGGCGGTCAGCCAGGCGCCGTCGCGATCGACCGCGAAGGCGGTGCCCATCGCATCGGCCGGGCCGCCGGGCCGGTCCTCGATCACGAACTGCTCGTCGCCCCATTGCGGCAGCGGGCGACGGGGTGAGCGCGGATCATATTGCTCGACCTGCAGCGGCGGTGCGATATCCTGCCCCAGCCAGACGACCAGCAAAAGGCCGGCCAAGGCGAAGGGCAGGCAGCCGCAACCCCCGCGCGCCATCGGTTCAGCCCGCCACCGCGGCGGCGGTGAGGCAGGCGATCGCCGCCTTCATCATGGCGAGGAAGATCGCGGCGGATCGCTCATTCGCCTCGATCCGGGCGGACAGGGTGCCAAGCAGGAAATCGACGAGCCGGAAGGCGATGAGTTGCAGGACCAGCGTGACGCTGCCCCAGATGACGATATCCCAGACATTGACCGATCCGGCGAGGCAGAAGCCGAGCGGTATCGCCAGGCCGATCGCCGCCCCGCCGAGCGAGATGGCGGCCGCCTCGTTCCCGGCGCGGATCAGCGCGAACTCGTCATGCGGGGTGATCCACAGATAGAGGGCGAGCGCCGCCAGCCAGACCAGGGTGGCGCTGCCAAGGTGCAGCAGCAGGACAGGCAGGCCCGACAGCAGGCTCTGAATCACGGGCGTGGGATCGGTCATGCCGATGCAATGCCGCAACCCGCGCTTGGGTTCAATCGATGTTCAGTGGCCGTTGGCATCGGGCGAAGGCGAGACGCATGATGAGTCGGCGTCTCGCCTTCGCCCGAAGCCAACGGGTGTGAGGGTCAGCGGCAGATGCGCACCCGCACGTCGCGGTCGCGATAATAGTCATAGCGCCATTCGGTCCAGCAACGCTGGCGATAGCGATAATTGGAGCGGTAATAGCCGCGATGACCCCGCCAGTCGCGCCGGTCGCCGCGCCAGTGCCGCCGGTCGTCCCAGCGACGACGATCATCCCAACGCCGGTCCCAGCGACCGTCCCGGTCGCCGCGCCAGCCATGATTGCCATAATATTGGGCCTGGGCGGGAACCGCCGCCGCGCCGAGTCCGGCAATGGCGAGGGTCAGCGCCGCCGCGCCCTTCCAAAACAGGTTCATGTCCTTCTCTCCTCCTAAGCCCCCCGCGTGGGGGCATGGAGGGGAGAATGCGCGCCGTCGACTGAACCGTCCGGGAACATGGCTGTCAGCGATGGTTAATGCGGATCAGCGTCCCCGCAGCGCCGCCTCCGCCTCCTGCATATAGTCGCGGGTAATGGGCAGGGTGCGGCGGTCGCGGACATACTGGACCTGGTAATTCACCATGCCGCCATGTTCGAACACAGTCGCCGCGCCGGCGAGGTAGAAGGTCCAGAGGCGGAAGAAGCGCTCGTCATAGAGGGCGACGATGTCCGCCTTGTGCGCCAGGGTCCGTTTGTACCATTCGCGGATGGTGAGGCCGTAATGGATGCGCAGCACCTCCACGTCCGTCACCATCAGGCGCGTCCCCTCGCTGCCCTGGATCATCTCCGACAAAGCGGGGATATAGCCGCCGGGGAAGATATATTTCTGGGTGAAGGCGTCGGTGATGCCCGGCCCGTCGACGCGGCCGATCGTGTGGATCAGCATCACCCCGTCGGGCGCCAGCAATTCGCGGCACTTATTGTAGAAGGTGCGGAAATGGGCGGTGCCGACATGCTCGAACATGCCGACCGACACGATCCGGTCGAACGGCCCCTGCATGTCGCGATAGTCGATCAGTTCGAAGCGGACATGGTCGGCGACGCCCGCTTCCTCGGCGCGCTGGCGCGCGACCTTCAACTGTTCTTCCGACAGGGTGATGCCGGTGACGTCGACGCCGCAGGTGCGATGCAGATAGAGCGCCATCCCGCCCCAGCCGCAGCCGATGTCCAGCACCTTCATGCCGGGCTTCAGGTGCAGCTTGGCGGCGATATGCGCCTTCTTGTCCTCCTGCGCCTGTTCCAGGCTGATGCCGGCTTCATTGTCGGCATCGGGGAAATAGGCGCAGCTATATTGGCGGTCGCGGTCGAGGAAGAGGGCGTAGAGCGCGCCCGACAGATCATAATGATGGGCGACGTTGGCCTTGGACCGGCTCTTGTGATTCAACCGCCAAAATTTCTGGCGGGCGGACTTGAAACTGCGGCTGACGAAGCTCTTGGCGTCGATGGAGCGGCCCTGCTCCCAGGGATTGTTGGCGCGGATCATGGACACGAATTCCATGATGCCGCCACCTTCTATGCCGACGCGGCCGTCGATCCAGGCTTCGGCCATGCCGAGCCGCGGATCCTTGATGATGTCGAGCGGAACGCGCCCGTCCTTGAAGCGCAGCGCCAGATTGGGGAAGGCCGGATCGGGATGTCCGATGGTGAAGCTGCCTCCATTGGCATAGTGGACGGTAAGCTGGCCACGTGTGACCAACCGCTTGAGAACACGTTCAAACAGTTTCATGCCGCTACCTTGTCATGTCGTTTCGCAGGCGTCAAATGCCCGCATACCAGTCATAGCCGGCATGGTCTTCCCAATATCCGCCCTTGCCCTTGCCGACGCCGGAAAGGCTCTCCACGGCCTCGATCCGCATCAGATATTTGGCGTGCTTGTAGCCCAGCTGCCGTTCGACCCGCAGGCGCAGCGGCGCGCCGTTGGCGACCGACAGCGGCCGGTCGTTGAGCGCGAAGGCGAGGATGGTCTGGGGATGGAAGGCGTCGATGAGGTCGATGCTTTCATAATAGGGCTGGCCGCTGCCCATGGTGTCGGCACAGTGGAAGACGAGGTAGCGCGCACGATCGCGCAGGCCTGCGCCGTCGAGAATGGTCTTCAGGGGCACGCCGCGCCACTTGCCGATTGCGCTCCAGCCCTCGACGCAGTCATGCCGGGTGATCTGTTCGCGATGGGGCAGGCTGCGCAACTGCGACAGCGAAAGCGACAATCTCCGCGCCACCAGCCCGTCGACGCGCAGCCGCCAGTCGGCGAAGCCGCCACGCCAGATCGCCTTATAGGCGGGCGTATTCGGATTGGCGGTGCCGTTGGCGCGGAAGAAGGGGGAGATCTGGTCGGGCCGGAACTCCTGCGCCAGCGCGTCGCCGGCCATCAGGCCGCGCTGCGCCCATTTGTGGAAATTCTCGGCGGAAAAGAGCGCCTCGCGGAAGCCTTCGTTGCGGGCCAACCGATCGCAGCCCGCGAGCGACGCGGTGGCGCCGAGGAGGAGGGTGCGGCGGGTGAGGATCATGCCCCCGCCCCGACCCCGGACCGCGCCTTCGGCAGGCGATAGCGGCCGGTGATCATCGACCGCAGCTCGTTCACCGGCCCGGCGAGCAGCACCATGAGGATATGGACGAGGAAGAAGGCGACCAGCGCGAAGGCGGTGAGGAAATGGATCGACCGGGCCGACTGCCGCCCGCCGAACAGTTCGACCAGCCAGGGCCAGGCCGCGTTCATGCCCGGCGACATGGTAAGGCCGGTCAGGATGACGAGCGGCAGCGCGACGAAGATCACGCCGATATAGCTCGCCTTCTGAAGGACATTGTAGCGCAACGCCGCCTCGCCGGTGGGGAAGCGCAGCCGGGCATGATCCTTTATGTCCCGCCAGACATGGCGCGGCGCCAGCTCGCTGCGGCGGAAGGCGAGGTCGCGGGTGATATGCCGGTTGGCGAGGCTCCAGAGCATGTAGAAAAGCAGCGCGAAGGCGAAGATCGGCGCGGCCGCCAGATGCCAGTGGCGCGACAGCGCCAGACTGTAATGGCCGGGCAGGGTGATCCAGCCGGGAAAGCGATCGAGCACCAGCCAGGCATGATCGTAATTGGCGCCATATTGTCCCCAATAGAGTCGGGGATGGGCGTTGAAGATGCCGAGGCCGCTGGTGAACAGGACATAGAGCAGCAGCGCGTTCAGCCAATGCCATAGCCGGGTGGACAGGCGGTGCCGCCTGACGATCGCATTGGCGCTGTCTACCGGGCTGTTCATGGCGCGATCCTATCGGATTTTCGGCGGTGGTCCAGAGCCGGCCCCGGAGTCGGTCATTGTCAAGGGTGCGCAAGGCGGGCTGTAACCGTTTTGCAACACAAGTGCTGAAATTGATTGAAATAAAGTTCGAACCCCTTTGCAAATCTATTTGACGATCCTAGATGACCCCTGCGCAATCAAGATGCGGATAGCGCTCTTTTCTCTCTGATAATGAGGAGAAAAGAAGCAGGAGGAATCATGAGAATAAGTTCATGGTTGCTTTGCATCTAACCTGAACGCCGGATGAACATCTAAATCACGGCGACAAGAATAATATCGAGGACTTTATGAAGACTGTGATTTTCGCAGCGATTGCTGCTGCCGCTGCTTTCTCCGCTCCTGCTTTCGCTCAGGATGCCGCTCCCTTCACCGGGCCGCGCGCAGGCGTCATCATGGGCTATGACAAGTTCGACGGTCGCGACGGCTTCACCTATGGCGTGACCGCCGGCTATGACCTGGCCGTCACCCCCCGCGTGACCTTCGGCCCCGAAGTTTCGTTCAGCGACAGCACCACCAGCGCCGGCGCCGGTGCGGAAGTCAGCCGCGACCTGGCCGCTTCGGTCCGCCTTGGCTACACGCTGACCCCGCAGATCCTGGCCTTCGGCAAGGTCGGCTACGCCAACACCCGTATCGACGTCGGCGGCGCCGGCGGGTCGTTCGAAGGCGTGCGTTACGGCGGCGGTCTGGAATATGCCGTGACCCCGAACACCTATATCTCGGCCGAATATCAGCGCAGCGAATATGAAGCCAACATTGGCGGCCGTGACGCCGGCCTGGTTGGCGTCGGCTTCCGTTTCTGATCCCTCTCGATCGGATACAGGGAAAGGGCGGCCTCGCAAGGGGCCGCCCTTTTTCTATGCCGGCAGCTTTCTATGTAGGCAACGATTGCAAGTCCGGCGCCACCCAGTCGCGTCGCGCCGCCACCGACATCAGCCGATCGCGCGACCAGTAGATGAAGGGCCAGTCCTTGTCCCCGAGCGGCGAGGCCATCAGCGCGACGAGGGCGTTCGCGGGCGTGGCGTCGGCGGGCAGGCCGGCCAGCAGGTGGCGGGCCATATGCAGCGACGCCTGGGTGATCGTCTCATGATAGCCGCCCGTGTCGCTGTTCACCCCGCCGACGCTTTCATTATAGCGGCGGATCATGCCGGGCATGTCGCGTTCCGGCTGGATGTCGGGCCGTCGCAGCATCAGCCACAGCGCCGTCGCGAAATGCGCCTCATGGGTCCAGCGTTCCTTGGGCAGGGCGCAGGCCAGAAAGGCTTCGGCCAGCGCCGCCATCTCCTCGTCCGTCATGCTGCCTCCCAGCTCAGGCGTAGAGCGGCAGATAATCGTAGCCGCGCGCGGGATCGGGCGGGGCGTCGGCGCCCTCGGCCTGCGCGATCATGCGCCGCGTATCCTCGCGCGGAGAGACGATCTGGAACCGCAGCGGCTCTCCTTCCTCCGGCAGGTCCGCCGCGATGACGGTGCGCAGTGTCTCCAGCAGCAGGTCGGACGCCGGCTTCCAGATCGCATAGCCTTCATTGGCGAGCGCGGCCTGGTCGATGCCGAGAAGGGCCAGCAGGCGGGCCTTGCGATCGACATCCTCGATCCCCGCGCTTCGTGCGCGGTCGATCGCAATGGCGGTCACGTCATCGGCGATGCCGGTCGCGGGGTGGACGAAAACCGGCTGTCTGGCGTCCCAGGCCTCGTCCGGGCACAGTTTTTCGGCCGGCACGATCGCGCGGTCGGGGCGGATTTCAGCGGGATAGATGCGACAGGCATTGGGGCGTCGATCATAGGCGCCGCAGCGCATGTCGGGTTGCAGATTGGGGCAGGGGCCTTCGAAGACCGCGGTCAATGTCACGGCGATCGTCACCGGCAGCTTGTGGCTTGTCGCCGGCACGGCACGCGCGGCGCGATAGGCTTCGCTCGATCCTTCCGCGAAGGGCAGGGCCGGCGCGGCATCGCACAGCAGTTCGACCCGCCCGCCATGTTCCAGCCAGCTGACCGCTTCCGACAGGCTCAGGAGCAGGCGCAGGCCGTTGCAGCATCTGCCACAGGATGTGCAGGAAAAGCGCAAGGCGGCTTCGAAGTCCGTTTCGTCTTGGCGTGGTGCGTTCATCGGTGCGACCCGGCTGTTGGAGACGGGTGTCGCCCCACGCGGCACCCTGAAACGGCGCCTTCCCGCTTCTTTTTCAGAGTCGGGCAGGCTGTGCCGATCCACCGGATCGGGCCATTCATCGCCGCTAGGCCGCTTTTCCCCTTGCGGTCAAGCGGGCGTCTGACGCAGGGACCGGCGGCGCATCATCCGAGCGCGGCCTGCTTTTCCTCGGCCAGGCGCTTCATTTCCGCCTTGCTCTTCTTCTCGCTCGCCGACTTGAGCTGCCCGCAGGCGGCCATGATGTCGCGACCGCGCGGGGTGCGTACCGGCGCGCTGATGCCGCCTTCGAACACGATGTCGGAAAAGCGCCTGATCCGCTCGGGCGTCGAACATTCATAGTCGGTGCCGGGCCAGGGATTGAACGGGATCAGATTGACCTTGGCCGGCAGCTTATATTTGCGCAGCAGGCGGACCAGTTCGCGGGCATCCTCGTCGCTGTCATTCTTGTCCCTGATCATCACATATTCGAAGGTGATGCGGCGGGCATTGTTGGCGCCGGGATAGTCGGCGCAGGCCTGCAACAATTCCTCGATGCCGAACTTGCGATTGAGCGGCACCAGTTCGTCGCGCACATCCTTGGTCACGGCATGGAGCGATACGGCAAGGTTCACGCCGATCTCCTCGCCCGCGCGCGCCATCATCGGGATGACGCCGCTGGTCGACAGGGTGATGCGGCGCTTCGACAGGGCCAGGCCGTCGCCGTCCATCACCACCTTCAGCGCGTCGCGGACATGATCGAAATTATAGAGCGGCTCGCCCATGCCCATCATCACGATGTTGGTGAGCATCCGGCCGTCCGGCGTATATTGCGACGCTTCGTCCGACTCATCGTCATTGGCGGACGCCATGCTGCCCTTGGGCCATTCGCCCAGCGCGTCGCGCGCCAGCATGACCTGGCCGACGATCTCGCCCGGCGTCAGGTTGCGCACCAGTCGCATCGTGCCGGTATGGCAGAAACTGCAATTGAGCGTGCAGCCGACCTGGCTGGACACGCACAGCGTGCCGCGATCCGCATCGGGGATGAAGACCATTTCATAATCCTGGCCGTCGTCCGAGCGGAGCAGCCATTTGCGGGTGCCATCGCTCGACACCTGCGCCTCCACCACCTGCGGCCGGCCGACGACGAAGCGTTCGGCCATCCAGCCGCGCATCGGCTTGGCAAGGTCGGTCATTGCTTCGAAATCGGTGACGCCGCGATGATAGAGCCAGTGGAACAGCTGCTTGGAGCGCAGCTTGGCCGCCTTGACGTCCAGCCCCGCTTCCTCCAGCGCTCCCTTGATCTGCGGGCGCGACAGGCCCATCAGGTCGATGCGCCCATCTTCACGGGGCGTCACTGCGCGGGGCACGGGCACAGGATCGATAGCGCCGGGAATCGGCATCAGGGGGCTGGCGGCTGTCTGCATGGCCGCGCACATAGTCGATTTGCGCGGATTTTTAAAGGACTGTTACATCAGCGCAGCCGCGCGCATCCCAGCGCCGCCGCATCGATCGCCGTCGCCGCCCCACGCAGGGCATAAGAGTCCGCAAAGG
The DNA here is from genome assembly GCF_059693745.1 of Sphingobium sp. WR1. Lineage (NCBI taxonomy): Bacteria > Pseudomonadati > Pseudomonadota > Alphaproteobacteria > Sphingomonadales > Sphingobiaceae > Sphingobium > Sphingobium sp. WR1. Next base: position 338,742 of record NZ_JCATID010000002.1, on the reverse strand, counting down.
CACGCCCGTCCGCGCCGACCGTCTGCACGCTCATGCTGCGGGCGGAGCGCATCGCGGCGATGATCTGCGCGTCGTTGCGGGCGTCGGACGCCCAGGCGTCGACCTGGCCCGCGACCAATGTGAAGCGGCGTTCTCCGACACTCAATGTCACCGGCGCCTGCGGCGCGCGGGCGCGGCTGAGACGGATGTGGAGCTGCCCGCGCACCCGCTGGCGCGGCCAGTTGCCGACCGAGGCGAAGCCCCTGCGCGCCTGTCCGCGCCGCACCACCGGTTCGGCTATGGCGTAGCAGCGCGGCCCGTTCTGACTGCCGCCGGGATCGCGAAAGGCGCCCCATCCCTCGAAAATGCCAAGTGAATCGCGTGCCGCTGCGGGCGTCGCCGCGAGCAGGAACAGGATCGGGAGAGCGAGGGCGCGGCGCATGACCACGGCAAAGCCCAAGCCGTTCGCTTTTGCAAGCACGCCGACGCGAAAGGGTGAAGGCGACGCTTGCAGGGGCCGCAACAGTGGTTATGAAGAAGCATCCATCATTGTCGCCGGGATTCGACCGAATTCCTGGCTAAAGGCTTAAAAGAACGGACAGAACAGGGACATGAAGGCCACCATCGAACGCGCAACGCTCCTCAAGAGCCTGAGCCACGTCCAGTCGGTGGTCGAGCGGCGCAATACGATTCCGATCCTGTCCAACGTGCTGATCGAAGCGTCGGCCGATGGTGCGATCAAGCTGATGGCGACCGATCTCGACCTCCAGGTGGTGGAAAGCGTGTCGGCCCAGGTGGAACAGGCAGGTGCCACCACCATTTCCGCCCACACATTGTTCGACATTGCTCGCAAGCTGCCCGAAGGCAGCCAGGTGTCGTTGCAGGCGGCCGAGGGCAAGATGCTGATCCAGGCGGGCCGCGCCCGCTTCAACCTGTCGACCCTGCCGCGCGACGATTTCCCGGTGATCGCGGAGGGCGACCTGCCCACCAGCTTCGAACTGCCGGCCGAGACGCTCAAGCAGATCATCGACAAGACGCGCTTCGCCATCTCGACCGAGGAAACGCGCTATTATCTGAACGGCATCTATTTCCATGTCGCCGAAGACGCCAGTTCCGGCGGTCAGCCCGTGCTGAAGGCGGCCGCCACCGACGGCCATCGCCTTGCCCGCGTCACCGTGCCGCGGCCCGACGGCGCCGACGGGATGCCGGGCATCATCGTGCCCCGCAAGTGCATCGGCGAACTGCGCAAGCTGCTCGACGAGGTCGAGGGTTCGGTGCAGGTCAGCCTGTCCGCCAGCAAGATCCGCTTCGGGCTGGGCAGCGCGATCCTGACCAGCAAGCTGATCGACGGCACCTTCCCCGATTATAGCCGGGTCATTCCAACCGCGAACGACAAGCTGCTCAAGATCGATCCGCGCAGCTTCGAGGAGGGCGTGGACCGCGTCGCGACCATCGCCACCGAAAAGACCCGCGCGGTCAAGATGAGTCTGGACAAGGACCGCATCACCCTGTCCGTCACCAGCCCCGAAAATGGCACCGCGGCCGAAGAAGTGCCCGGCGCCTTCCAGGGCGAGGGTTTCGACATCGGCTTCAACGCGCGCTATCTGCTGGATATTCTCGGCCAGATCGACACCGACCTGGTCGAACTTCATCTGGCCGACGCAGCCGCGCCGACGCTGATCCGCGAAAGCGACGCCAGCCCCGCGCTCTATGTGCTGATGCCGATGCGCGTCTGACGCGACCGGCCTGGACGGTTCGATGCCGCGCGCCTCAAGCCTGTTGCAAGAGCATGTCCGCGCATGGTGAAATGCTTTTGTCTTTCTTGATGAAGCCTTTGCCGGGCCGTTGACCGTAAAGCCCGACTTGAAAATGCTCCAGGCGATCGCAGCTTCGTCGTGGCGCATTATTGGCGGCGGTGAAGTAATTCTCTGTCAATGACTGGTTGCTAATGGAGGACGCATGTCCTTCGTGCGCGCCCACCGATCCGATGGTCCGGCCAGCCCCATCACCCTGATGATGGCGCTCGGGCTGGCGCGGAGCGGCACGGAAGTGGCGGCGTCGTGGATTTCGGGCGCCTTCGTCCATATCGCGCGGCTGTGGCCGCTGATCCTGCTCGCCAAAATCTGCGTCGTCGCCGTGCTCAACCTGCCCTTCTACCGGGACGGCGATGTCCGGCAGGCGATCTTGCTCGCGACGATGCTGCTGGTCGACGGCACATTGATGATCCTGCCGCGCCAGGCGCCGTTCCAGCGGTTGATGCCGCATGTGCAGAATTGGCTGATGCTGCCGATGCTGTTCCTGTCGGGCCTTACTTACAGCCTCTGGCTGAACAGCCAACCGACGGCCGCGTCGGATGCGATCTTCCTCGCGGCGGTGCCCGAACTGGCGGTGGCGCTGCTCGCCGTATGCATCTTCGGCGACCGCCGGCTGCTGGGGATCGTCTATTTTCTCGGCGCGCTGCTGGTGTCGGTGGTGGAGAAGGCGGAGGTGACTCAGGCCGGGTTGCTGGCAAGCTGCGTCTTCGTGATGGCCATCGCCGCCGTGCGACAGGCTACGGCCGATCGTGAACGCGCGATCGAGCTGCATCGACAGGATCTGCGCGCCCAGCGGTCCGACCGGCTGCTGCAGGAACATGAGCGCACCGGGCGCGGCTGGTTCTGGGAAACCGATCGGCACGGATGCCTCACCTATATTTCGGACACATTGGTTGAGACGCTGGAGGTGCCCATGGGCGGCCTGATCGGGCGTCCCATCACGCAGATCGTCCGTCACGGCGACAAGCAGCAGGGCGATGGCGAGCGGACTTTGGGCTTCCATCTGTCCGCCCGCACCGGCTTTTCCGATATCGCCGTCTGCGCCGCCCTGTCGAAGGAAGAACGCTGGTGGTCGATTTCCGGCCAGCCGGTATTCAACGAATATGATCAGTTCCACGGCTTTCGCGGGTCCGGCACCGACCTTACGGAAATGCGCCGCAGCCAGGCCGAGGTGACGCGACTGGCCCAGTTCGATTCGCTCACGGGCCTTGCCAACCGCATCCAGATGCTGCGTTCACTGGAGCAGGCTGTGGCCGAGCGTCAGGGACGGCCGGGCGACTGCGCGCTGATGATGCTCGATCTCGACCGATTCAAGACGGTCAACGACACGCTGGGTCATCCCGCCGGCGACGCGCTGCTGCGGCAGGTCAGCCAGCGGCTCCAGCGCGTGGTTGGCGACAAGGGGCTGGTCGGGCGCCAGGGCGGCGACGAGTTCAAGATTCTCCTGCCGGGCCGTCAGGACCAGGCGGCACTGGCCCATCTGGCGCAGACGATCATCACCGGCATCTCGCAGCCCTATTCGATCGAAGGGACGGCGGTGGTGATCGGCGTATCGATCGGCATCGCCTCCTGCCCACAGGATGGCGTCACCGCCGATGCGCTGATCCGCAACGCGGACCTTGCCCTCTATGCGGCCAAGGGCGATGGGCGCGGCGTGCATCGCTTCTATTCGTCGGACATGCACGCCGATGCGGAGGACCGGCGCAAGCTGGAGGAGGATTTGCGCCATGCGCTGGCCGCCGACGGGCTGCATCTGGTTTATCAGCCTGTCGTGTCGTCGCGGACGGAGCAGATCACCGGCTATGAAGCGCTGCTGCGCTGGAACCATCCCACGCGCGGGGTGATTTCCCCAGCCTTGTTCGTGCCGATCGCCGAAGATAGCGGCCTGATCGCGCCGATCGGCGAATGGGTGCTGCGCACCGCCTGCCGCGACGCGGCGCAATGGCCCGGCGGCATCCGCGTGGCGGTGAATGTATCGCCGGCACAGTTCGCCAATCCGGGCTTTCCCTCCACGGTGATGAACGCGCTGGCGGCGGCGCAACTGGCCCCAGAGCGGCTGGAACTGGAGATCACCGAAAGCGTCTTTCTAAACGATGACGCGGGCACCGATTCCATGTTCGCGCGGCTGAAGGCGCTGGGCGTGCGGCTGGCGCTCGACGATTTCGGCACCGGCTATAGTTCGCTCGGCTATCTGAAGAAGGCGCCGTTCGACAAGATCAAGATCGACCAGAGCTTCGTGCGCGGGGCCGCCATCAAGGGCAATCGCAACAGCGCGATCATCAAGGCGATCGTCAGCCTGGCCGAGGCGCTGGGCATGGATACGACCGCCGAGGGAGCGGAAACACAGGATGAGCTGGAACTGATCCGCCAGCTGGGATGCAGCCATATCCAGGGCTATATCTACGGCAAGCCGATGCCTTCCGATTTGGTGCTCATCACCCATCGCGGCGGCGGCACGGCGGCGATGCCTAACGGCTATCAATCGAGCCGGCAGGAGCGCAAGACGATGCTGCGCACCGTCCAGGTCCATCATGACGGTCATGTCTATACCGGACGTGTCCGCAATATCTCCGCCACCGGCGCGCTGATCGAAGGGCTGTGGAACGTGCCGGCGGGCACGCTGTTCGCGATCGAACTCAATGAGCAGACGATGGTGAAGGCGACCGCGCGCTGGTCGAAGGACGACCGGATGGGCGTGGAGTTTGCCGGCCCGGTCGACGTCGCCGGTCTGCGCCAGCCGCAATCCCGGTCGCTGGCCTCCTGACGGGGCGGGCTCTAACCACGCGGCCGGTTGCCCGGGCCGAAATTGGGAAAGAACAGCTTGCGGAAGCTGATCGAAATCGTCCGGCCCAGCGGATCAAGATAATCCTGTTGGTAGCGCAGCGGCGTTGCCCCGGTCGCGTCGCGCACCTCGCGCCGCTGGTTGAAGATATTGTCGATGCCGATCGACACGCGCGATCCGCGCAGGAAGGGCGCCTTCCTCGTCAGTTGCGGCATCTGCCCCAGATTGGCGAAGATACGCAGGTTCGCGGTCGCGAGGCTGCCGAAGTCGAGCCGCGAACTGCCGCCCGCCGTTCCGCTCAGCGCGCCGTCGACATGGGTGCCGCTTTCCCAGTCGACGCCCAGCCGCGCGCCGATACCGTTGTTGGAATAGCCGATCCGCGCCCTGATCTCATGCCGGGGTTGACCGCCCGACGATCCGGTGGCGTCGCCGTTCAGCAGGTCGAGTTCCGGCACGCCGGGCGCGATGAGGATGCTCTCCTCCAGATGCCAGGTGTGATAGAGGCTGAAGCTCAGGCGTCCACCGCCACCGCCACCGCCACCGCCACCGCCACCGCGTCCACCGCCGAAGCCGCCGGGACCGCCAAAGCCGCCGCCCGGCCGGCCGCCACCTTGACCCCCGCCCTGGCCCCCCGGCCCGTCATTGCCGCCTTCGCCGCGCGGCCGGTCGCCGCCGCCCTCGCCCGGCGGCGGGCCGCCTTCCTGCCCGCCCCGGCGTCGTTCTCGATTGCCGAACAGCCCCTGCAATTCGGGTGGGCGATCCTCGGGCCTGCCGCCCGATGCGCGCCATGCCTCCATCAATTTCTGTATGTGCGACTTAAGCGCAATGGAGAGGTCGAAACCCCAGCGTAGCTGTTCGCTCTGCGACCGTAAGAAGTTGATCGGCCGCGCGTCGACCTGCAACAGATTGCCGTCGGCATCGCGCAGGAAGCGCTGCGGGAAGGCGGCCTCGATCGCGGGCGTCGGCGTCGGGAAGGCGGCGATCGGGTTGCTGGTGCGGCTGTTCAGATAGGTGGCCGTCAGCGTCAGGTTCGGCTTTTCGAAGGGCTTGACCGTCGCGCTCAGGCGGAACTGGTCGCGCACGCTTTCGCGCAAGGACGCATTGCCGCCCGACAATTGCGTCACGAACACGCTTTGCCCGGTGGCATAGTCGAAGACCGAGACATTGGGCGTCGAAATCAGCGGATCGGTGATCTGCGATCCGGTCGGCGCGGCGCGATCCTGATTGGCCGACGCCAGGATCTGCACCGCCTTCACCGGTTGCCAGCGCAGCCCATAGCCGAGCGTCGAGAGGGTGCCGAAGTCCGACAATTGCTGCGCCGCGACGTTCACATTGACGCCGATGTCGCCGATACCGCCCAGCACGCCCTTCGACCGGCTGGTCAGCGGCACGTCGATGCTGATCTGGCCGCTGCCGATCTGCCGGCTGTAATCGGTGCTGAACGCCGCCCCCGACCGGGTCGAGCGGCTTTCAAAGCCGTTGGCTGAGCCACCGACCCGGATCGAGGTCATGACATCGCCCGCCGGCATATGGAACAGCGTGCCGCTGACCAGCAGGTCGGCGGTCACGGCCTGGCTCTTGGCGCGGGCCGTGTCGGTCATGCGGGTGGCGAGCAGGCCGGGCGCAAAGTCGCCATAGGGATTGACCGCCGGGTCGCCCGCGTCGAGCGCGGCCTGGATCGCATCGGTCGACGCGCCGCGGTCGGTGCGGGTGCGGGTGATCGACAGGTCGCCATTGCCGGTGAAGGACCATTGCCATTTGCGACCGATCCGCCCGTTCAGCGTCAGACCGAGATGGCCGGTGGTGCCACGTATCTGCTGCCCCAGCGCGCCAGCCTGCGCCAGATAGCGATAAAGGGTGACGTCCTGGCCGAAGGGGGAGAAGGGGCTGCCCGCGTCGAGGCCCAGGGCGGCCGTGGACAAGCCCTGGAGCGAATCATTTTCCGACAGCTCCAGCCGCCCGTTGAGCGTCGCCGACACCCCGCCCAGCGCACGGGCGAGCGTCGCGTTGGCGGAGAAATTCTCGGTCGCGGGGCTGAGCGTGCGATAGCGGGTGATGTCGCTGACGTCGGTCGCGTTGGCGCCCGCGACGAAATCGGCGAGCGTCGGGGCGCCATTGGCGGCGCTGGCGGGCACACTCGCGATCGTCACGCTCTGGCCGGCCAGCGCTGACAGTGCCGGATCGATCTCCATGCCCTGGGTGGCGGAGGTGATATTGCCGGTCAGCGAATAGGGGCGGCTGGAAGGCGTGGTGGTGATGTCGCGCTCGCTTTCCAGCAGGCGTGCGGCGCGGCTATATTCCAGGTTCAGCGTGAAGCGATTGTCGCCCCGGATGCGCAATATGCCCGCTTCCAGCTCGCCATTGTCGCGCCCGCCCTCGGTCGTGGTGCCCAGCTCGACCTCGCCCGTTTCGGCGCGGAAGCGTTGGCGCAGGACGATGTTCACCACCTTCTGCGTCGGCGCATAGCCATAGCTCAGGGCCACCTGTTCGGGCAGGATATCGACCCGCGCCACCGCTTCGGACGGGATGTCGCGGATTTCGGCGAAGCTGGAGATGCGCTTGCCGTTGAGCAGAACAATCGGCGTGCCGTTGGTCTGGGGCGATAATTCGGTGATCAGTTCGTTGATGGAGGTGACGCCCAGCGCGCGGACGTCGGCGGGCGACAATTGCTGTTCCGGCTCGATCTCGCCGATCACCGCGCCACGCTGCGGCTGGCCGGTGACGATGATCTCCTCGCCGTCATCGACCGGTTCCTGCGCGGTGCCTCTGGGCTGCTCCTGCGCCATCAGCGCGCCGGGCGCGACGCCCAGCAGGAAAGGCATCAGAAAGACGGACGCGGATCGACGCACGAAACCCCCTACAGACAGACCGGAACCCCACTTCGTCTAGCCGCCACTTGTCGCAAGTTTCTGGCATCTGCCGGACAAATTTGTCGCAAATTGTAATGGGGTTGCTGAACGGGGGCTGGCTGGAGTGATTTCGAGTGAAATGGAACATTTCACGGCTCGGAAATCACGGAAAACAAATAGAGTTTATCTTGATTCGATCTGAACAGGGTAAACTCTAAGCCTCAAACCGCGTCGTGAAAGATGATCCCCAGCGTGTAGCGCGTGCCGGACAGGAGCCGGCTGACGCCATGGCGCATCTGCACCCGATGGACGCCGCGCGTGCCGTTCACTGGCCGGTCGCGCACCGGGAAGATCACGGCATCGCCCTGGCCCAGCGGCACCACCTCGGGCCGGGATTGCATCCGCGGGCGCTGTTCGGTCAGGACGAAGGCGCCGCCGCTGAAATCTTGGCTTGGCCGCGAGAGCAGGATCGCCGCCTGCAACGGGAAGGTGTAGGGGCCATAGACATCCTGATGCAGCGCGTTCCAATCGCCTTCCTCATAGCGCAGCAACAACGGGGTCGGCTTGTCCTGCCCGCCGAGCGCGCAACGAGCGAGGAAATCGGCATGGCGCGCGGGATAGATGTCGCCCGTCCCCAGCATCGCCGCCCAGCGATTAGCGACGTCGGCCAGCATGGGCCAAAGGGCCTCGCGCAGGGCCGCGACCGGCTGGGGCAGCGGGTAGGCGAAATAGCGGTAGCGGCCGCGGCCATAGCCGTGCCGCGCCATCACCACTTCCTTGCGGAAGGCGGCAGGATCGTCCCACAGCGCGATGATCGCGGCGCACTGGTCGGGGGAGAGCAGGGCGGGCAGGCGTGCCGCGCCATGGCGGTCGAGATCGGTCAGGTCCATGGCGGCAGGATGGCAGCGGCGCGGGGCTGCGTCATCCTGCGCTTTGCGGTCAAATTATTTGGGCTTGCGGAAGCGGAGCAGGAAGCGGTCGGTCTTGCCGCGCACGGTGGGATCGAACACCAGCTTGCTATGATCGTCCGCCGGATTGGCGAGCAGCGGGCTGTCCGCCTCCAGCACGAAGCCGGCCGCCGCAAAGTCCGCCTTCACGACGGCAGGATCGATCCGGTGCAGCTTGTCCACGATGACCCGCGTATCGCCCGGCGCGCCGACATGATCGACGATGCCGACGATCCCGCCCGCCTTGGTCGCGGCGTAGAGGGTCTTCACAAAGGCGGCCGGGTCGGTGCGCGGGATGCCATATTTGTCCGACTGCCAGTAGAGATCATGATAGCTCATGTTGATGATGGTGAAGTCGAAGCAGTTCGCGGGCGCGCTGAATGCCTCGAACGGATAGCGCACCCATTTGACCTCGGGCCGGCGCGCGACCAGCGCCTGCCATTTCATCTGCTCCTCGGGCTGGGTATAGAATTGGTTCGGCTCGAACGCCGTCACCTTGCCCTTGGGTCCCACCGCATCGGCCATGATTTCCGCCCAATAGCCCGAGCCGGTCATGATGTCGGCCGCCTTCATGCCGGGCTTCAATCCCAGGAATGTGAGCGTTTCGGCAGGCTTGCGGCTGGCGTCCAGTGCCTTCGCCTCGGCCGGTCGTTTGGGGTCCGCCAGCGCGGCGGCATAATCGGGTGCGGTGGCGGCCATGGCCGGGGCCGCAACCGCCAGCGCGGCGGCAAGGCAGAGCATGGAAAAGGCGCGCATGATAGTCCCTCCTGAAGGCGGGGATGATGCGCCCGGTGGGCGCGGCGCTCAATGCCGATGGTCGATGCTTCAAGTCGCTGGTCGAAACCGTTCGGACTGCTACAAGAGGCGCCATGCGCACGCTCTATCCCCCGATCGAACCCCATGCGTCCGGCCATCTGGATGTCGGCGATGGCCATCATGTCTATTGGGAGAGGGTCGGCACCCCCGGCGCCAAGCCCGCGGTCTTCCTGCATGGTGGGCCGGGCGGGGGCATCTCGCCCGATCATCGCCGGCTGTTCGATCCCACGCGCTATGATGTGTTGCTGTTCGACCAGCGCGGCTGCGGCCGCTCGACGCCGCACGCCAATTTGGACGCCAACACGACCTGGCACCTTGTCGCCGACATAGAGCGGCTGCGCGCGATGATGGACGTGGAGCAATGGCTGGTGTTCGGCGGCTCATGGGGTTCGACCCTGGCGCTCGCCTATGCGCAGGCGCATGTCGCGCGCGTGACCGAACTGGTGCTGCGCGGCATCTTCACCATCCGGCAGAGCGAGATCGACTGGTATTATCAGCAGGGCGCGAGCCGCATCTATCCCGACAAATGGGAGCGGTTCGTCGCCCCGATCCCGGCGGCCGAGCGCGGCGACATGGTGGCGGCCTATCGCCGCATCCTGACCGGCGAAGACCGTGCGGCCCAGGTCGCCGCCGCCCGCGCCTGGAGCGTTTGGGAAGGCGAGACGATCCGCCTGCTGCCCGACCCGGCCCTGTCCGCGACCCACGACGAGGATGATTTCGCGCTCGCCTTCGCGCGGATCGAAAATCATTATTTCGTCCATGGCGGCTGGCTGGAGGACGGGCAGCTGATCCGCGACGCGGGGCGGCTGACGGATATTCCCGGCGTCATCGTGCAGGGTCGCTACGACATGGCCTGCCCGGCCGAAACCGCCTGGGCGCTGCACCGCGCCTGGCCGCAGGCCCGCTTCGAGATGATCGAGGGCGCGGGCCACGCCTATAATGAGCCGGGCATATTGGACGCGCTGATCCGGGCGACGGATGGGTTTGCGGATTGATCAGGACGGGGGGATAGAATGCGACTGACTGCAACCGGCCTGTTGGGGATCGTCATCCTCTTCGGCATCACGCTTTCGGGCGTGCTGTGGGGATGCCCGACCTATAATGTCTATAGCAAGGAGCAGGCCGGCCGCGCGGCGCTGGCCGAGGCGCAATCCTCGCGCCAGATCGCGGTGCTGGAAGCACGGGCTCGGCTGGAAAGCGCCAAGATGCTGGCCGACGCCGAGGTCGTGCGGGCCGAAGGCGCGGCGCGCGCCAACCGCATCCTTCAGGACAGCCTGGGCGGCCCGGACGGCTATCTGCGCTATCTCCAGATCCAGGCGATCGACGGCAAGGACGCCAGCATCATCTATGTGCCGACCGAAGGCGGTCTGCCGCTGCTGGAAAGCACAAGGCTGGCGCCAAGGCCGCGCGCGGCGGAATAGGGGAAGGTCTCTCTACCGCCCCATCTTCCGCTGCACCTTCCCATAGCGCATCTTCCGCGTTCCCGGCTTGCCCTCAGTGGCGCGCCCACGCGGCGCGGCCACCTGCTGCTCTTGCGGCAGCCCCAACTCCTCCGCCTCCAGCTTGCGGATTTCGTCGCGGATGCGGCCGGCTTCCTCGAACTCCAGGTCCGCCGCCGCCGCGCGCATCTTCTTTTCCAGATCCTCGATATAGGCGCGCAGATTATGGCCGACGAGGTGCGGGCGGTCGTCCAGCCCGATATCCACCGTCACCTGATCCTTGCTCGCCACATGGGCGATGATGTCGCCGATGTTGCGCTTGATCGTGGTCGGCGTGATCCCATGTTCGCGGTTGTACGCCTCCTGCTTCTCGCGCCGCCGTGACGTCTCGTTGAGCGCCCGCTCCATCGACCCGGTGATCCGGTCGGCATAGAGGATCACCCGGCCCTCGACATTGCGCGCCGCGCGGCCGATGGTCTGGATCAGCGAAGTCTCGCTGCGCAGAAAGCCTTCCTTGTCCGCGTCCAATATCGCCACCAGCCCGCATTCGGGAATATCCAGCCCCTCGCGCAGCAGGTTGATGCCGATCAGCACGTCATAGACGCCGAGCCTGAGGTCGCGGATCAGTTCGATACGCTCCAGCGTCTCGACGTCGCTGTGCATGTAGCGGACCTTGATCCCCGCCTCATGCATGAACTCGGTCAGGTCTTCGGCCATCCGCTTGGTCAGCGTGGTGACGAGCGTGCGATAGCCCTGCGCGGCGACCTTGCGGCATTCGTTGATGAGGTCGTCCACCTGATCCTCGACCGGCTTGATCTCGACCGGCGGGTCGATGAGGCCGGTGGGGCGGATCACCTGTTCGCTGAACACGCCGCCGGTCTGCTCCATCTCCCAGGGGCCGGGCGTGGCGGACACGCTGACCGTCTGCGGCCGCATCGCATCCCATTCGTTGAAGCGTAATGGACGATTGTCGATGCAGCTGGGCAGGCGGAAGCCATATTCGGCCAGCGTGATCTTGCGCCGATGGTCGCCGCGCGCCATCGCGCCGATCTGCGGCACGGTCTGATGGCTTTCGTCCACGAACAACAGGGCGTTTTCGGGCAGATATTCGAACAATGTCGGCGGCGGTTCGCCGGGCAGGCGGCCGGTCAGGAAACGGGAATAATTCTCGATCCCCGCGCAGCTGCCGGTCGCCGCGATCATCTCCAGGTCGAAATTGGTCCGCTGCTCCAGCCGTTGCGCCTCCAACAGCTTGCCCTCGGCCACCAGTTCCTTCAGCCGCTCCGCCAGTTCGAACCGGATCGCCTCCATCGCCTGCTTGAGCGTCGGGCCGGGGGTGACATGGTGGCTGTTGGGGAAGACCTTCACATAATCGAGGCTGGCGACCTTCTTGCCGGTCAGCGGGTCGAATTCGACAATCTCCTCAATCTCGTTGCCGAAGAAGCTGATGCGCCAGGCGGTGTCCTCATAGTGGGACGGGAAAATCTCCAGATTGTCGCCCTTCACGCGGAAATTGCCGCGCGCGAAACCGGCATCGTTGCGCTTATACTGGAGCGCGACCAGCTTGCGGATGATCTCGCGCTGATCCTCGATCTGGCCCTTTTTCATCGCGAAGGTCATGGCCGAATAGGTTTCGACCGAGCCGATGCCATAGAGGCAAGAGACGGAGGCGACGATGATGACATCGTCCCGCTCCAGCAGCGCGCGGGTGGCCGAATGGCGCATCCGGTCGATGCTCTCGTTTACGCTCGACTCTTTCTCGATATAGGTGTCCGACCGCGCGACATAGGCTTCGGGCTGATAATAGTCGTAATAGCTGACGAAATATTCGACCGCATTGTCGGGGAAGAAGCTCTTAAATTCCCCGTAAAGCTGCGCCGCCAATATCTTGTTGGGCGCCAACACCAGCGCCGGGCGCTGCAACGCCTCGATAACCTTTGCCATGGTGAAAGTCTTGCCGGAGCCGGTGACGCCCAGCAGCACCTGGTCCCTCTCTCCCGCCAGCGCCTGCTCGACCAGTTCGGGGATCGCCGTGCGCTGGTCGCCCGACGGTTCATAGTCGCTCACCAGCGTGAAGGGGCGGCCACCCTCGCTCTTTTCGGGGCGGGCAGGACGATGCGGGACGAAACCTGCGCCGGTTTCCGGTTCATCGAGCGTGGTGCGGATCTGAATCGACATAAGGCGAATATGGGTTCTTTGATCGAAGGCGCAATCGGGCTTATGGCTTCAGTTCGAAGGCGCCCTTGGGCGGGGGCGGATAGACGACCGGCTTGTCGCCGAAGCGGGCGCGCAGGGCGGCTTCACGCCGCTCGTCGTCGACGACGTCCACATTCACTTCCTCGGGATATTTCATGCTGACGTGGAATTTCTTGTCTTGAATGACATATTCCAGAACCGACCAGCGCATGTTCGGTTCATCCGGTTCAAGATACCAAGCCTCCCAGAGCATATCGCTCAAACTCGTGTCACGGGGGTTATAATAGCGCACTACATTACCTTCGTCCTTGAAGATGCTAGGGCTGACCCAACCGTCGCCGATCTCCACATAAAGAAAGATACCGTTTGCATCTCCACCGACCAATTCCACCAATTCGAGTCCAATCTCGTTCATGAGAGGCCCGAGTTCATCAAATTTATCGGCCACGAGGCTTGCCTTTCCTTTCGTTCGAGAAATCCCTGAACTGTTCTTTGCCGTTGACACGCCACGTAACGTGGATTCGATAGGGGCGTTTTGATTGTCCCTCATATAGTGGCACGATGTCGACGATGATTGTCTTTCCTGCGCGCAAGTCCTTAGCCCATCCATCCTCCATGGCGCGGTAGACGCCACGATTGAAATTCCGATCCTGGGCGAAATGGTTGAAGCTGTCGCCGGGGTCGTTGAAGCGAGCAGCGATGAAATGGCCGCCATCATCGCTTGCCCGGCGATCTGGCCGACCCGCCTGAGCCGGGGCTCGTTGCGAGCGTTTTGCCATCGGACCATTTGTGAGTTCGGCGATGATCTCCCTTGGCCGCGCAATCGCGTCGATGTGAAAGTCATAGCCATTCTTCGTCTCCCGCCTCCAATCCGCACCCAGAATCTGACTCCACAGCGACGGCGGTTCGGCCACGTTCGGCGGCAGCTTGCCGCCATGGGTGTCCAGGTAATGCGCGAGAGCGAGGAACTTGTTTTTCGCGCTGCGCCCCCTATCCAGATAGGCCTGATGCGGCAGCTTGATCCGCTGTCCCACCCTGAGTGGCTGATCGGGCGATTGCCGGTTGAGCCACGCCAGATCGCGCGCGGTCAGCCCCTTTCGCCGCGCAGCGATGCCGGACAGCGAATCCCCCCGCTGCACCGTATAAAAGGCATAATTGTCCGGATGGTCCGCGCGATTGCTTCTGCGATCCAGCGCATCGCCCTGGCTCGAACGACTGCGTCTGTCCGCCCCGTCGGGGCGCGGGCTGGCTCCAGTCTGCGTTCGTGCGGGACCGGCCTTGCCGGCGCCTGCTCCAAAATAGCGCCCCTGTCCCGTGAAGGTGAAGCGCCCATTCTCCTCGTCATGCCAGGGGTTGAACTTCACCTCGACCGCGGCTGGCGCGGCCCGGCGCCCGGTACGAAGATAGAGGCCGAAGGCCGTCAGCTCGCCCGATATCGTCCGCTGCATCAAAACTCCCCCCAAAGTTTCGGACTGCGCTTAGCATATCATTAAGAACAAATCAAGAACATTTATTCCTTTTATCCCATGTCATTGAACCGGCGCGCGGCGCTGTTATGGTCGGACAAGGGCAGGGAAACAGGGAGGATGACGATGCGCCGGACAGTCTTGATGCTTGCGGTTCTGACGGCGGGTCTGGCCGCCTGCGGCGACAAGGCCGGCGACAAGACCGGCGACATCGCCGCCACCGACGCCATGAGCCGGGCGGAGGTGAAGGCGCAGGTCGACAAGGTGCAGCTCAAGCCCGGCCAGTGGGAAGGCCGCTTCACCGTGAAGGATATCGACCTTGGCAACATGCCAGGCGCGCCCGCGGGCATGAAGGACCAGATGAAGAGCATGATGAGCCAGACCTCGCTCAAATATTGCGTCACGCCCGAGGAGGCCGCGAACCCCGGCGGCGAAATGTTCGCCGGTCAGGAGAATAAGGACTGCACCTATGGCGGGTTCGAGGCGAAGGGCGGCGTGGTGAAGGGGCAGGTGTCCTGCAAGTCGCAGGGCGGCACGATGAACGCCACCATGTCCGGCACCTATGCGCCCGAACATTATAGCATGGACATGGACATGAAGATGGAGGGCGGCCCCCAGAACATGACCATGGCGATGACCGCGCGATCGGAGGGCAAGTGGATCGGCGTGGAGTGCGCGCATTAGAATCTATATTTGCTGGTGACCCCGATGAATCTGAAGTTCGTTCGGCGCCTGCCCCATAATGTGACGAACTTCAGATTCGGGTCACCAGTGTCGACTGACCCGCCGGACCATTGCTGGCTCTGCGACCGGCCGCTGGGCCGCCGGGTGGAATGGCATCATCCGCTGCCCAAAAGCCGGGGCGGGCGCGAAGTGGCGCCGCTGCATCCGATCTGCCACCGCACCATCCATGCGACGCTGACCAATGCGGAGCTGGCCCGCGCCTACACGGACCCGCAGGCGCTGCGCGCCCAGCCGGACATAGCCCGCTTCCTTCTTTGGGTTGCCGCCCGGCCGCCCGACTTCCACGCGCCCACGCGCAAGCGGAGATGATTTCCCTTGCGCTTCATGGCCAAGCGGTAGAGCCTCCGTTCCGTTCCTACCGAGAACAGGGGAGAGGATGATGCGAAAAACCTGGTATGCGGTGCTGCCGCTGGCCCTGACCCTTGGCCTGACCGCGTGCGGCAGCGATCCCGCGCCGGCGCCGGAAGCCGAAGAGGCGCCCGTCGTCATGCAAGCCGGCCAATGGGCGCTGACCCGCAAGACCACCGGCTACAACACGCCCACCGTCACGCCGGCCGAATATCAGGAAGCGTTGAAGCAGATAGACGAGGAAAAGCTCTGCATCGCCATCGACAAGGACGGCCTGCCCGACGCCGATGCGATCGCGGGCAAGGAAGGGACGGAGTGCAGCTACAAGGACAAGATGGCGCGGAAGGGCCGTCTGATCGCGACCTTGAGCTGCAAGGCCGGCGCGGGCGCCTCCGAAATCGCGGTGGAAGGCAATTATACCGCCGACACGCTGACCCTGGGCGCCACCATGACCAAGACGGAAGGCGGCAAGCCGGTGCTGCGCACGACCCATGACCTCACCGGCAGGCGCGAAGGCGATTGCCCCGCCGCGTCCTGACGGGGCGGCTACGCATCTCCACCGGGCGCGAAGGCGGCGAACACCTCCGCACCCGTCATCACCTGCGTTTCTTCGCGGAAATTATAGCTGGCCGGCTTTTCCTCGATGAAGATCTGCGTGGCGAAGGGGAAGGCGCCCGGATCGGCGAACGCCTGCACCGACACGGCGAGATGCGCGCCGTCCTTCGATCGCCACAGCAGCGAACTGCCGCATGTCTTGCAGAATCCGCGCTCGCCCCAGTCGGACGAAGCATAGACGCCCATCGCGTCGGGGTCGGCGATGTCGATCTCGGCGCATTCGACCGACAGGAATATGCCGCCGGTCCAGCGCCGGCACATGGCGCAATGGCACGCCCCCATGTCCCCGCTGGCGATGACCGCGTCGAAGCGGACCGCGCCGCACAGACATTGTCCCGCTTGTCGAACCTTTTCCGTCATGATGCGCGCTCCCGTGCTAAGCCTGTGGGCCGCCTGTGGACGACCTGTGGATAAGCTGTGCATATCACTCCAACGCGCGGAGCGCCCGTTCGTCGCACGCCTTGCGTCCGATCGGAACCAGGCTGACCGTGGGCACCCGCAGCGGTTGGCCGATGCGCAGCGGCGCGAAGCGTTTGCGCCCTATCCCCTCGCAGCGCAGCGCCAGTTCCAGCATCCGGGGCGGGGTGTCCCATTGCTCATAAGACAGGCGGAATGTGCCCCAGTGGATGGGGATGGCGGTCGATGCGCCCAGCCGCCTGAACAACTCCACCGCCTGCACCGGGCCGATATGCGCGTCCGACTGCATCTGCCCCTTCCAGAAGCGGAAGGCCCCGATCGGGATCAGCGCCAGCCGGATCGGGCCATAGCGCCGCGCCTCATAGGGCCAGCCCATGTCGCCCGCGCCGGTATCGCCGGCGAAGAAGATGTTCCCCGCCCGTGTCTCGATCACGAAGCCCGACCAGAGCGCGCGGTTGCGGTCGGCGCCCCAGCGGCTGCTCCAATGATGGTTGCGTGTCACATGCACCTGATAGTCAGGGCAATGTTCGTAATTGCCGCACTGGATGACGGCTTGTGGCGCCAGGCCGTTGAGCGCCGCGCCACTGACCGACTGCCCCCAGTCGAGCGCCGTCGCGGGGATGCCCGCGCGCTTCAGAATCCTGTCGTTGCCCAGGCTGGTGACGATCTTCGGCCGGTCCCGTTCCCAGAGCCGCTTCAGCGTGGGCAGGTCCATATGATCATAATGATTGTGGCTGAGCAGGATCAGGTCGATCCTGGGCAGGTCGTCGAAGCGAATGCCGGGCTGCGCCACCCGCTTCGGCCCAAGCGGCGGCAATGGGCTGGCGTAATCGGACCAGATCGGATCGGTAAGGATATTGAGGCCCGCCGCCTGCACCAGCACGGTCGCATGGCCGACCCAGGTCGCGACCATGCCGCGCGGCGCGGCGAAGGGAGCGGGGCGACTGGGCCTGACCGCGATCGCCTCGGGCCAGCGCGGCCGGTCGTCAGCGCCCAGCAACCAGCGCGCGAAAAATCCCTGCCGGCTCGTCCCCGGCGGCGCGGGCGTCTCGATCGCGCCATCGGGATTGAAGAAATGTGCGCCGTCATAGTGACGGCTGGCCGGCCCTTCATAATAGATGCGGTCGAGAAAGGGGGGAATGACCGTGATCGCGAGGCACAGCATGATGACCAGGAACAGCAGCGCGATCCCTGCGCCCCGGATGATACTGACAAGGCGACCCATATATTTCCCGCGCTGCTGACCCTCGCGACATAGCGCAAGGCGGCGGCGGGGCAAGGGGCGAGGATAGGGAGAGCGGGCTGTGGATAACCATGTGGCTATTCCCATCGTCCTTCCCGCGCCCTACAGGGCGGCCTCGGGCCGGGGCCTTCCCCCGATGCGACCAGCGCGCCGGCGACAAGTTGGCACCCGATCTCGCGGAGATGACGAGATGGGTGGAGTGCGGACCATGCCCAACTCCGTCATCCCGGTGGATGCCGGGATCCAGAGTCTCTCTGCGCAACCCTGGATGCTGACTTTCGTCAGCATGACGAGAAGGGTGGGTTGCGGACTGTCGTCATTTCATTCCCCTCCCGCTGGCGGGAGGGGCAGCGAGACTTAGTGGCCCCGGCCTTGTGCCGGGGGAATTTAGTCGCAGCGGGGTGGGCTATTGCCGCGTTGCGCTAAGCCCACCCCCTAGCCCCCTCCCGCCAGCGGGAGGGGGAACATGTCCGCTCCTGGCCGAAACTTCCTTCAAGAAAAACAAACGGGCGGGGTCTTCTTGCAGACCCCGCCCGACAAGCGTCACTTTCCAGGGGCGCGGCGTGCTTATTTCGGCGCGAGCACCATCAGCATCTGGCGGCCTTCCATGCGCGGATAGGCTTCGACCTTTGCGACTTCGGCGACATTCTCGGCCACGCGCTGGAGCAGGTTCATGCCCAGTTGCTGGTGGCTGAGTTCGCGGCCACGGAAGCGCAGGGTGATCTTCACTTTGTCGCCGTCGCCGATGAAGTCATGGACCTTCTTCATCTTCGTATCATAATCATGATCGTCGATGTTCGGACGCATCTTGATCTCCTTGATCTCCTGCGTCTTCTGGGTCTTGCGGGCGATGTTCGCTTTCTTCTGGGCTTCGTATTTATACTTGCCGATGTCGAGGAACTTGCAGACCGGCGGGTCAGCGTTGGGCGAGACTTCCACGAGATCGAGGCCGATCTCATAGGCCTGCTCGATCGCCTCCTGCGTAAACATCACACCGAGATTCTCGCCTTCATCATCGATCACGCGCACCTTGGGCACGTTGATGAACTCGTTATAACGGGGGCCGGATTTCGGCGGCGGCGCCATCGGGCGGCGCATCATCGGGGGACGTATAGCAATATCTCCTACGGTCGTTTCAAAAACGGACGGCTCTTAGCGGCTTTTGCGCAAAGCCGAAAGGGGTGCGTAACACCGCCGTAACGGAATCACGCACCCTTGCGGCATTTCTGCCTCACTGCATATCGGGTGCCTGCGCCTCTTTTGCAAGACGGGCAATGACGGCATCGAGCGAAATCACGCTCTGCCCCTCCTTGCCCAGTTCGCGCAGCGCCACCGTGCCCTCGTCTGCCTCGCGACGGCCGACGACCAGCAGGTTGGGCACTTTCGCCAATGAATGTTCGCGCACCTTATAGTTGATCTTCTCGTTGCGGATGTCGAGTTCGGCACGGATTCCCGCGGCGCGCAGCTTTGCAACGGCGTCCCTGGCATAATCGTCCGCGTCCGACACGATGGTCGCGACCACCGCCTGCACCGGCGCCAGCCAGAGCGGGAATTTGCCCGCATAATGTTCGATCAATATGCCGATGAAGCGTTCATAGCTGCCGAAGATCGCGCGGTGGAGCATGACCGGGCGGTGGCGTTCGCCATCTTCGCCGATGTAGCTGGCGTCGAGTCGTTCGGGCAGCACGCGATCCGACTGGATCGTGCCGACCTGCCAGGTGCGGCCGATCGCGTCGGTCAGATGCCATTCCAGCTTGGGCGCGTAGAAAGCGCCTTCGCCCGGCAGTTCCTCCCAGCCATAGTCCTGCGTGTTGAGGCCCGCCGCCGCCACCGCATTGCGCAGTTCATTTTCCGCCTTGTCCCACATCTCATCGCTGCCGAAGCGCTTGTCCGGGCGCAGCGCGAGCTTGATCGAGTAGGTGAAGCCGAAATCCTTGTAGATGCGATCGGCCAGCGCGCAGAAGGCGCGGACTTCCTCGACGATCTGGTCCTCGCGGCAGAAGATGTGCGCGTCGTCCTGGGTGAACTGGCGCACGCGCATCAGGCCGTGCAGCGCGCCATGCGGCTCGTTGCGGTGGCAACAGCCATTTTCGTAGAAGCGCAAGGGCAGGTCGCGATAGCTTTTGATCCCCTGGCGGAAGATCAGGACATGCGCCGGGCAGTTCATGGGCTTCAGCGCCATCCAGTCGGCATCGTCCGACACCAGCGGCCCTTCGTCCGCGACGTTGGGCACTTCGTCGGGGATGACGAACATATTTTCGCGATATTTGCCCCAATGGCCGGACTGCTCCCACTGGCGCGCATCCATCACCTGCGGCGTCTTCACCTCGCGATAACCCGCAGCGTCGATGGCACGACGCATATAGGCTTCCAGTTCGCGCCAGATCAGATAGCCCTTGGGATGCCAGAAGACGCTGCCATGCGCTTCCTGCTGGAGGTGGAACAGGTCCATCTCCGCGCCCAGCTTGCGATGGTCGCGCTTGCCGGCCTCTTCCAGCCGCGTCAGATGTTCGGCCAGTTGCTTCCTGTTGAGCCAGCCGGTGCCGTAGATGCGGCTGAGCATCGCATTCTTCTGGTCGCCGCGCCAATAGGCGCCCGACACGCGGGTCAGCTTGAAGGCGGCCGGGTCCAGCTTGCCGGTAGAGGCGAGGTGCGGGCCGCGGCACATATCATACCAGCCGTCGCCCGAATGATAGACGGTCAGTTCCTCGCCCTGCGGCAGTTCGGCCGCCCATTGCGCCTTGAACGTCTCGCCGGCGGCTTCCCACTGGGCGATCAGCGTGTCGCGGGCGATGACTTCGCGGCGCAGGGGCTTGTCGGCGGCGATGATCTTGCGCATCTCCGCCTCGATCGCGGGCAGGTCTTCCTCGGTGAAGGGCCGCTCGGCCGGCGCAAAGTCGTAATAGAAGCCGTCGTCCGTCGCGGGGCCGAAGGTGATCTGCGTGCCGGGGAACAGCGCCTGCACCGCTTCGGCCAGCACATGGGCGAAATCGTGGCGCGCCAGTTCCAGCGCGTCGGCCTCATCCTTCGCCGTCACGAGGGCAAGGCTAGCGTCCTGCTCCAGCGGCCGGCCGATGTCGCGCAGTTCGCCATCGACGCGCGCGGCGATGGCGGCCTTGGCCAGACCCGGCCCGATCGCCGCCGCAATGTCCGCCGGGGTAGTGCCGGGCGCGACTTCACGCACGGAACCATCGGGCAGGGTGATCTTGAGCATGGCGGACACGGGGGGTCTTTCTGTGAAAATGGCAGGTTGCGCGGCGCGAAAAAGCCGCGCCTTCCCCTTAAATGGGCCGCCCGCACTGTCAATAGAAGGGCGCTTGCCAAGCTTCGGCGTTACAAGCATGTTTCATGTGCTGATATATCATATTTCAGCGTCAGGAGGGACTTTATGGCTTTGAGCTTCGCAAGACCCCAATCGCGCTCTGGGCAAGCGCTGTCGATGGAGGTGTCGCCGATGGCGGAGATGAACACCACGCCGCTGATCGACGTGATGCTGGTGCTTCTGATCATGTTCATCATCACCATCCCGATCCAGACGCACAGCGTGGGCGTCGACCTGCCACAGGGGCCGATCGAAACGAGCCTGCCTCGTCCCGATCCGGTCAAGAACAAGGTGACGATTGATGCCGACGGCGTGATCCGCTGGAACGGCGCGGCGGTCGACCGGCTGACCCTGCGCCGCTATCTGGCCGCCGCGCTGCGCCTGTCGGTCGAGCCGGAACTCCAGTTCCAGCCGGATGCGGCCGCCCGTTACGTGACGGTCGATGAGGTGCTGGCCGACATCAAGCCTTCGGGCGTGACCAAATTAGGCTTCATCGGCAACGAGCGTTACGCGGGCTTCTGACCGTGCCTGTCAATGACACTTGACATTCGAGCGATGGTCCTGTCAATGATCCTTTACTTATTGTAAAAGGGGCTTGACCATGATGATCGCTCGATCGCTCTTTGAGCGGCGTTTTCTCCTTGTCTGGGCGTTGGCCTTCTGCGTGGCGATGATCGGCGCGGGGCTGGTCGTTCGCCGCTTCGATCTGGGCTGGGCCGGTTCGCTCGCCGTCATGCTGCTGGGCACGGCGATGATCATCCCCTTCGTTCTCGCGTTAGAGCGTTTCGCGCGTGCGAAGGGAAATCTGTCCTCGGCAATGCAGCGCTATAACCGGCGGATGATTGCCGGCAGCCTGATCTATACGATCGGCCTGTTCGTTGCGGTCTATGGCTATAAGAATTGGCATCCGGCGGACGTCCTGCTGTGGGGACTCGGGCTTCTTCCATCGATCGGTGCGCTTGCCATGGTCTGGGCGATGGCGCGCCTGCTGGTGGAGGAGGATGACGAATATCTTCGCATGAAGCTGGCGCAGTCGGCGCTTTTCGGGACCGGCGTCCTGCTGGTGACGGCCACCGTCTGGGGGTTTCTGGAACAATTCGGGCTGGTGCCGC
Source organism: Sphingobium sp. WR1 (assembly GCF_059693745.1). NCBI lineage: Bacteria > Pseudomonadati > Pseudomonadota > Alphaproteobacteria > Sphingomonadales > Sphingobiaceae > Sphingobium > Sphingobium sp. WR1. Next base: position 316,653 of record NZ_JCATID010000002.1, on the reverse strand, counting down.
ATGTTCCGGCCTGGGTCGCCATTCCGGTTTTCGCGATCGCGATCGGCCTGTCCCGCTGTTTCAATTGGTTGCGCGCATGAAGAATCGGCTGAAGCTGCTTCGGGCCGAGCGGGACTGGAGCCAGGGCGATATGGCGGTTCACCTCGGCATTTCCCGGCAGAGCGTCAATGCGATCGAAACCGGCAAATATGATCCCTCGCTGCCGCTTGCATTTCGCATCGCCGACCTGTTCGAACTGGCGATCGAGGAGATTTTCCTGCGCGATTAGGCTGTTGCCCGCTTGACCATCAGAGCGCTTCCCTGTCTGGTGATGCCGGGGAATATGTCTGGGGGGTCCTATGGATATGGACGAGGAACAGGTCGGGCGCGGCGGTTTCGCCTTCGAAGGCGACTGGCGGGATTATGCGCCGATCGCCTTCACCAATTTGCTGCTGACGATCGTGACGCTGGGCATCTATCGATTCTGGGCGACGACGCGGACGCGGCGCTATCTGTGGGCCAACACCCGCTTCATCGACGACCGGCTGGAATGGACCGGCACGGGCAAGGAATTGTTCATCGGCTTCCTGATGGTGCTGCTGCTGATCGGCCTGCCCTTCCTCTTCCTCCAGTTCGGCGCACAGGCGCTGGTGTTGCAGGGGCGGGGCGGACTGGCGGCTATCCTGTCGATCATCGCCTTCTTCGTCATCTTCTATATGGCGGGCCTCGCGCGCTTCCGGGCGTTGCGCTATCGGCTCAGCCGCACCTGGTGGCACGGCATTCGCGGTGGCAGCGACGATCCGGGCTTTGGCTATGGCCTGTCCTATATGGGAAAGAGCATGGCCGGCAGCCTGGCGCTGGGCCTGCTCATCCCCTGGTCGATGATGTCGCTGTGGAACGAGCGCTGGAACAAGATGAGTTTCGGCCCGCACATGTTCGAATCGGCGGGCGACTATCGGCCGACCTTCAAGCGGTTCCTGCTTTTCTATCTGCTGCCCTTCATCCTCGTCGCCATCGGCGCCTTCGCGGCGATCTGGCTTTTCCCGATGATGCCGCGGCTGGAACAGGGAACGCCGCCGCCGGTCGGCGTGATCCTGATGATCGCGCTGATCCCCATCGCCTTCTATCTGGCGCTCGGCCTGATCGCGCTGGCCTTCTACGCCAAATTCTTCCGCGTCGCGGTCGACGGACTGTCGCTGTCGGGTCTGAATTTCCATTTCTACGCGCGCACCCGGGAATGGCTGCTGCTGTTCCTGGGCGATATGGCGCTCGTCATCTGCACGCTGGGGATCGGGGCGATCTTCCTGCAATATCGGCACTGGAAATTCTTCATCACCCATATGGGCGTGACCGGCGAGATCTATACCGACGAACTCACCCAATCGCAGACGAAGACCGCGCGCCATGGCGAAGGGTTGCTCGACGCGCTGGACGTCGGCGCCTTCTGAGCCATGAGCGACTTTCGCCTGTGGCATTATGACGGCCGGAGCGGGGTGCGGCGCCATGTCCTGCTGGTCGGCGCGGGCGACGGCCGGTTCCGGCTGGAGGAGCCGGAGAGCGGCTGGGCCGGGGAGCCTGTCGCCTGGTCCGCGCTGACCATGATCGGCGCCGAGGGCGGGCGCACCGCCTTCGGGCACAAGGATGTGCCAGGCTGGCGCATGGGCTTTTCCGGTGAGGCGCCGCCGGAGATTGTGGCGCACCTGCCCAGGGGCGAGCGTTACGGCCGCTGGATCGACCGATTCGGCTTCTGGCCGGCGGCGGGCGCCTTCACCCTCATCGCCGCGCTGGTGATCTGGGGAGCCGCCGAAGCGCCCGGCGTCATCGCGCCGCTGATCCCCAGGGCGTGGGAAAACCGGATGGGCGACGCCATGGTCGGGGATTTCGGCGGCCGTTTCTGCCGCGCCCCGGCGGGCGACGCCGCGCTGCGCGCGCTGGTGGCGCGGATCGATCCCAAGGGGGAGGCGCGCGAGGTGGCGCTGGCCAATATCCCGCTGGTCAACGCCGTGACCTTGCCGGGCGGACGGATCATCCTGTTCGACGGGCTGGTGCAGCAGGCCGGATCGGCCGATGAGGTGGCGGGCGTACTGGGCCATGAGCTGGGCCATGTCCGCCATCGCGATACGCTGACCGGCCTGGTGCGTCAGCTCGGCCTCAGCGTCGTGCTGGGGGGCTTTGGCGGCAATGCCGGCGGCTATCTGAATGGCGTCCTGTCCCTGAGCTATGGCCGCGACGCGGAAAGCGCTGCGGACGGCGTGGCGATCGACCAGATGCGCAACGCCGCCATTTCGCCTGCCGGCACCGCCGCCTTCTTCGCGCGCATGGGCGGAAAGGGGAAGGCCGGCCGCGCCGAGCAGGCGATGACCTGGCTTTCGTCCCATCCGCTCTCGGCCGACCGGCGCCAGCGATTCGAGCAGGCCGTGGTCAAGGATGCACGCTATCGCCCGGCGCTGGACGCGGCGCAGTGGCGGGCCTTGCGCAGCGCCTGCAAGTCCGACCCTGATGTCGCAAAGCCCTGGGGGCAGGGCTTCTGACGCCAAGCGGCTTGCCGCTGGCGTGCGGAGCCGGTATTTCCCGCGCTGGAAAGGAGGCTGCATGAAGAAGGCGATGCGTTACGCGCTGACGGCGCTCCTATGCTATGTAGCTTTCTGGAGCGCCGCGCATGTCGGCATGTTGCCCGTGCTGCGCGCCGACGCCATGCCCGAAGCTGCGGCGCAGGCCGCATCCGGCGTGGAAACGCCGCGCCGGATGTGGCACTATTTGCCCATTATCCGCTGATTTTCAGGCAAAGAGCAGCCGCGCGTCGTCGCCGGTCTGCTGGAGGAAACCGATCGGGCCGCCGATTTCGACATCTGCCGGCAGTGCGTCGGCCGTCAGGCCCGCCAGCGCCATTCCGCTCTGGCAGGCGATAATCGCGACGCCGAGGCTCAGCGCATCGTCGAGCAGCGCCGCCAGCACCGGCAATCCCGCCGCCCGATGGGCGTCATCCCGCGGGGCGGCGATCGGCGCGCGCAACAGCGCCACGGCATCGAGCTGAAGGAAAAGCGCCGCATCGGCCCCCAGCGCGGCCTGCGCGGCCGCCAGCACCAGCGCGCCGCGCAGCCGTTCCGCGTCCGCCGTCGCGACGACGATCCTCAGGGGACGCATAATTCCACGGCGCAGGCGGGGCAGGCGGGGTCCTTCGCGACGTCGAGCGTGCGGAAGCGCATGGACAGGAGGTCAGCGATCAGCAGCTTGCCCGCCATGTCGGCGCCGAAGGGCACCAGGGCGCGGATCACTTCCAGCGCGGCGAGGCTGCCCATCGCGCCGGTGAGCGCACCGATCACGCCGGTTTCGGCGCAGTTGCGCTCGGGCGCATCCTCCGGCGCGCCGACCAGGCAGCGATAGCAGGGCTTATCGTCCTCCCAGCCGCGATAAGTGGAAAGCTGCCCTTCGAACGGGCCGACCGCCGCCGACACCAGGGGAATCCGCAGCCGCTGCGCCGCATCGGCGACCGCAAGGCGGGTGTCGAAATTGTCACAGCCGTCCAGCACCACATCCGCCTCGCGCAGGATCAGCTCGGCATTGGCGGCATCGATCCGGGCGTTGATGGGGATCAGCTTCACGTCGGGATTGATCCGCGCCACCGCCGCCATCGCGGCCTCGGCCTTGGGCGCGCCGATGTCGGGGGTGCCGAACAATATCTGGCGTTGCAGGTTGGACAGGGCCACCGCGTCATCGTCGATCACGCGGATCGTGCCGACCCCGGCCGCCGCCAGATAGAGAATCGCCGGGCTGCCGATGCCGCCCGCGCCGATCACCGCGACATCGGCGCCCAGCAGCCGCGCCTGACCCGCCCCGCCAATCTCCCTGAGGACGATATGCCGGGCATAGCGTTCAAGCTGGTCGTCGGTGAGCGTCACGGCGCATCGGACCAGAGGAAGCGGACCTGCGAACGCATCCAGCGCGGCTCGGCCGCTCCACTTTTGGGGAAGGAATTGCGCAGCGTGCCGAGTATGCGCCCGCTCACGAACTTCTCCACCTCCAGGCAGCGGACGTTGACCGGCGCGATCTTCAGCGGCTTGCCCTCGCCCGACAGCAGGAACAGCATGTCGATCTCCAGCAGCTGCGATCCTTCCTGATTGACCGCGCCGCTGCATTCGCCGCGACGGTAGAGGCGGGCCACATCCTCCGACCAGCGCGGCGAGATTTTCCGACCCAGCCAGCCGTCGATGACGGGGACGCTGCTCAGATCCTGGGGCATGGGCGGGGCGGTCGCCGCCACCGGCGCAGCAGCCAGCATCAGCGAAAGCAGCATCGTCATCGCATCACACTCCCGTCGAACCGAAGCCGCCCTGTCCACGGGCGGTGTCGTCGAGATTATCGACTTCCGCGAAACTGGCAAGCTGCACCGGCGCCACCACCAGCTGGGCGATGCGGTCGCCGCGCTGGATCGGGAAAGGCGCATCGCCCAGGTTGATGAGAATGATCTTCAGCTCGCCGCGATAGTCGGCGTCGATCGTGCCGGGCGTATTGGGCAGGCTGATGCCATGTTTGAGCGCGAGGCCGGAGCGGGGGCGCACCTGCACCTCATAGCCTTCGGGGATCGCCATGGCGAAGCCGGTCGCCACCGCATGGCGGCCGCCGGGAGCCAGCACCAGTTCCTCCGCCGACACCACGTCCATCCCCGCTGCATGGGCGGTGGCATAGACGGGCACCGGCAACCCCTCGCCATGGGGCAGGCGCTTCAGCTTGATTTCAATGGGAGCGAGAGGCGAGGGCATGGGCAACCTTTTCGATGAGTTTGGTGGCGACCTGATCCTTGGGCAGGACCGGCCAGCTGTCGATGCCGGCGGCGGTGACGATCTGCACGGCGTTGGCGTCGCCCCCCATGACGTCACCGGACACGTCGTTGGCGACGATCCAGTCCGCGCCCTTCTTCGCCAGCTTGGCCTGTGCATGTTCGGCGATCTTCTGCGTCTCGGCGGCGAAGCCGACCAGCAGGGCGGGGCGCTGCGCATGACGGCCCAGCGTCGCGAGAATATCGGGATTTTCGACCAGGGCGAGCGGGGCGGGCTGACCCGATCCATCCTTCTTCAGCTTCTGGTCGGCGGCGTCGGCGGTGCGCCAGTCGGCGACGGCGGCGACCATCATCGCGGCGTCGGCGGGCAGGGCGCTCTCGACGGCGGCCAGCATCTCGCGCGCGGTTTCGACATCGATACGATCGACGCCGGTCGGGGTGGGAAGATGCACCGGCCCCGCCACCAGTGTCACCCGCGCGCCGGCCCGCGCGGCGGCGGCGGCGATCGCGAAGCCCTGCTTGCCCGACGATCGATTGGCGATGTAGCGCACCGGGTCGATCGGCTCATGCGTCGGCCCGGCGGTAATCAGGATATGCCTGCCCGCCAACGACAGCGCGTCGCCCGCGAAATCGGGCTGGTCCGCCAGCGGGTCCGGGCGCTTGGGCAGGGCCAGCAGCCGCGCGATCTCCGCCGCGATCGCCTCCGGTTCGGGCAGGCGGCCCTTGCCATATTCGCCGCAGGCCATCTCGCCGTCATCCGGCTCCAATATATGGACACCGTCGGCATGGAGCCGCTCCAAATTGCGCTGGGTCGCCTTGTGATGCCACATGCGCACGTTCATCGCGGGCACGGCCAGCACCGGCTTGTCGGTGGCGAGCAGCAGGGTCGTCGCCAGATTGTCGGCAATGCCGTTCGCCATCTTGGCGAGGATGTTGGCGGTCGCGGGCGCCACCACCACCAGATCGGCCTGACGGCTGAGCTGGATATGCCCGATCTCGCGTTCTTCCTTCAGGTCGAACATGTCGCCATAGACATGATCCTCGGTCAGCACGCCGAGGCTGAGCGGCGTCACGAATTTCTCCGCACTCTCCGTCAGCACCGCCCGCACCGCGATGCCGCGCTTGCGGAGCAGCCGAACCAGTTCGAGCGACTTGTAGGCGGCAATGCCGCCCGAGACGATAAGGAGGACGCGCTGTGTCATAGATGCAGATGTAGGAGCGCCGAGCCGAGCGCACCAGTCGCCGCCGCAATCGCCGCCACCGCCGCATAGCGCCAGCCGCCGCCCACGCGCATCAGCTTCACCTCGGTCAGGGGCGGTGGGGGCGGAGCGCCGCCCTTTTCGGGGAAGGCCTCCTCGATCCGGCGGACCAGACCGGGCAGGCGCTGGAGTGTGCGCCAGTTTTCGATCAGCGTGTCCGCGGCCTTCGCCTCCGGCCCCAGTTCGTCGCGCAGCCAGCCCTTCACATAGGGGCCGCTCGTTTCCCACAGGTTGATGTCGGGGTCGAGCGCGGTCGCCACGCCCTCCACCATCACCATCGTCTTCTGGAGCAGGAGCAGATGCGGCTGGGTCTGCATGTCGAAGTCGCGGGTGATGGCGAACAGCCCGTCCAGCATCCCGCCGACCGACAATTCGCGCACCGGCTTGCCGCGCATTGGCTCGCCGACCGCACGCAGGGCGGTGGCGAATTCCTCGACATTATGATGGCCGGGCACATATTGCGCCTCGAAATGGATTTCCGCGACGCGCTTATAGTTGCCTGTGATGAGGCCGTAGAGAATCTCCGCCAGCCACATGCGCGCGCGCCGGTCGATCCGGCCCATGATGCCGAAGTCGATCGCGACGATGTCGCCGCTGGCCGTCACGAACAGGTTTCCCTGGTGCATGTCGGCGTGGAAAAATCCCTCGGCGATCGCCTGCCGCAGGAAGGCGTTGACCAGACGCGCGGCCAGGTCCTTGACGTCATGGCCCGCCGCGATCAGCGCATCGCGATCGGAAATCTTGATGCCATCGATCCATTCCATCGTCATGATCTTGCCGGTCGTCCGGTCCCAGTCGATGGCGGGAACGCGATATCCGGGCATTGCCTCCATCGCCTCGCTGAGTTCGGAGGCGGACGCCGCCTCGCGCCGCAGGTCCAGTTCGCGCGCGGTCCAGCGCTTCATATTGGCAATGACCAGGCGCGGGCGCAGACGGGCGAGTTCGCCGCCCAGCTGCTCGACATGGGCGGCCGCCCACTCATAGGTCTGGATGTCCCGGTTGAACTGGGCGATCACGCCGGGGCGGATCACCTTGACCGCAACGTCGCGCCCGTCGGTGGTGATGGCGCGATGCACCTGCGCGATCGAGGCGGCGCCGACCGGCACCTCATCGAAGCTCCGATAGAGCGCATCGAGCGGGCGGCCGAAGCTCTGCTCGATCTGCGCCCGAATCGTCTCGAACGGGACGGGGGGCAGGGCGTCCTGCAGGCGCAGCAGGTCGTTCGCCGCTTCTTCACCGACCAGATCGGGGCGGGTCGCAAGCGTCTGGCCCAGCTTGATCGCGGCCGGTCCGATGGACTGGAAGGCGTCGGCATAGCGCGGCTGCTTGGGCACGCGCGCGCCGAAACGGGCGACGCGCACCAGCCGCCGCACCGGCGAAGGTGTGAGCGGATCGCGTTCGATGCCCGTGAGCGCGCCATGCCGCGCCAGCGTGCGCCCCCATTTCACGAGGCGCCAGAGATGCGTGATATGCGCGGTCATGCCGGTTTCAGATCTTCCACCCGCTGTGGATGGCGACCAGCCCGCCCAATATCGGTTCGACCTTTGTGTTCACGAAACCGGCTTCGCGAATCATGCCCTCGAACTTGGGCATGGGCGGAAAGCGGCGGATTGATTCGATGAGGTAGCGGTAACTATCCGCGTCATTGGCGAACAGCTTGCCCAGTTGCGGCACCAGCCGATGCGAATAGACGTCATAGACGTCGGAGAAGCCCGGCCAGGTGGTGGTGGAAAATTCAAGGCAGAAGAAGCGACCGCCATATTTGAGCACGCGATGCGCCTCGCGCAGCGCCTTGTCGATATGGGTGACGTTGCGGATGCCGAAGGCGATCGTATAGGCATCGAATTCCCGGTCGCCGAAGGTCAGTTCCTCGGCATTTTGCTCCGACCAGATCAGCCCCTCATAGCCCTTTTTCTGCGCCCGCTCGACGCCCACGGCCAGCATTTCAGGATTGATGTCCGACACGGTGACATGCGCGCCATGGCGTTGCATCCGAAAGGCGATGTCGCCGGTGCCGCCCGCCATGTCGAGTATCTGCTCGCCCGCGCGCGGCTTTACCCGGCGCACGAACTGATCCTTCCACAGGCGATGCGCGCCGCCGGACATGGCGTCGTTCATCAGATCATATTTGGCCGCGACATTGGAGAAGACCGCGCGGACCATGCCCGCCTTTTCAGCGGCATCGACGTCGCGATAGCCGAAGGATGCTGTTTCGTTCATGGCAAAGCGCTCTAGAGCATCGCGCGCAAAAGTGGGAACCGGTTTTGCGCAAAAGCGATGCGAAAACGAAAAAACCGGCAATGGGCTTGGGCTTTGGGCTGCGAGATGCTGCCAGGCTGTTCCCGCGCCATGCCAGCGCGAAGGAGAAGGGCCGGGAACGTTTCGCCCGCGTCATCCATTCCCTCGCTGATCCTTGTTGGGGGAGCTTGTATCTTGCGCCGTCCTGTCCTCGTCGCCCTTGCCACCCTGCTCTGCATGGCGCAAGCCGCGCCGCCGCCCGGCCCGCAGCAGATTTACGGACCCTTGTTCGAGGCGGTGCAGCGCGACAAGCTTTTCCCCGACGGCAAGAGCTTCGCCGACGCGGTGCCGAAAGGCGATCCCGCCGCCATCCTCGAAACCTATCGGCGCGAACGGCCGCAGGGCGCGGCCCTTCGCCATTTCGTCCTTCGCCATTTCGACGTGCCGGGGGAAGGGGCGGCGGAAGCGCGGAGCCTGCTCGGCCATATCAAGGCGCTCTGGCCGCAACTGACGCGCCCGGCGCTCGATCCGCCGCCCGGATCGTCCGCGCTCGCCCTGCCCGCGCCCTATGTCGTGCCGGGCGGCCGCTTCCGCGAAATCTATTATTGGGACAGCTATTTCACCATGCTGGGCCTCAAGGCCGACGGGCAACAGCATCTCATCGATTCGATGCTCACCGATTTCGAAAGCCTGATCGACCGTTACGGCTTCATCCCCAATGGCACGCGCACTTATTATCTGGGGCGGTCGCAGCCGCCTTTCCTGGCGCTGATGGTCGATCTCACCAGCAGGCCCGACGATCCCCGCCACCTAGCCGCGCTTCGCGCCGAGCACGACTTCTGGATGCGCGGCGCGAAAGGACTGGCGAAGGGTGCAGCCGCCCGGCGCGTTGTGCGGATGCCCGATGGGGCGCTGCTCAACCGCTATTGGGATGACCGGCCGGGGCCGCGTGACGAAAGCTGGGCGGAGGATGTCGCCACCGCGCGGCAGAGCAATCGCCCGGCTGCCGACATCTATCGCCATCTGCGCGCGGGCGCAGAGAGCGGCTGGGATTTCTCGTCGCGATGGCTGGACGATCCCGCGCGCCTGTCGACCATCCGCACCACCGACATGGTGCCGGTGGATCTCAACAGCCTGCTCTGGTCGCTGGAGCGCAGCATCGCGCGCCGCTGTGCGAGCGCTGGGGACGCTGCCTGTGCCCGGCGGTTCGATGCGCTGGCGACGGCGCGGGGCCGGGCGATCGACCGCTGGCTCTGGCAGCCGGGCGAAGGCCGCTATGGCGACTGGGACAGGCAGGCTGGCAAGGCGACGTCCGTCCTGTCCGCCGCCACCCTCTTCCCCCTCTTCGTCGGCCTTGCCGACCGCAGACAGGCCGCGGCCGTCGCGCATCTCACCAAGGCGCAATTGCTGGGGGAGGGTGGCCTGCGCACCACCCGCATCGCCAGCGGCCAGCAATGGGACAGCCCCAATGGCTGGGCGCCGCTGCAATGGGTCGCGGTCGAGGGACTGGCGCGCACCGGCCATGAGGCGCTTGCCAGGGACATTGCCCGCCGCTGGATCGGCACGGTCGACGCAGCCTATCGGGAAACCGGCAAGATGCTGGAGAAATATGATGTCGAGGCGCGCAAGTCCGGCGGCGGCGGCGAATATGCCTTGCAGGACGGGTTCGGCTGGACCAACGGCGTCACCCGCGCCCTGATCGAACGCTGGCCCGACCTGAACCCGGATGCGCCCCATCCGTTCGACGCGAACGGTGCATTCGGCACCCCTGTCGCCACGGCCCCCTAACGTTTACAGGGAGCGTCATGCCCGAACTTCCCGAAGTCGAAACCACCGTCGCCGGCCTGCGCTCCGTCCTGGAGGGGCGCGTGCTGACGCGGGTCGAGCCGCGCCGCGCCGACCTGCGCTTTCCGATTCCCGTCGATCTGCGCCAGAGGCTGACCGGGGCGACGGTGACGGGCCTTTCGCGCCGCGCCAAATATGGCCTGATCGAAACCGACCGCGGCGACATGATGATCTTCCATCTCGGCATGTCGGGCCGCTGGCGGATCGACCCGGCGGAGATTGGCGCGCACGACCATCTGCTGCTGGAAACCGGCCACGGCCATCTCCTCTCGCTCAACGACCCGCGCCGATTTGGTTCGCTCGATCTGGTGCGATCGGATGCGTGGACCGCCTATGCCCCCTTCGCCCGCATGGGGCCGGAGCCGCTGGGGCCGGATTTCGACGCCGCCCGTCTTGCCGCCGCGCTCAAGGGCAAGGCGACGTCGATCAAGGCGGCGCTGCTCGACCAGCGGATCGTGGCGGGCCTTGGTAACATCTATGTGTGCGAGGCGCTCAACATGGCGGGCATCGCGCCGACTCGGTCGGCGGGGAAGATCGGCCGCCCGCGCCTGACGCTGCTGGTGGAGGCGATTCGCGCAGTGCTGTCCGCCGCCATCGTCGCGGGCGGCTCCACCCTGCGCGATTATGCGCGGCCCGATGGGGAACTGGGCTATTTTTCGAAACAATGGCGTGTCTACGGCCGCGAAGGCGAGTCGTGCCCGTGCGGCGGCACCGTCCAGCGCCACATGACAGGCGGCCGATCGACCTTCTTCTGCCCGAAATGCCAGAAATAACGGACCCCGAATCCGTTGACGCCTGCCCCGATACTCTGTAAGGGGCGCTCCTTCACGAGGCATGTCGGCAGTTCGGCGGGCCTCTTCCCGAGATTTGACGAGAACCGAGGAATAGAATGGCCAATACGCCGCAAGCCAAGAAGCGCATCCGTCGCAATGAGCGCCGCGCCGCGATCAATGGCGCCCGCATCAGCCGGATCCGCACCCTGGTGAAGAAGGTGGAAGCCGCCATCATCGCCGGTGACAAGGCAGCTGCCACCACGGCGCTGCAGACCGTTCAGCCCGAACTGGCTCGGGGCGTCGCCCGCGGTGTGCTGCACAAGAATACCGCTGCACGCAAGTTCGGCCGCCTGACCAAGGCCGTCAGCGCGATCGCCTAAGCCTCTTCCAAACTAATCCAAGATTGAAAGCCCGCTTCGGATCGCCGGAGCGGGCTTTTCATCGTTCCTTCACGGCGCCGTCATTTTTGACAGCCGCGCAATTCCTGCGATTCGACGCGCTGCACCACAAAAATGAAAAAATAATGCATTGAAATACAAAGATAATTTAACCATCCTGACTTTTCCGCGGGTTTGCTGAGTCAATGTCTTTATTTCATTTTTTTGAACCGTGACGCCCTTGATCCGGTGAAGCGGGCTTGTCTATTTTGATCGTCCGGCTGCCAATCGAATCGATTTCCGGCGGCCGTCATTAGGTCAGACGATGCAAGAGGACCGGGGAAGCAGGCGCTTTCCCGCACAGCCATGCTTGCGCCGTGTGAACCGATGAGATCGGGGGGTCGATTAAGCAATGAAGGACAAGGCAGCAGTGGTCGGACGGCAGGCAGTGGATGTGCAGGATGCTTCCGGCCTGGAGTCTGCCTGGACTGCCATCCGTGCGGGCCTGCGCCGCGATCTGGGCGCGCGCCTGTTCGACCAGTGGCTCAAGCCCGCCCGCCTTGGCGACTATTGCCCCGAATCGCAGACGCTCGACCTGTTCGTCGCAACCGACTTCAGCGCCAATTTCGTGTCCGGCCATTTCGGCGATCGGCTGCGCATGGCGTGGCGCGGCGCCGGCGTCGGCGTGCGCGAAGTGCGCGTTCGCCGCGCCCCCGACGCCACCGGACCACGCCTGCTGGAAGTGGTGCAGGCCGAGCCGGCGGTCGCCGCGCCGGTCGAAGCGCGCGTCGCTTCCAATTTTCAGCCACGTCACGCATTTGTCGACTTCGTTGTCGGCGAAACCAATCGGCTCGCCTTCTCCGCCGCGCAGGCGATGGCGGGCGAGGCGCAGCCGCGCTTTACCCCGCTCTTCATCCACGGCGCCACCGGCCAGGGCAAGACGCACCTGCTGCACGCGATCGCGGCGGCCTTCTCCACCCATTCGCCCTCGGAGCCGGTGCTCTATATGTCGGCCGAGCGCTTCATGGTGGAATTCGTCAATGCGATGCGGGCCAACGAGACGATGGCGTTCAAGGCGCGGCTGCGCGCGGCGCGGCTGCTGCTGATCGACGATATCCAGTTCATCGCCGGGAAGGGATCGACGCAGGAGGAGTTCCTGCACACGATCAACGACCTGATCGACACGGGCGCGCGAATCGTCGTGACCGCCGACCGGGCGCCGCAACTGCTCGAAGCGATCGACGCGCGCATCCTGTCGCGTCTGGCGGGCGGTCTGGTCGCGGACATTCGCCCCGCCGATCTCGACCTGCGCCTCGCCATCCTCGAATCGAAGCGCGCCGTCGCGGGCGATCCGCCGGTGCCCGACGCAGTGATCGATTTCCTCGCCCGCTCGATCCGTTCGAACGTGCGCGAGCTGGAAGGCGCCTTTAACAAGCTGGTCGCCTATGGCCAGCTGACCGGCCGCTCGATCGACCTCGACTTCGCGCAGCAGATGCTGGCCGATGCGGTGCGCGCCAATGCCCGCCGCATCACCGTGGACGAAATCCAAAAGGTCTGCGCCGCTCATTTCAAGATCGATCCGGCCGAGATGCGCTCCAAGCGCCGTGCCCGCGCCGTTGCCCGCCCGCGCCAGGTGGCCATGTATCTCGCCAAGAAGATGACGCCCCGGTCGTTGCCCGAAATCGGCCGCATCTTCGGCGGTCGCGATCATAGCACCGTCATTCATGCCGTGAAGACGATCGAGGCCTTGCGCGAAAGCAACCCCGACATGGACGCGGACGTGCGCGCGCTGCTGCGCCAGCTCGAAGGCTGACGCGCCACTGGCGCTGGACGCACGATAGGTTAGGCTGGCGATATGATTCGCCAGCTTTTCCTTTTACTCCTTGCCGTCCTGACCCTGTCCCCCGCGCTGGCGCAAACAGAATCGGCCACGCCCAATCCCGTCGACGTGCGTGTGGCGATGGAAACCGACAAGGGCCGGATCGTCATTGCCGTCCACACGGACAAGGCGCCGGTCACTGCGGGCAATTTCCTCAAATATGTCGACCAGAAGCGGTTCGACGGCACGGCCTTCTATCGCGGCGTCGGTGCGGCGGACTATGGCTTCGTGCAGGGCGGCGCGCAGAATGATCCCAAGCGGATTCTTCCTCCCATCCAACATGAGCCGACGACGCAGACCGGCCTCACCCATGATGACGGCGCGCTGTCGATGGCGCGCTATGCGCCGGGCAGCGCGACCGGGGATTTCTTCGTGGTGCTGGGCAAGATGCCGGCGATGGACGCCCATCCTGAGGCTGCGGGCGACAATCAGGGCTTCGCCGTCTTTGCCCATGTGGTCGAGGGGCTGGACGTGGTGAAGGTGATCCTGGTCGCGCCCAAGTCCCCGACCAAGGGCGAAGGCGTGATGAAGGGACAGATGCTGGAAGCGCCGGTCAGGATAGTGACGGCGCGCCGGATTCCCTAATCATGTAGCGATGACAATTCGAAAGTCTCTTATCTATCGCTATATCCCCGATCGATGATCCGCGTCGTCGCCATGTCGGCGGTGACATTGCCGACGGTACGGAAGATGTCGGGCACCGTCTCCACCGCCAGCAGCAGCGGCAGCGCCTCCACCGGCACGCCCATGGCGAGGCAGATGGGACCGGTGGTGGTGAAATAGGTGATCTGTCCGGGCAGGCCGACCGCCGCCAGGCTGACGATCGCCGCGACCAACACGCCCATGATGATCTGCGTCGGTCCCAGCGCCACGCCGTTCATCGCCGCGACATAGAGGGCGACGCCCAGATTGGCGGGCGGGCTGGTGATGCGGAACAGCGAGATGGCGAGCGGCAGGACGACGCTGCGGCTGGTTTCCCGCACCTGGAGCGGACCGTCGCAAGCCTGGATCATCGCGGGGAGCGAGGCGATCGAGCTTTGCGTCGAGAAGGCGATGGCCTGCGCTGGGAAAGCGGCGCGCGCGAATCGGCCCGGTGATATTTTCCCGAGGAGCACGACCAGCGGATAGACGAGCAGCGTCACCGTCACGCAGATCAGCACGATGAAGCCGATATAGTGGAGCAGCGCCCCGGCGGTCGCCAGGCCCGACCGCGCGCCCGCGACCAGCGCCAGCGCGAAGACGCCGATCGGCGCCAGCCACAGCACCCAATTCACCACCAGCAGCAGCGCGTCGGCCAGCGACTGGAACAGGCCGGTCAGTTGCGCGCGGCGATCCTCCGCGATGCGCGTGACGGCGAAGCCGAATATCAGCGCGAACAGCACGACCGCGACCACCTGCCCGTCGGCGGCGGACTTCAGCGGATTGACCGGGATGAAGCCGAGCAGCCATTCGGCCGACGGGCGCATGTCGGGCACGTCCGTCACCGGCCCGGCCCCGGCCAGCGCGCCGACCGCCCCCTCGGGCACTGGCCAGAGGTGTAGCATCAGCGGTCCGATGAGCGCCGCGACGCAGGAGGAGGCGAGCAGCAGGATCGCGAACAGGCCGATCGCGCGCCCGGCCATGCCGTTGCTGCGCGCGGTGGTCGCCGCCTGGGCGATGCCGGTCACGAGCAGGGCGAAGATCAGCGGGATCAGCGGCATTTGCAGCCCGTTGAGCCAGGCCTTGCCGATCGGCTGGGCAACCGCGACCCAGTCGCCCGTCCAAGCGCCGCCCCATTCGGCCAGCGCAATGCCGCTGGCCAGCCCCGCGAGGAGGGCGATCAGGATGCGGACGGTCAAGGACATGGATGGCTTACCCCTTTCCTGGTCCGCTTCGCTCCCCGAAACGGACCAGTCCAGTCTATGCCGCCATGTCCCTTGAAGAACAGGGCTTTATTCGCCGAACCCGCGCGGCGCGGCGTCGATCACGCTGATTGCGCCCGCGCCTACCTCATTCACCTCCAGCGCGCGTTCGGCGACACCGGTGCGGTTGAAGCGGAAGGCGCCGTCGATGCCGGAAAAGCCCCCCGCATCGCGCAGCCGCGCATTGGGGAAGGGGGTGCCGGGCTTCCAGTCCTGCGCGATCCGCACCGTCAGCAGCACGGCGTCATAACCCAGCGACGAGAGGCGGAAGGGCGCATTGCCGTAGCGGGCGCGATATTTGGTCGCAAGCTGGCGATAGAGCGTATCGGAGACACTGGCGAACCAGGCGCCGCGCAGCACGGGGCTTGCCGCCAGCGCCGTGTCGGTATTCCACAGTTCGGTACCCAGCAGCCGCGCGGTCGCCCCGCCATTCTTGCGAACGATCGGCGCGACCTGCAACGCCACCCGGCCGCTGTCCGCGATCAGCAGTGCGTCATAGCTGGAGGATGCCTGCAATTTCTTGACCGCGGCCGTGATCGACGCGGGCGACCGGTCGAAGCTCTGCATCGACACAACGGTGCCGCCAGCCTGCTCGACCGCGCGCAGCATCGCATTGCCCGCGCGCTCGCCATAGGTGCCGCGCGGCACCAGTGCGCCGAAATTGCTCAACCCCTTTTCGCGGGCGAAGCCGACCACACGCTCGATCGACTGGTTGGGGTTGTAACCCATGATGTAGACGCCGCCGCCCGCGATGCTGGCGTCGTTGGAAAAACTGATCACTGGCACATTGGCGCGCGCCGCGATCGGTCCGATCACGCGGGCGTCTTCGGCGAGGAGCGGGCCGAGGATCAGGCGGTTGCCTTCCGCCAGCGCCTTGTTCACCGCCGCCGCTGCGCCCAGTGCGGTATCATAGGTGGTGATGCGCACCTTGTCGGTTTTGGTGTCGAGCAGCGCCAGCGTGGTGGCGTTGGCGATCGACTGGCCGACCCCGGCATTGGGACCGCTCATCGGCACCAGCAGCGCGACGCGATGGCGCGTCGTGTCGGTCGGCAGGCCCTGTGTCACGTCCGGGCCGGTCGGCTGGGTCGGGCCGGTGGGCGTGGTCGGCGCCGGCCCCTTGGGCACGATCGACTGACAGGCGGCAAGGAACAGCGCCGCCCCCATGAAGGCGATCCGCGCGCCCCTTTTCACTGCGGCGAACACATCTGCTTGCCGGGGGGCATCCGTCTCTGTCATCTGGCGTCCTTATGGAAACTCGAAATTCAGGGCTTGAACCGGGGCTTTATATCGTGGCTGGGCCGATCGGCAACCTCGGAGACCTTACGCCGCGCGGGGCCGAAGTCTTGCGGCTGGCCGATGTGATCGCCGTGGAAGATACACGGGTGAGCGCACGGTTGCTGCGCCATGCCGGATCGGACCGGCCGATGATTCCCTATCATGACCATAGCGCCGAAAATGTCCGCCAGCGGCTGATCGAGCGGATGGCGGGCGAATCGGTCGCTTTGCTATCCGATGCGGGGACGCCGCTCATCTCCGATCCGGGCTATAAACTGGTGCGCGATGCGCGCGCGGCGGGGCGCAAGATCACGACCCTGCCCGGACCCAGCGCGGCGATCGCGGCGCTGACGCTTTCCGGGCTGCCGACCGACCGTTTCCTCTTCATGGGCTTCCTGCCGAACAAGGCGAAGGCGCGCGGCGACGTGCTGGACGAGGTGGCGGCGCTGCGCGCGACCTTCGTCTTCTACGAAAGCGGCCCGCGTCTGTCGGACAGCCTGTCTGCCATGGCCGCCCATCTGGGCGACCGGGAAGCCGCCGTCAGTCGCGAGATCAGCAAGGCGTTCGAGGAAACGGCTTGCGGAACGCTCACCCAACTGTCCGCCCGCTATGCCGACGCCCCGCCCAAGGGCGAGATCGTCGTGATCGTCGGTCCCCCCGGCGAAGCCCCGCCGCCCAGCGCCGAGGATGCCGACGCGGCGCTGCTGGAGGCGATGGCGCGCCTGCCCATGTCCAAGGCGGCAGGCGAGGTGGCGAAGAAATTCGGCCTCGACCGCCGCGCCCTCTACGACCGGGCGATGGAACTCAAGGGATGAAGCCATCCTCTGCCGGAAAGCTGGCGGCGGAAAGGCGCGGGCGGCAGGCCGAGCGTATCGCCGCCTGGTGGTTGCGTCTCAAGGGCTGGCAGATTGTCGGTCGCCGGCTGCGCACCCCGGCGGGGGAGGTCGATCTGGTCGCCCGGCGCGGCGCGATGCTGGCTTTCGTCGAGGTGAAGGCGCGCGGTTCGACGGCGGAGCTGGACCTTGCCATCGACGAACGCCGGCTGGCGCGGGTCGCGGCGGCGGCGGAAATCCTGTGGCATGATCTGGCGAAACCGGGCGACGACATGCGAATCGACGTCATCCTCCTTGCGCCCGGCCGCCCGCCACGCCATCTGGCCAATGTCTGGCATGGGGGGTGATTATCTGCCCCATCAATCAATCCCGTTCGTTTCGAGCGGAGGTTCGAGCGAAGCCGAGAACCGAAGTCGAGAAAGCGTTCTCGACAGACGCTTCTCGACAAGCTCGAAGCTGCTCGAACCGAACGGTCTAAGGGAAAGATACGCATGACCATACTCAATCCCCTGACCGTCGCCGTGCAGATGGACCCGATGGAGGGCATCAAGATCGGAGGCGATTCGACCTTTCACATCATGCTGGCAGGACAGGCGCGGGGACACAGGCTCTACCATTATCTGGCGCCCGACCTGACCCTGTCCGGCGGCCGCGTGCTGGCAAAAGCGCGGCCGGTGAAGGTGCAGAAGGTCGATGGCGATCATTTTGCCTTTGGCGAGCCGGAGATGCTGGATCTGGGCCGCGACGTCGATGTCGTGCTGATGCGGCAGGACCCGCCCTTTGACCTCAGCTACATCACCGCCACCCATTTGCTGGAGCGGGTGCAGGCCGAGACGCTGGTGGTGAACGATCCGGCCAGCGTCCGCAACGCGCCGGAAAAACTGTTCGTGCTCGACTATGCGCGCTTCATGCCGCCGACGATGATCACCCGCGACCTGGCGCAGGTGCGGGGCTTCCTGGTCGAGCATGGCGAGATCGTGGTGAAGCCGCTTTACGGCAATGCCGGCAACGCGGTCTTCCATGTCGATTCCCGGGGATCGAACCTGTCCGCGCTGGTGGAACTGTTCAAGGCGTCGTGGGTCGAACCTTTCATGGTCCAGGCCTTTATCCCCGGCGTCGCGGAAGGCGACAAGCGCATCGTGCTGGTCGACGGCGAAGTCGCGGGCGCGGTCAACCGCATTCCCGGCCAGGGCGAAATCCGTTCCAACCTGGCGGTCGGCGGATCGGCGGCGAAGACCGAGCTGACTGAGAAGGAGCGTGAAATCTGCGCGGCGATGGGACCGGAATTGAAGGCGCGCGGTCTGCTCTTCGTCGGCATCGACGTGATCGGCGGCGAATGGCTGACCGAAATCAACGTGACCTCGCCCACCGGGATCGTGTCCATTGACGCATTCGACGGCACCGACACTGGCGGCATGATCTGGGATGCGATCGACGCGCGGCTGGCGCAGCGGGCGGCGGCCTGATCCCAATGCCCAGCCTCCGTCATGCCAGCGAATGCTGGCATCTCTCTTCTTTTCAAGGCGATAAAGAAAAGGGGGATCTCAGCCCGCGCTGGGATGACGGAAGAGGGGAGGGGCAGTCATGACCGACTGGGTTCTCCGCCTGATCGACGCCGGCGGCTATTGGGGCATCTTCTTCCTGATGATCCTTGAAAATGTCTTCCCGCCGATCCCGTCCGAACTCATCATGGGGATTGGCGGCATTCGCGTCGGGCAGGGCAGGATGGCGATGGAGTGGCTGCTGCTCGCGGGCACGCTGGGTACCACCATCGGCAATTATGTCTGGTATCTGGTCGGCCATGTGCTGGGCTTCCATCGGCTGAAACCGCTGGTGGACCGCTATGGCCGCTGGGCGACGCTGGAATGGCGCGATGTCGAGGCGCTCGACCATATTTTCGGCAAATATGGCCAGATCGTCGTCTTCGTCTTCCGCTTCATGCCCGCCTTCCGCACGATGATATCCCTGCCGGCCGGCCTGTTCCGCATGGGGCATGTCCGCTTCCTGCTCTGGACCGCGGGCGGGGCGCTGATCTGGAACGTCATCCTGGCCTATGCCGGCTATCTGCTGGGGCAGAATTTCCACGACATCGACAAATATGTCGGCCCCGCCGCCACGGCCTGCGTCATCGGCGCGGTGATCCTCTATCTCTGGCGGCTGGCGACCTGGCGGCCGCGCGGCTGATCCTGCAAAGGCTCAGAAGGGAATCTTCACCCCCACCATCACCCGCTGCGAACTTCCAGCGGCGCCCAGCTCATGATTTTCGACATGCAGGTTTGCCTTGGCTTCGCCGAACAGGCCGATCTCCGCGCGGCCCAGCGGCGGTTCATCGCTTGCCGGTTCGCGTTCGATCCGCTGGCTCTGCCGGCGCGCGGTGACGACGATGGCGTTGGCGTCCGGGGAGGGGTTTACCTTCCGAAGGTCGAAGTCAGGCGGGATATCGGGTCCGCTTATACTCTGTAGGGCCAGGATCAGATGCAGCATCATCGCATTCCCTTCGACCGGAGGGACGCGCAGGCTGGTTGGTGAATAGGGCGTTTTCGTGGCTTTTTCAGGCGCGCGGATGGGCGTTGCGATAAATGTCGAGCAGGTGGGCGGCGTCAACCTGGGTGTAGATTTGCGTCGAGGACAGGCTGGCATGGCCCAGCAGTTCCTGGAGCGATCGCAGGTCCGCGCCGCGCCCCAGCAAATGTGTCGCGAAACTGTGGCGCAGCGCGTGCGGCGTCGTCCGCTCCGACAGGCCCAGCCGCCCGCGCGCGCCCTGCACCGCGCGGCGGATGAGGGCGGAGGACAGCGGTCCGCCGCGCGCGCCGCGGAACAAAGGCTCGTCGCGCGCCGGTGGATAGGGGCACTGGTCGACATAGGTTCCGATCGCTTGCCGGACCTGCGGCAGTAGAGGGACGATGCGCGTCTTGCCGCGTTTGCCGGTGACGCGCAGCGTTTCGCCGAGCGGCAGGATGTCGCCCTTCAGCCCCATCGCCTCGCCGATGCGCAGGCCCGCGCCATAGAGCAGCAGCAGCACCGCCCAGTCGCGCGCGCCGATCCAGCCCTCACGCGCGGTTTCGGCGATATCCTCGGCCAGCGCCACCGCTTCGTCGGGGGAGACGGGGCGGGGCAGGCCGCGCTTCACCCGTGGTCCCTTGAGCTGCGGCACCCGCGCCTCGTCGCCGCCGACGAACTTCAGGAAGCCGCGCACCGCCGACAATTCGCGTGCCGCCGACAGATTGCCGATCCCGTCCATCCGTCGGCTGGTGAGGAAGGCGCGCAAATCGGCCTGCTCAAGCTGCGCCAGGATCGTGGCGCCGACGGGTCCGCCGCGATGCGCCTCCAGAAAGGCGAGCAGCCGCTCCGCCGTCGCGACATAGGCCCGCACCGTATGCGCCGACCGCCGCCGATCGAGAGCAAGATGCTCGCGCCAGCGTTCGGGGAGCGGCGCGGTCGGACGAGGCTGCGCAATAGACATGGAAGGAGCCTATCAGAGCCGGGAAGGATAGGACAGGTGATCGTGGCCGGCCCTTGAAATCTACGCCGAAATGGGCACATGGGGAGCATGGCTACCCCTTTCGATCCGGCCGCGCTGCCGACCGGAATCCTGATGCCGCTCAGCCCTCAGGTGGCTCGCGTGCTGGCGCCCAATCCGTCGCCCTTCACCTACACAGGCACGCAGACCTATGTGGTGGGCGCCGAGGCTGTCGCCGTCATCGATCCCGGCCCGGACGATGCCGAGCATCTCGCCGCGCTGGACGCCGCGATCGCCGGGCGGCCGGTGCTCGCCATCCTGTGCACCCATACCCATCGCGATCATAGTCCCGCCGCGCGCCCACTGGCGCAAGCGACCGGCGCGCCGGTCGTCGGTTGCGCGCCACTGACGCTGGACGATGACGGCCCGCGCGCCGACGCCGCCTTCGATGCCGATTATCGCCCCGATCGCATTCTGGCCGATGGCGAGCAGGTGAAGGGACCGGACTGGACGCTGGAGGCCGTCGCGACGCCCGGCCATACGTCGAATCATCTCTGCTTCGCCTTGTTGGAGGAAAGGGCGCTGTTCACCGGCGATCATGTGATGGGCTGGTCGACCAGCGTGATCTCGCCGCCCGACGGCGACATGACCGCCTATATGCGGTCCATGCAGCGTCTGCTCGATCGCGACGACAGCGTCTATTATCCGGCGCATGGCGATCCGGTCGACAATCCGCAGCGGCTGGTGCGCGGCATGATGGGCCATCGCAAACAGCGCGAGGGGCAGATATTGCGTTTCCTCGAGCGCAACGGCCAGAGCGCGATTCCCGACATGGTTGCCGAGATGTATAAGGGCGTCGATCCGCGCCTCTATGCGGCGGCGGGCCGATCCGTTCTGGCGCATCTCATCGATCTGGATGGCCGCGGCCTGGCCGCGCCGACCGGGGACGGGCGATGGCAGATGCGTTGAGGCGCTATGGCGGGCCGGTCCTGCTGGCGCTGCTGATCCTCGCGGTCGGCGCGGCGATGCTGGTCGGCTGGCAGCGCTATAATCGCGACTATGTCGTGACGGTCGAGGATGACGGGTCGGCGGTGACGAAGATCATCGCGGAGAAGATCGCAGGATCGGCCAGCCTGCGCGTCTCGCAACTGAACGGCACGATCCAGAGCACGGCGCGCGATGTGCGCGGCTTTGGCTGGCTCAAGTCCGATCAGGTGGTGAAGATGCCTTATTCGGTCGACTATTATATCGATCTGGGCGGGCTGACCGCGCGCGATCTGGAGTGGGACGAAAAAAGCCGGACGCTGATCGTCAACGCGCCGGACGTGAAGCCGGGCAAGCCCAATCTGGACGAGGCGCGCCGGACGCTGGTTCGCACCAGCGGCCTGTTCGTGACGCGCGAGGCGGGCGAGGAACTGAGCCGCCGCACCTCGGTCCATGCGCAGGCGCGGGCCGAAACGTCGGCCCGGTCGCCCGAGCGCATGGCGCAGGCGCGCGAATATGGCCGCGCGGCTATCGGAAAGATCATGGCCGCGCCGCTGGGCGCGATGGGCTATGGCGACGTGCGCGTGCTCGTCACCTTCCCGCCGGAACGCAAGGACGACAGACGCGACCGATGGGACGTCACCACGCCCATCAACGAGGTACTGGCCAACAAGCGGCAGCAGCGCTAGGGCGCGCGCAAAGGGCCAGATATGGGACCGAGGAGTTACAGGGTATGAACGCATTCACCGGTATTCCGCAGGGCACGGACCTGCGAGCGGAAATCGATCGCCTGCGCAAGGAGCGCAACGCCGTCATCCTGGGCCATTATTATCAGTCGCCCGAAATTCAGGATTTGTCCGACTTTGTCGGCGACTCGCTCGAACTGTCGCGCAAGGCGGCGGAGACGGACGCGGATGTCATCGCCTTTTGCGGGGTGCGCTTCATGGCGGAAACCGCGAAGATCCTGTCGCCCGAAAAGATCGTCGTGCTGCCGGACATGGACGCAGGCTGCTCTCTGGAAGATTCCTGCCCGCCCGCCCAGTTCAAGGCGTTTCGCGAGGCGCATCCCGATCATATCGCCTTGAGCTACATCAACTGCTCGGCGGAGGTGAAGGCGCTCAGCGACATCATCGTGACATCTTCGTCGGCGGAAAAAATCCTGGCGCAGATTCCCAAGGAGCAGAAAATCATCTTCGGCCCCGACAAGCATCTGGGCGGCTATCTGAAGCGCAAGCTGGGCCGCGACATGCTGCTGTGGCCGGGCGTGTGCATCGTGCATGAGGCGTTCAGCGAAACCGAATTGCTGAAGCTCAAGGCCCAGCACCCTGACGCCCCGGTCGCCGCGCATCCAGAATGTCCGCCCTATATCGTCGACCATGCCGACTATGTCGGGTCGACCAGCGGCATCCTCGATTTCGCCAAGACCATGCCCGGCGACACGCTGATCGTCGCGACCGAACCGCACATCATCCACCAGATGGAAAAGGCGGTGCCGGAGAAGCATTTTATCGGCGCGCCCGGCGCGGACGGCAACTGCAACTGCAACATCTGCCCCTATATGGCGCTCAACACGATGGAGAAGCTGTATCTCGCCCTGCGCGACCTGCAGCCGCGCATCGAGATGGACGAAACGCTGCGCATCGCCGCGAAGAAGAGCCTCGACAAGATGCTTGAAATGGCGAGCGGCACAGTGGGGCAGGGGGACGTGGGCGCGCGCTGAGGCGGAAGCATCTTATCTCCGTTCGCCCTGAGCTCGTCGAAGCCTGTCCTGAGCGCCTGCCTTGGCAGGCAGTCGAAGGGGGCTCTTCTTTCTTGAAAAGAAGAGCAAGGCTTCGACAGGCTCAGCCCGAACGGCTTTTTGTTGAACGCTCCTGTCTTCATATGATTCGGGGAGCGCTCACCCCCCGCCCATTTCCGCCACCATCTCGCGCACCTCGTCGGCCAGCAGGTCGAGGCTGGAGCCGGTGCCTTCCGTAAAGCCAAGGCCGCGATATTCGTCCCGCACCGCCTGGCTTTCGAAGACGGTGTGGTGGGTCAGCAGGGTGCGGCCTTCCGCATCCTCCTCGAAACTGAGCGTCGTCACCATCACCGGCGATCCGGGCGCTTCAAAGCTGTTGTCGTAACGGATGCGCGCGTTCGGGACGATTTCCAGATAGGTGCCGCCAAAAGGTGGCCCCGGCTCGCCCGCGTCGCTGGTCATCTGGAAGCGGAAGCGCCCGCCGACGCGGAAATCCATCTCGCATTTGCTGAGCGGCCAACCGACCGGGCCGAACCAGCGCTTCACATGCACCGGATCGGCATGGGCGGCGAAGACCAGATGCGCGGGGGCGTCGATCAGGCGGGTGATGGTGATGGCACGGGCAGTTTCGGATTCGTCGCTCATGCGTCCTCTCCTTTCAGATCCTGTAGATAGTCATCGAGTTGATCATAGCTGGCGGTCCAGAAGGCCTTGTAATGATCGATCCACCGGGCGGCGGCGGCGAGCGGCACGGCCTCCAGCCGGACCGGGCGGGTCTGCGCTGCGCGCCCGCGCGACACGAGGCCCGCCTGCTCCAATATCTTGAGATGTTTCGACACGGTCGGCTGGCTGAGACCGGACGGTTCGACCAGCGCGTTCACCGTCGTCTCACCCTGCGCCAGGCGCGAAAGGATGGCCCGGCGCGTGGGATCGGCAAGCGCGCTGAAAATCCGGTCCAGTTGCTCCGCGGTCAAATATCGCTCTCCATCTATATAGACATTTAGCTATATAATGTTGGAAGGGGTGTCAACAGTCCCGCGACTGTGCCACATCGCATGGCGATGACCCGTGATTCTCAGACAATTTCGCTGCCCGGCTTCGACCTCGACGCCTTCGTGGCCGCCACCCTCGCCGAAGATCTTGGCCCCGACGGGCGCGACGTCACCAGCGAGGCGGTGATCCCCGCCGACGCGGTTTTCGACGGGGTGATGGACAGCCGGGACGCGGTGACGCTGGCCGGCCTGCCGATTGCCGTCGCCTTCTTTCGGGCGCTCGACCCGGATGTGGAGATCGAACTGCTGCACCGGGATGGCGATCGCGTCGCGGCGGGCACCGACCTGATGCGCATCAGGGGCAGGGCGCGGGCGATGCTGACGGCGGAGCGCTCGGCGCTCAACACCGTCCAGCATCTGACCGGCATCGCCACCATGACCCGCGCCTATGTCGATGCGATCCTCGGCACCGGCGCGACCTTGCTCGACACGCGCAAGACCATTCCGGGGCTGCGCCTGCTGGAGAAATATGCGACGCGCATGGGCGGCGCGACCAACCATCGCATGGGCCTGTGGGACGCGGCGATGATCAAGGACAATCATGTCGCCGTCGCCGGATCGGTCGAAGAAGCCGTGCGTCGGGCCGTGGCGGCAGGCGTGGAGCGCATCATTGTCGAGGTCGATCGGGTCGATCAGATCGAACCGGCGCTGGCGGCGGGCGCGACGCATCTGCTGCTTGACAATATGGACGCGCCCACGCTGCGCGGCGCGGTCACTCTGGTCGACGGCCGTGTGCCGACCGAGGCGTCGGGCGGCGTCACGCTCGACACGATCCGCGCCAAGGCCGAAACCGGCGTCACCTATATCAGCGTCGGCCGCCTCACCCAATCCGCTCCCGCCGCCGATATCGGACTGGATTTCGCTTATGCCTAAGCCGCTTATCGTCCCAGCCTTCGTCCTCGCCCTGATCGCCGCGCCCGGCGGGGCGCTCGCCCAGTCGGCGCAGTGCCACATGCCCGCGCAGATCGCCCGGCCGCAGGCCGAAGGACCGACCGCCAAGGAGCCAAGGCGCGTCCTGCCGATCGGCAGCTATACGCTGGCGATCAGCTGGTCGCCGCAATATTGTTCGACCGTGCGGGATCGGGGCAGCCTCCAGTGCGGGGGCAGGGCGGGCAAGTTCGGTTTTACTTTGCATGGCCTGTGGCCCGATGGCTATGGCAAGGAATGGCCGCAATATTGCCGCCCGGCCGATCTCGTCCCGCGCGCGGTGATTCGGCAGAATCTCTGCACCACGCCGTCGCCCCAACTGATCCAGCATGAATGGGCCAAACATGGCACCTGCATGACGACGAAGCCGGAACTCTATTTCAACCTGTCGCGCGCCTTCTACCAGTCGCTGCGCTACCCCGACATGGGGGCGCTGGCGCGGCGCAGGACGTTGACGGTCGGCCAGTTCGCCGATGCTTTCGCGCGCGCCAACAAGGGGCTGAAGGCGGATATGCTGCGCGTCACCACCACGCGCGGCAACTGGCTGAGCGAAGTGTGGCTGTGCATGGACCGGGCGCTGGAATTCACCCGGTGCCCGGCGCATCAGGGCGGGGCGCCCGACAGCGCCTATCTACGGATCGAGCCGGGGCCGCGCATCGCCAATCCGCGCCGCCCCGCATCGACGCCCACGCCCCAGCGCGAGCCGGGCCTGTTCCTCAACCTTGATCCCAATGCCCAGCCGCCCACTGAAGGCACGCCCCCCTGATCAGCCGTCGATCGTCACTGTCGAGGGATGGTGGCGGTCGAGATGCTTGCGGATGATCCGCAGGTTCTTCGTGTTCGACTTGTAGAGAAAGTCGAAGATATCGCCGGCAAAGGGGATGGCGCCGACCAGCGTGTCGACGCCGACATTGGTGGCCATGCGCGCGATCTGCCATTTGGACATACCCAGATTCCGGGCTTCCCACACGATCCAGGCGCCCATCGCGGCGGTGGCGATGTCGCCGACCACCGGGACCAGGCCGATCAGGCTGTCGACGCCGACGCGGCGATTGGTGCCGGGGATAACGAACAATCCCTCCAGCACTGCCTCCATCGCCTCGACCCGGCGCCGGACCGAGGTGGGGTCGCGGCCGAAGCCGGGCATGTCCCGCACGATGCGATCAAACTGGTCCTGCGAAAGCGCCATCAACTGTCTCCTTCCACCTTAATTGGGGCGGCGGAAGAGATGGTTCAATGGGTGGCGCGCGCGGGGCGAAGGCAGGAAGCCGGTCAGCCGTTTCGACACCAGCGCCCAGCGCACCGGCGCGCCCAGCGCGATATAGCCATTATGCGCCTGCATCAGCGCTTCGGCCTGGGCGATGCGGGCCGTCCGTTCCTCTGTCGAGCTGGCGAGGCTCGCGGCCTGGAGCTGGATGTCTGCAGCATCGCTGCAATGCACCTTGCGTGCGCAGCCGACCCGGCCCAGATACCAGAGCGCGCTGTCATAGGGTGCCACTTCGTCGATCAGCCGCAGATCCGCATCCGCGCGCATATCGACGCGACGGGCATCGAGGCCGACGGCCGCAAGGTCGCGCCGCAGCATGGCGAAGAGCAGGGTCGCGCCGGGTCCGTCGGGCAGAGCGATGCGCAGCGGCGGCGGCGCGCCATTGTCCGATCTCCAGCGGGTGATGGTGGCGCTGGCCTGACCGCGCCGTTCGTCCATCGCCATGTTGCTCCAGGCGGGTAGCGTGGGGTTGCGGCCTAGGTCGAGTTGCGAGGGGACGATCTGCTCGGTCGTCGCCCATCCGCCTAGCGGAAACAGGGCCGGCAACTGGCTGCGGTCGATCGCCATGTTGATCGCGGCGCGCACATTGTCGTCGCCCAGCAGCTTGCTGTCGCCCACCACTGTCAGGCCCATCAGCCCCTGCACCGGATCGACTCGCACAGCGCCCCGATCGACCCCGGCGGGAACGAGCAGCGGCAGGTCGGCGAAGCGCCCGCCCAGCATCAGCGCCGCCTGCCCCCGGCGGAAGCGGATGATGGCGAGCGCTGCGCGCTCGCTGCGCACGATCCGCAGTTGCGATGGCGGGACCGGGCCTTCGGCCGATTCATCGTCGCCGCTCGACCGGTCGATCGGGGTCAGCAACAGCGCCTTGCCATATTGGGCGCGGCGATAGGGGCCGGTGCCGCCCTCCCGCGACAGCACGCCCATCTGCGGCTGGGCCAGCATCTGGAGCATGAAGGGGCGCGCGGCGGCCAGCTTGATCTCGATCACCTCGCCGGTCATGGGGACGACCGTCTGCACCGCGTCGAGCGGCCCGTCCGGGTCGAATCGCCGCAGCGAGACGATCCGCGCCATCAGGAGGCGGGCGACATCGGGCGCGGTGAGGCGGCTGCCATCGGCCCAGAAGGCGCGGCGCAGGCGGAAGATATAGCTGCGCCCGTCATCCTCGACGATCCACCGCTGGGCCAGGGCCGGCACGATGTCGCCGCCGCCGTCGAACGCGACCAGCCCCTGCGCCGTGCTTTCCAGCATCAGCTTGGCGGCGGGATCGGGCAGATTGAGCAGGGGTTTCGCGAAATCATCGCGGTCGCCGACGACGCTCACGACCACCGGGCCGCTCCCTTCGCTGGAGCAGCCGGACAGCGACGCGCCGAGGAAGATGCCGCCGATCAGCAGGGCGCGTCGGCCGCGACGCAAGAAGAAAGATATGCCGCCCATGTCGCCGACAGGATTAGCCCGTCATCGCTGCGTCGCCAACCGGGGATCAGTCGCTGGAGTATGTCATAAAACTTACATTCAAAATACTCTGTTATGTAACATAAAGTTCATATTTGCGTCGCCGAAATGAAAAAAATGCTGATGACCCTCCGATTTCGACTGGACGCCGGCGCCGCGCTGGCGCTGGCGCTGGTGCCCCTGCCCGCGGCCGCCCAGGCCATGAGCGCAGCCGAGGCCGATGCCCTGCGCGCACAGGTCGCGGCGCTCAAGGCACAGGTCGATCGGCTGGAAGCGCGGCTGAACAGTGCATCGCCGGCCTCCCAGAGCGGAACCGCGCCACCGCCGCCTGCATCCGGCACGCCGGCTCAGGTCGCGCAGGTCAAGCCTGCAGGCGATACCGTCGTGAGCTGGAAAGGTGGCCCGGTCTTCACGAAAGGGGCGGCCAGCTTCCACGTCAAGGGCCGCATTCAATATGATGCCGGCCTGCTGATGACTCCCGACAGCGTGAACGACCGGGCCAAGGGCTATTCCAACGAACTGCGTCGCCTGCGCTTGGGGGGAGAGGGCCAGTTGGGCGGCGGCTTTGGCTACAAGCTGGAATTGGAACTGTCGGATAACAGCGTCGATCTGGTCGACACCTTCATCACCTATGAGAAGGGGCCGTGGCTGGTTACGTTGGGCAATCACAATGGCTTCCAGTCGCTGGACGAACTGATCAGCGACACCGGCGGCGCGGTGATGGAGCGCGCGGCCTTCACAGACGCTTTCGGTTTCGAGCGGCGGCTGGGCCTCTCGGCACAATATCGGTCCGGCATCCTGCTGGTGCAGGCGGGCGTCTTCTCCGACAGCGCCGATTCGCTGACCAATGATTCGGACGGCGCCGATGGCGGGGACGAGAATAACAGCTATGGCGTCGACGGCCGCCTCGTGCTGGCGCCCAAGCTCGGCAAGACCCAGCTACATTTCGGCCTGTCGGGTCATTGGCGCGATTTCCAGCGGCTGAGCGAAAATCCGCAGCGTTACCGCCAGCGCGCCTATCTCCACACCGCCAACAGCCGTTTCCTGGCGACACCCAATATCCCGGCCGACGGCGAAAGCCATTATGGACTGGAGTTGGCGGGGCAGCGCGGCTCCCTCTGGTGGGCGGGCGAGGCGCACTGGCTGCGCGTGTCGCGGCCGGGTCTGGCCGATCCGACCTTCTTCGGCGGCTATGGCGAGGTCGGCTATGTGCTGACCGGCGAAAGCCGCGGCTACAAGAACGGCATTTTCGGCATCGTGAAGCCCGACCGTCCGGTCGGCGGGGGCGGCTGGGGCGCGTTGCAGGCAACCTTGCGCTATGACTATCTCAGCCTCAACGACAAGGATATCATCGGCGGCACGCAGAACGGCATCATCGCCGCGCTCGTCTGGACGCCGGTCGAATTTCTGCGCTTCAACATCAACTATGCGCATCTCGACTATACGGACGCGGCGATCCTGGCCGGGGGCAGGAACGACTATGGCGTGGACGTGGTCGGCTGGCGCGCGGAACTGGATTTCTGACGACAGAGGCGCCGCCTTTAGAGCGGGATGACATTTTCTTGAATCGTCATTGCGAGCGCAGCGAAGCAATCCATCGGAGATCCAGTGGATTGCTTCGCTGCGCTCGCAATGACGGGGTGGATCAATGTGAAGTCATCATACTCTAGCTACGCCGGCCTTCGGCTCCGAGCCAGCAGCAGATTCCATCTGCTTCGAAATCACTCTAAAACTGGTCGGCGATGTCCATCAGGCCCAGCAGCTTTCTGGGCGCGATCTGGCGCCAGCTGGCGTGCAGCCGTTCCGCCACATGGTCCCAGTCGGTGTCGCCCAGGTCAAGGCGAATGCCGACCCAGTCATTGCCGAAATAGGCCGGGCGATAATAGCGGTCGGGGTCGGCCTCGATCAGGGTCGCCTGTTCCTCCGGCGCGGTGGTCTTGACGAGGACGGCGATGATGCCGTCGCCATGATGGTCGCGGGTGAAATAGGCGAATTTCTTGCCCTTGACGATGCCGAAGCAGGGCATACCGTGGGAGAGAATCTCGTCCGCCTGCGGCAGGGCGAGCGCGGCTTCGCGCACCTTGTTGAGCAGCCAGTCGGGCTGGCGTTCGCGCGTGACGAAGTCGGCGAGGGTGCGCGAATAGAGCTGATGCTCGGCGATCAGGATGCGGGCGGCGAGGCTGTCGGGGGTGTCGCCGGGCAGGATCGCCACCGGGGTCTGGGCGAGGACCGGGCCGTCGTCCAGTTCGGCGGTGACGATATGGACCGAGCAGCCCGCCTGGGCATCGCCCGCGTCGATCGCTCGGCTGTGGGTGTCGAGGCCTTTATATTTGGGCAGCAGGCTGGGGTGGATGTTGAGCATCCGGTTGTCCCATGCCCCGACGAACTCCGGCGAGAGCAGGCGCATATAGCCGGCGAGCGCGACATATTGGGCGCCGGCCTTGCGCAATTGCGCGTCGATGATCCTGTCGAACGCGGCGCGCTTCATGCCCTTGTGACTTTGGCCGAAGGTCGCAATCCCTTCGGCGGCGGCGAGCGCCAGGCCGGGGGCGTCAGGATCGTTGGCGGCGACCAGCACGATCTCATAGGGGCAGCCTTCAGCCTTCGCCGCGTAGAGCAAAGCCGCCATGTTCGACCCGCGCCCGGAAATCAGGACGCCGACTTTTGCCTTTTGCATGGAGAACTCCCCTCCCACTTGCGGGAGGGGTCGGGGGAGGGGCTGTTAGGCCGCTCCTCGGACATGCCCTCCCCTAACCCCTCCCGCAAGCGGGAGGGGGATTGGTTGTGCTTACCCCAGATGCGTGGCCGACCAGTCGGCCTTCGCGCTCCAGGTCCCGGCGCTGCCCCTGACGGTGCAGCCCTTGTCGCCTTCTTCCACCGCGCCGATGCGGAAGACGGTTTCGCCCGCATCCTCCAGCGACTTGGTGACGGCGGCGACATGGGCCTCGTCCACGGCCAGCACCATGCCGACGCCGCAGTTGAAGGTGCGCGCCATCTCCTCCGGCTCGATATGACCCTGCGCCTGGAGGAAGGCCATCAGGCGCGGCTGGTCCCAGGTGCCGGCGTCGACCATGGCATGGGCGCCATCGGGCAGGACGCGCGGGATATTTTCCAGCAGGCCGCCGCCGGTGATGTGGGCCAGCGCATTGACCATGCCGGCGCGCACCAGCGGCAGCAGGCTCTTCACATAGATGCGGGTCGGCGCCATCAGCGCGTCGATCAGCAGCACTTCATTGTCGAAGAGCGCCGGGCGGTCGAGCCTCCAGCCCTTGTCGGCGGCAAGGCGGCGGACCAGCGAGAAGCCGTTCGAATGGACACCCGAGGACGCAAGGCCAATCAGCACGTCGCCGGCCTTCACCCTGTTGCCGGTCAGTGCCTTGGAGCGTTCGACCGCGCCGACGCAGAAGCCGGCCAGGTCATAGTCGCCATCGGCATACATGCCCGGCATTTCGGCGGTTTCGCCGCCGATCAGGGCGCAGCCGGCGATGCGGCAGCCCTGGGCGATCCCGGCGATGACGCGCTCCGCGACGCCGCTTTCCAGCTTGCCGGTGGCATAATAGTCGAGGAAGAAAAGCGGCTCGGCCCCCTGCACGATCAGGTCGTTGGCGCACATGGCGACGAGGTCGATGCCGACGCCGTCATGGCGATCATGGTCGATCGCGAGTTTCAGCTTGGTGCCCACGCCGTCATTGGCCGCGACCAGCAGCGGATCGTCATAGCCCGCGGCCTTGAGGTCGAAAAAGCCGCCGAAGCCGCCCAGTTCGGCGTCGGCGCCGGGGCGGCGGGTGGCCTTGGCCAGCGGGGCGATGGCCCGGACAAGGGCGTTGCCCGCGGCGATGTCGACGCCGGCCTTGGCGTAGCTGTAGGATTCGTTGTCGCTCATGATCTGCGCCCCTAGAGCAAAGGGGCGGAAAACGGAAGTTTGGATGTGGCGGCCGGGATGCTGACATTCCGCCTCCATTCCGGAGGTAGGGTTCAGGTTGAAGGTTGCTAATCGTGCGTTCGCGCTTGGCACGGCGGGCAATGTTCGCCAAAAGGGCGCGCGTGAGTGTGAGCCAGACCCTTTCCCGCCCGTTCCAGCCCGGCGCCGCATTGCGCCTGCTCTCGCGACCCGTCCAGATCCTGCTGGCTGTCGGCCTTGGGCTGCTCGCGGCCGCGCTGTTCGCGCAGATGGAAGGCGAACGCGGCGTGCCGCCGATCGCCAGCGGCGGCGACTTCGAAGTGCGTGGGGTCAAGGTCGACGTCTATGCCAAGGATGCCGACAGCGCCCGCTATGCCGGCTGGCGCATGGCGCAGCGGCAGGCGTGGCGGATGCTGTGGACCCGCACCCATGGCGGGGGCGGCGCACCGGCATTGTCCGATTCGCAGCTGGAGGGCATGATCTCCGGCATCGAGATCGATTATGAGCAGGCCGGCCCCAATCGCTATGTCGCGACGCTGGGCGTGTTGTTCGACCGCGCGCGCACCGGGCAGTTGCTGGGCGTGTCGGGCAACGTCATGCGCTCGCCCCCGCTGCTGGTGATCCCGGTCCTGTGGGACGGCGGATCGGCCGTATCCTATGAACGGACCAATGAATGGCAGAAGGCCTGGGCGCGTTACCGCACCGGCGACAGCGCGATCGACTATGTCCGGGTCGCCGGATCGATCGCCGACCCGATCCTGCTGAACGCGGGCCAGATCGGGCGGCGCGGGCGGCTGTGGTGGCGCGTGCTGCTCGACCAATATGGCGCGGCGGATGTCGTGATCCCGATCGCGCGCCTCGATCGCGCCTATCCCGGCGGTCCGGTCACGGGCATCTTCACCGCGCGCTACGGTCCCGACAACAGCCTGATCGGCAGCTTTTCCCTGCGCGCGTCCAACGACAGCGGCATCGCGCGGATGATGGACGAGGGCGCGCGCCGGATCGACGAACTCTATATCCGAGCGCTTAATGACGGCCGCCTGCGGCCCGACCCCTCGCTGATCATCGAGGAACCGGTCGATCCCGATGCGCTGGCGATCGAGAATGCGACCGAAGCGCCGATCGAGGCGATCGACCTGCCGACCACGGCGGCGGCGAACGCGATCAGCGTCTCGATCCAGTTCGACACGCCGGACGTCGGCTCGGTGGGTGCGGGCGAATCGACGGTGCGCGGCATCCCCGGCGTCCGCTCGGCGGCGACCAGCAGCCTGGCGCTGGGCGGCACGTCGGTGATGCAGGTGAGCTTCGACGGCCCGATCGACGCGCTGCGTGCCGGGTTGCAGGCGCGCGGCTACACGGTCGCCGCCAGCGGCAACACCTTGCGGATCACGCGGCGGCAGGCGGCCCCGGCGCCGCAATGAGCCAGATCAGCCTGCCTTTCGAATGGCATGGTAGCGGTCAGGGCGGCGCGGACGCAGGGGATTTCCTGGTCAGCGACGCCAACCGCCTTGCCGTCGCCCATCTGGAGCGCTGGCGCGAGTGGCCCTTGTCGGTCAGTGTGCTCACCGGCCCCCCGCTGTCGGGGCGCACAACGCTGGCCAGCCATTTCGCGCGGATGAGCGGGGGTGAGATCATCGATGAGGCGCAGGGCGAGGACGAACATCGCCTGTTCCATGCCTGGAACGAGGCGCAGACCGAGCGCCGCCCCTTGCTGATGATCGGCCATGCGCCGCCCGCCAGCTGGACCGTGGCGCTGCCCGACCTGCGATCGCGGCTGGCCGCCGCGCCCCATGTCGCGATCGAGGAACCGGACGAGGCGCTGGCGCGCGCGCTCATCTGCCGGGCGTTCGACCTGGCCGGTGCCAATTACGCGTCCGACCTGCCCGACTGGCTGCTGCGCCGGGTCGAGCATCGCTATGGCGCCATATCGGAAGTGACACGGCTGCTCGATATGGCCGCGCTGTCATCCGGTCGTAAGATTTCGGTCGCAATGGCGAAAGAGACTCTGCAAGCAGCGGGCTTTTTGCCTATAGTTTCGCCCGATCCTTCCACCGACCAGCGCTGAGTAATCCGTGGCCGAAGCCGACCCCATCGCCAACCTGTCGCCCACCGGCGAACGCTATTTCAATCGCGAACTCTCCTGGCTCGCCTTCAACCAGCGGGTGCTGGAAGAAGCGATGAACCGCGCCCATCCGTTGCTGGAGCGGCTGCGCTTCCTGTCGATCTCGGGCGCGAATCTTGATGAATTCTTCTCGGTCCGCGTCGCCGGCCTCAAGGGCCAGCAATTGCAGGATGTCGACATGCGGTCGGCCGACGGGCTGACCCCGGCGCAGCAGCTGGCGGCCATCACCGATGCCACCGCCACGCTGATGCGCGCGCAGCAGAAGGTGTGGGGCGCGCTGCACGGCGAATTGGTGCAGGTGGGGATAGAGGTGATCGGCCCCTCCGCCGATATGGACCCCGGCTGTGGGGCGTGGCTGCGCGAACATTTCCTGACCCAGATCTTCCCGATCCTGACGCCGCAGGCGCTCGACCCGGCGCATCCTTTCCCCTTCATCCCAAATCAGGGGCTGTCGATCGTCTTCGATCTCGAACGGCTGTCGGACAAGCAGCCGATCCGCGAGCTGGTGATGATCCCGTCCTCGCTCGCCCGCTTCGTGCGCATTCCGGGCGAACCGGCGCGCTATATGGCGCTGGAGGCGGTGATCCGCCGCTTCTCCGCCGATCTCTTCCCTGGCTATCGCGTGCGCAACAGCGGCGTGTTCCGCATCATTCGCGACAGCGACATCGAAATCGAGGAAGAGGCGGAGGATCTGGTCCGCTATTTCCGCAGCGCCATCAAGCGTCGGCGTCGCGGCCGCGTGATCCGTATGGAGATAGAGGAGCGCATTCCCGAGCCGGTCGAGGAAATGCTCCAGGACATGCTCCAGGGCCATGAGGCGAGCGTGGTCGAGGTGGAGGGCTTCATCGGCATCGGCGACCTCAGCGGCATCGTCGACGCCGACCGGCCCGACCTGAAGTTCGAACCCTATGCCCCGCGCTTCCCTGAGCGCATCCGCGAATATGGCGGCGATTGTTTCGCCGCGATCCGGGCCAAGGACATTGTCGTCCATCATCCCTATGAGGCGTTCGATGTCGTCATCTCCTTCCTGAAGCAGGCGGCATCCGACCCGGACGTGGTCGCGATCAAGCAGACGCTCTATCGCGCGGGCAAGCAGTCGGCGATCATCCGCGCGCTGATCGACGCGGCGGAAGCGGGCAAGTCCGTGACCGCCGTGGTGGAACTCAAGGCGCGTTTCGACGAGGAGCAGAACCTCATGTGGGCCGATGCGCTGGAGCGGGCGGGCGTGCAGGTCGTCTATGGCTTCATCGACTGGAAGACCCACGCCAAGGTGTCGATGGTGATCCGGCGCGAGGGCGAACAGTTTCGCAGCTACTGCCATTTCGGCACCGGCAATTATCATCCGGTCACGGCGCGCATCTATACCGACCTCAGCTTCTTTACGGCGGACCCCGCCTATAGTCGCGACGCCGCGGCGCTGTTCAACTATATCACCGGCTATGTCGAACCCCAGCATCTGGAAAAGCTGGTCATGTCGCCGCGCGACCTGCGCAACACGCTGTGCGCTGGCATCGATGCGGAAATCGAGCATGTCCGCGCCGGACGGCCGGGGACCATCTGGGCCAAGATGAACAGCCTGGTGGACCCGGCGATCATCGAGAAACTCTATGCCGCCAGCAATGCGGGGGTTCAGATCGACCTCATCGTGCGCGGTATCTGCTGCCTGCGGCCGGGCGTGCCGGGCATGTCGGAAAATATCCGCGTGAAGTCGGTCGTCGGCCGCTTTCTGGAGCATAGCCGCATCACCGTCTTCGGCAATGGCAAGACGCTGCCCAATAACGGCGCGAAGGTCTATATCAGCTCGGCCGACTGGATGCCGCGCAACTTCGACCGCCGGGTGGAGTTCCTGGCGCCGGTCGAGAACGCCACCGTCCACGACCAGATTCTCGATCAGGTAATGGTCGCCAATCTGATCGACACCGAACAGAGCTGGTCGTTGGACAGTGATGGCCATTATACGCGGCTGGAGCCGGGCGAGAAGCCGTTCAACCTGCACCGCTATTTCATGACCAACCCGTCGCTGTCCGGTCGC
This sequence comes from Sphingobium sp. WR1, assembly GCF_059693745.1. Lineage (NCBI taxonomy): Bacteria > Pseudomonadati > Pseudomonadota > Alphaproteobacteria > Sphingomonadales > Sphingobiaceae > Sphingobium > Sphingobium sp. WR1. Next base: position 280,579 of record NZ_JCATID010000002.1, on the reverse strand, counting down.
GGCGCGGCGCTCGACAATGAAGCGGTGCCGACCCTGCGTCTGCGCGGGAGGGCCTGAGGCCCATGAATTCGATGCTGAGCCGTATCCGCGATGTCGCCGAACAGATGGCGACATCGCCCGAACCGGCCCATGCGCGCACCGCCATCATCGACATCGGTTCCAACAGCGTGCGTCTGGTCGTCTATGATGGGCCGCGCCGCATTCCCTTCATCCTCTTTAACGAGAAAGTGATGGCGGGGCTGGGCGCGTCGCTGGCCAGGACCGGCGCGATCGAGCCGGAAGCGATGGATCGCGGCCTGCGCGCCGTCGGCCGCTTCGCGCATCTGTGTCGCGCGATGCAGGTGACGGAGATACGCTGCGTCGCGACCGCCGCGGTGCGCGACGCCACCAATGGCGCCGACTTCATCGCGCGTGCCACGGACATGGGCCTGAGCGTCGAGCTGCTGTCCGGCGCGCAGGAGGCGATCGGCGCGGCGATGGGCGTGCTGTCGGGTATTCCGCAGGCCGACGGCATCGTCGGCGATCTGGGCGGCGGCAGCCTGGAATTGGCGCGGGTGCGCACGGGCGCGGTGGAACAGACGATTTCGCTGCCGCTCGGCGTCCTGCGCCTGCCTGAAATCCGCGCCAAGGGGCCGCGCGCACTGGAACGCTGCGTCGCCAAGATGCTGGACAAGGCGGGCTGGCAATCCGAGCCGGGCCTGCCCTTCTATATGGTCGGCGGGTCGTGGCGCGCGCTTGCCCGCTTTGACATGCAGTTAACCCACTTCCCTCTGCCCGTCGTCCATCAATATGAGATGGACGCCGCCCGCGCCGAGCAACTGACGCGCATCGTTTCGCATGTCGACCGGGTGCGGTTGAAACAGGTGCCGGCCATGACCGGATCGCGCGTGCCCACATTGCCCGATGCGGCCGCTTTGCTGTCGGTGGTGGTGCGGCAATTGAAATCCAGCCATCTGGTCGTGTCCGCTTATGGTCTGCGCGAGGGGCTGCTCTACGAGGATCTGCCCCAGGATATTCGCACGCATGACCCACTGCTGGTCGCGGCAGAGGCGGAGGGGGAGGCGCAGGCGCGCTTTCGCGGCCATGGCGATCGCATCGATCGCTGGATCGCGCCGCTCTTTCCTGACGATGACGCCGCCGCGCGCCGCATCCGCCGGGCCGCCTGCCTGCTCGCCGATGTGAGCTGGCGCGCCAATCCCGATTTCCGCGCCGAGCGCGGTGTGGAGATTGCGCTTCACAGCAACTGGGTCGGCATCACCGCGGCGGAACGGGCGATGCTGGGACAGGCTTTGCATACGCATTTCGGCGGCGGGCTGAATGCGCCGACCGGCCTGGATCGCATCGCCTCGTCCGAAACTCTGCGTCGCGCTGCGCTCTGGGGGCTTGCGATCCGTCTGGCGCAACGCCTGTCGGGTGGTGCGGAGGGGCCGCTCGCCGTGTCCCATCTGGAGCGTATCGGCGATCGCATCGACCTGCATTTGCGGGGTGGGGACGCCGATCTCTATGGCGAGGCCGTCGAACGCCGCCTGCGCAACCTCGCCCAGGCGATGGGGGTGAAATATCAACTGCTGGGCGGGCAGGCGTAAGCGATCACGGCCCCATCTTCCCCCGCGCGTCAAATGCCGGTAAGGGCTGCCGATGACCACGACCGCCGCGCCCATCAGCCGCTCTCTCTTCATCTTTTCCATCCTCTATGGCGGCATGGTCTGCATGGCGGGCGTGCTGGGGGTGAAGCAGGTGGCGCTGGGGCCGCTCGCGGTGGAGGCGGGCATCTTCGCCTTCCTGCTGCTGGTCATCCTGTCCAGCGCCGTGTCCGAACTTCATGGCCAGAAGGTCGCGACCGCGCTGGTGCGGCTGGGCTTCGTGCCGCTGCTGGTGTCGGCGGCGCTGATTCATATCGTGATCGCCCTGCCGCACGATCCGGGCATGTATCCGCCGGCGGTCGAGGCTTTTCCGATCGTCGTCGGGCAGGGATCGCGCATGATGCTGGCGGGTCTCATTTCCTACGGCACCTCGCAGACGCTGAACGTCTTCATTTTCTCGAAACTGGCGCGGGGCGAGGGCAAGCTGGTCTGGCTGCGCGGCATGATCGCCAGCGTCGTGTCGCAGATCGTCGACACGTTGCTGTTCATCACCATCTCCTTCCTTGGGGAGCGACCGATCCTGGACCTGATGGTCGGGCAGATGATCACCAAGGTGATCCTGTCGATCATCCTGGTACCGCCGCTCATCTCGCTGGCCGTGTCTTTGGGGCGCAAGCTCGATCGTTGACTTGCGACGGGGGGCATATGGCCGTATGCGCGCGCGCATGAACAGCAAGCACGCCCCCGATCCGGCCCTTCTCGCCAAGGCTGAAACCCTCGTCGAAGCGCTGCCCTATATGCAGCGTTATGCGGGCAAGACCTTCGTCGTCAAATATGGCGGCCACGCCATGGGCGATCCGGAGGCGGCGCGCGACTTCGCCGAGGATGTCGTGCTGATGAAGGCGGTCGGCATCAATGTCGTCGTCGTCCATGGCGGTGGGCCGCAGATCGGCGCGATGCTCAAGAAGCTGGGCGTCGAATCGCAGTTCGTTGGTGGCCTGCGCGTCACCGACGCCGAAACCGCCAAGATCGCCGAAATGGTGCTGGCCGGCTCCATCAACAAGGAAATCGTCGGCTGGATTGCCGGCGCGGGCGGCCGCGCGGTCGGCATTTCGGGCAAGGATGGCGGCCTGATCCTGTGCGAAAAGGTGCTGGGCAAGCGCGAGGCGGACCCCAATTCGGGGATCGAGCGCAATGTCGACCTGGGCTTCGTCGGCGATCCCGTCTCGGTCGACCGCCGGATTCTCGACACGCTGGCGCAGGACGGCATCATCCCGGTCGTCGCGCCGGTGGGCATCGGCACCGACGGCCATACCTATAATGTCAATGCCGACACCATGGCGGGGGCGATCGCGGCCGAACTCAAGGCGTCGCGTTTCTTCCTGCTGACCGACGTCGCGGGCGTGCTGGACAAGCAGGGCCAGTTGCTGACGGACCTCGACCCGCAAGCGATCCATGGGTTGGAGGCCGACGGCACGATCAGCGGCGGCATGATCCCCAAGCTGGAAACCTGCGTCCGCGCGGTCGAAAATGGGGTTGACGCGGCCGTCATCCTCGACGGCCGGGTGCCGCACGCCATGCTGCTCGAAATCTTCACCGATCGCGGCGCGGGGACCTTGGTGCGGAAGTAAGGGTAGGCTCAATCCAACACCGTTCGCTTCGAGCGTAGTCGAGAAGCGGATAGAACTGTGCTTCCGTTTCTCGACTACGCTCGAAACGAACGGCGGTTTTTAGCGGACCAAAACCCTCGGATTGTTCCACGCGATCCGCTTTTCCGGCAGGGTCCGGCCGTCCGGGCCGCGCTTGTCCCAATCCTCGACCTCCACGCCGCCCCGCGCCCGATAGAAGCCGCGGGCCGCGACATTATCGGTGTAGCACCACAGGAACAGGCCCGCGTCCGGCCAGCCCTCGACCGCCCAGCGTGCCGCCTGATCCAGCAACCCCGTGCCGATCCCGCTGCCCTTGGCGGCGGGCAGGGCGTGAAGATTGTCGACCAGCGTCCCCCAACGCGGATCGGACCCGCCGATGACGCAGGTGAAGCCGATCGCTTCTCCGTCCCGTTCGGCGATAATCACCCGCTGGCCCGGCTGGGGCGCCTTCAGTCGCTGGGTCCAGGTCGCCAGCCGATCGGCCTCGATCCCGCCGGCGAGATAGGCCGGGTCCATGATATGGGCATAGGCGATGCGCCAGCTGGCCACATGGATGGCGGCGATCAGAGGAGCGTCGGTGGGGGTTGCGTCTCGGAAGTCCATGACATTCCTATAGCGTGCTGGACGAATTTGTCCTGTCGTTGGTGGATTTTGCGTCGCAGCACGCTTGTGGCGGGGGTGCCGCCTCGGCTAGAGCAGCCTCCAAGCATCCAACGGAGACCCTTGTGTCCTACGCCCTCTATCAGATCATCGTCATCCTTCTGGACGTGCTGTGGTGGATCATCATCATCCAGGCGATCATGAGCTGGCTGATCGCCTTCAACGTGGTCAACATGGGCAATGATTTCGTCCGCACGGTCATGGTCGCGCTCGATCGGATGACCGCGCCCATCTACAACCCGATCCGCCGGGTGATGCCGGACCTGGGCGCGCTCGACCTGTCGCCGATGGTGGTGTTGCTCGCCATCCTCATCATCCGCCAGGCCATATTGCCGCCGCTCTTCGGACTGGTGTGACGGTCTAGAATGCGGCTGGCGACGACCTGCTGCTCAGCGTCCGGCGCTGACCCCCGGATCGGCGAAGGAGGATGTCGGTGGCGGCTGGATCGACGAGAAGGGGGCGCACTGGCTGTCCGCCCGCGTCCGCGCCATGCCGGAAAAGGGCAAGGCCAATGCGGCGCTGATCGCGCTGCTGTCGAAACGGCTGGATTGGCCCAAAGGCGCGATTTTGCTGGAATCGGGCGACACCAACCGGCTAAAGCGGTTGCGGATCATCGGCGTGGGCGACGCAGCGGCGCGCCTGATCGCCCTCATCGAACATTGGGTAGAACGGACATGACCATCGGCAAGATCATCGACGGCAAGGCGTTTGCGGCGGGACTGCGCGACAAGGTGGCCGATGGCGTCGCCGGCTTCGTCGAGCAGGCGGGCCGCAAGCCTGGCCTGGCCGTGGTGCTGGTGGGCGAAGACCCGGCAAGCAGCGTCTATGTCCGCTCCAAGGGCAAGATGACCGTCGCGGTCGGCATGGAGAGCTTCGAGTTCAAGCGCCCCGACAGCATCGGCGAGGATGATCTGCTCGACCTGATCGAGGAGCTGAATCATGACGATCGCGTCGACGGCATCCTGGTCCAGCTGCCGCTGCCCAAGCATATCGACGAAACCGCGGTGATTGGCGCGATCGATCCGGCCAAGGATGTGGACGGTTTCCATGTCGTCAATGCCGGCCGGCTCGCGACGGGGCAGGAAGCGCTGGTGCCCTGCACGCCGATGGGCTGCATCATGCTGCTGAAGGATGAGCTGGGCGACCTGTCCGGCATGGAGGCGGTGGTCGTCGGCCGCTCCAACATTGTGGGCAAGCCGATGGCGCAGCTGCTGCTGGCGGAAAACGCGACCGTCACTATCGCGCACAGCCGCACCCATGATCTGGCCAGCGTCGTCCATCGCGCCGACATCGTCGTCGCGGCGGTGGGCCGGGCGGAGATGGTCAAGGGCGAGTGGATCAAGCCGGGCGCGACCGTGATCGATGTCGGCATCAACCGCGTCGTCGATACCGAGGAAGAGGGCAAGAGCCGCATCGTCGGCGACGTCGCCACCGCCGAGGCGCTGGCCCATGTCCGCGCCATCACCCCCGTACCGGGCGGCGTCGGGCCGATGACCATTGCAGTGCTGCTGCGCAACACGCTGGTCGCCGCCCATGCCCGCGCCGGGCTGGCAAAGCCCGAGGGTCTGTGAGGACGCGGCTTGCCCTGCTGACATTGGGCGTCGTCGCGCTGCCCGCTGCCGGGATAGCCGCGAAACCGCCCATGCGCTTTCAGCCCGATCCCAGTTCCGTGATCGCGGCGGAAATCGCCTTCAACCGGCTGGCGCAGGAAAAGGGGCAATGGACCGCCTTCCGCGAAACCGCCGCAGATGATGCGGTGATGTTCGTACCGCAAAAGATACTGGCGAAGGACTGGTTGAAGAAACAGGCCGACCCGCCTGCGTCCGTCCAATGGTCGCCCGCGATCGTCTATGTCTCCTGCGACGGCAATCTGGCCGCCAGCACGGGCAACTGGAAGCGGCCGGACGGATCGGTCGGTTATTTCACCACCCTGTGGCGTCGCGACAAGAAGGGGCGCTGGCAATGGATACTCGACCATGGCGACACGCTCGCCACCGCGCGTGAGGCGCCCGAGTTCCTGACCGGCAAGGTCGCGACCTGCAAGCGCGGAGCGCGCCCCGATAGACCGCCGCCGCCTTCCGGTGGCAAACCGGGCAAGGGTGACGTCCTGCCGCCGCCGGATGAAAGTCTGGTCTGGAGCGTTGATGTCGCCGCCGACAACAGCCGCCGCATCACCGTCAGGATGTGGACCGGCGAGGCATATGAAACCGTGATCGACGACAGGGTGAGGGGCGATGGGGTGAAGGCCGGATTATGATCGCCTTGTTCCTTTCCGCCTTCGTGACCTTGTTCGTGGTGATCGACCCGCCGGGCTGCGCGCCCATCTATGCCAGCCTGACCGCCGGCGCGAGCCAGGCGCAGCGCCGGGCGATGGCGATCCGCGCGGTCGGCATCGCGGCGGCGATTCTGCTGGTCTTCGCCCTGTGGGGCAAGCAGTTGCTGGGCGTGCTGGGCATTGCGCTCGACAGCTTTCGCATCGCGGGCGGCATCATGCTGTTCATGATCGCGATGGACATGGTCTTCGAAAAGCGCACCCAGCGGCGCGAAGACCGGGCGAACAAGATCACCACCGAAGAACCGCATGTCGAGGATGTGTCGGTCTTCCCCATGGCGATGCCGATGATCGCCGGGCCGGGATCCATCGCCACGGTCATGCTGCTGATGTCGCGCGCCAATGGCCTGGCGGAGCGCGCGGTGGTGTTGGGCGCGGTCGTGTTGACGCTGGGGCTGATGCTGGGGTCGCTGCTGGCGGCCGGGCCGCTGATGGCGCTGCTGGGACGCAAGATCGAGGCGGTCATCACCCGTCTGCTGGGCGTGCTGCTGGCAGCGCTTGCGGCGCAGTTCGTGATCGACGGGATCAAGGCGAGCTTTTAAGCCGCCTTGCGCGCCATCCGCGCGCGGGCGGTGAGGAAGGGGCCGGTCGGGTCGAGCGATGGCGCGAAGCGGCCGAAGCCGATTGGGTTCGGCATATCGATATAGACCGCCTCCATCGCGCCGCTGCGGGCGTAGCTTTCATGCCAGAAACCCGCGCCATTATCGCCCTTGGCGAAATCGCGCCACCAGCCGGAATGCGGCATGGAGCGGGTGAAGCGCTCCAGGCTGTCAAGATCGCGCCAATATTGGCGGATACCGACATGATTGAGCGCGAAGAGGAACATCTCATGGGCCAGCAGCCCTTCGGGCGGATCGCGTTCGATCATGCTCAGGCCTTTGCCGATGCGGAACAGCGCAGGCAGGCCGCGCAGGCGCGATACGCGAAAGCCGAGCAGGATCATGATCAGGTCGGGATAGGCGTCGAGGTCAACGGACTGGCGGACTTGCATCGAACGACTCCATGTTGTTTATGCTGTAAACATACCGCACCTTGATTACAGTGTAAACATACTATGACCCAAAGCCTCTCCCTGCATGATCGACTAGTGGATTGCGGCCTCGCCCTGCTAGAGGCGGGGGAGGGAGAGGTCAGCCTGCGCGCGGTGGCGCGGGCGGCGGAGGTGTCGGCGATGGCGCCCTATCGCCATTTCGCCGACAAGGCGGCGTTGATGGCGGCGGTCGCCCTGCGTGGCTTCAAGCTGTTGGAGGCGGATGCGGTGGTCGCCGACATGGCGCCTGATCCGGTTGAGGCGCTCACCGGGCAGGGGCTGGCCTATATCGCCTTCGCCCGCCGCCATCCGGCGCTGTTCCGGCTGATGTTCGCGGATGGGGCGGGCAAGGAATTGCCGCACGAACAATGTCAGGGCGCCTATGCGCGGATGGCGGGGCGGGTCGCCGAACTGGCCCCCGATCGGGCCGAAGCGGGAACACTGGCTTGCTGGGGGTTGGTGCATGGCCTTGCGACGCTGGCGCTGGATGGCCGGTTGCCGCCCGATCCGGCGGGGGAGCGGGCGGCGCTGGACTTGCTGACGCGGGCGTTGATCGTCCGCGCCTGATGATCAACCGCGCACGTCGGCTTCGGTGACTGGCGCGATCTTGATTTCGACGCGGCGATTGGCGGCCTTGCCTTCCTCGGTCGCATTTGACGCGATCGGCTGGCTTTCGCCATAGCCGCGGGTGCCGATGCGGGCCGACTGGACGCCCTTCGTCACCAGATAATTGGCGACCGACTGGGCGCGGCGTTCGGAAAGCGTCTGGTTATAGGCGTCGGACCCGTCGCTGTCGGTGTGGCCATACACGTCGATATAGGTTTTGGGATATTGCGCCAGGACCGATGCGACGTCGTTCAGCGTGGGCTGGAACTGCGGCTGCACGTCGGCCTTGTCATAGGCGAAGGTGATGCCGGAAGGCATACGCAGCAGCAGATTGTCGCCGTCGCGGATCACGTCGACGCCGGTGCCGGCGGTTTCTTCCCGCAGCTTGCGTTCCTGCGCGTCCATATAGGCGCCGATGCCGGCGCCCGCGACCGCGCCGATGCCCGCGCCCAGTATCTTTTCGGTGCGGTCGTTGCGGCCGCCGACCAGATCGCCCAGCAGATAGCCGCCCAGCGCCCCGCCAATTCCGCCGATCGCCGCCTTGGAAATGCTGCGCTGTCCCGTCTGCGGATCGGTCGTGCAGGCGGTGGTGGCGAGCATCGCGGCTAGACCCGCTGCGCCGATGATGCGGTGAGAAATCCTCATTTGTCCTGTTCCCTTGCTTTTCGCCGATCGAGGCGGATGCCCCTCAATAACCAAGCGGCAATCTTTGTTCCACAAGCGAACTGAACTCTTGCTGATGGCGATGTTGTGAAATTGAAAGATTAGCGTCTATAGGGGGACACTGACCGCCATGGCCCCGATCCCCCCTCCCAGTCCGACGCCCTTTCCCTGGGCAGACCTCGTCATCATTCTGGCGCTCGTCGCCCTGAACGGCGTCTTCGCCATGTCGGAGCTGGCCATCGTGTCCGCCCGCAAGCCGCGCCTCCAGGCGATGGAGAAAGCCGGGCGCACAGGCGCGCGCACCGCCCTGGCGCTGGCGGCCGACCCCGGCAAGTTCCTGTCGACGGTCCAGATCGGCATCACGCTGATCGGCATCATTTCGGGCGCCTATTCGGGCGCCAGCCTGGGCGGCCCGGTGGGGGAGAGGCTGGAGGGACTGGGCCTGTCGCCCAACACTGCCGAAAATCTGGGCTTCGCGCTGGTCATCGGCCTGACCACCTATGCCTCGCTGATTATCGGCGAATTGGTGCCGAAGCAGTTCGCGCTGCGCCAGCCCGAGCCGATCGCGGTGCTGGTGGCGACGCCGATGCTGTGGCTGGCGAAGCTGACCGCGCCGATCGTGTGGGTGCTGGATGCGTCGAGCGGCCTGATCTTCAAGCTGCTGGGCCTGACCCGCGAATCGGAACATCATGTCACCGCCGAGGAACTGCACCTGATCGTCGCGGAGGCAAGCAAGTCGGGCGTCATCGAGGAAAGCGAGCGGGCGATCATTTCCGGCGTCGTGCGTCTGGCCGACCGGCCGGTGCGCGAGGTGATGACCCAGCGCATGGATGTCGACTGGATCGACGTCGGCGCGGATGAGGAGACGATCCGCGCCAAGCTACTCGACACGCCGCATACCCGCCTGCCCGTCGGGCGCGGGTCGGTTGAGGATATCATCGGCATCGTCCAGGCGCGTGACATCATGACGGCCTTGTTCCGGGGCGAGCCGCTCGCGCTCGCAGCGCTGATGCGCCGGGCGGAGGTCGTGCCCGATCAGGTCGACGCGATGGACGCGCTGGAAGTGCTGCGCCGATCCGACGTGCCGATGGTGATGGTCCATGACGAATATGGCCATTTCGAGGGGATCGTGACCCCGGCGGACCTGCTGTCGGCCATTGCCGGCCATTTCGCGTCCGACCGCGACGCCTTCGACGAGCCGGACATGGTCGAACGCGAAGATGGCAGCCTGCTGGTGTCGGGCCAGATGCCGATCGACCAGCTGGCGGATCGGATCGGGATCGACCTGTCCGAGGACCGCGACTATGCGACGGTCGCGGGCCATGCGCTGTGGCTGCTCAAGCGTCTGCCTGAAGTGGGCGACTATGCCGAAGACCAGGGCTGGCGCTTCGAGATCGTCGATATGGACGGGCGCAAGATCGACAAGCTGCTGGTAGCCGTGCGATAGTGCGGGTTCGAGAGGCCGGGCGATGGATAGCGCAACGCCGCCTCACTTGAACGCTGCGATACATTCCACTTCCAGCGGAGCGCCCAGCGCTAGGCCGTCCACGCCGAAGGCGCTGCGGGCGGGGAGGCGCTTGCCTACGAAATAGGGGAGATAGGCGGTGTTGAAGCGTGGCCAGTCGGCCATGTCGTCCAGCATCACCGTGCATTTGACGACGTTGCCGAAGTCGAGGCCATTGTCCTTCAATATCCGGCCGATCGAATCCATGGCGTTCTTCACCGCCGCGTCGAACCCTTCCCCGTGCCGGTCCATCCCCTCAGGCACCCGGCCGATCTGGCCGGAGAGAAAGAGGATATCGCCCACGCGGACAGAGGGCGAGAAAGGGGGCTTGGTCGGAAGCGGCTGCGGGGCAGCGGCGGGCTGGGCCATGGCGGGGGCGGCCGCCAGCATCATTGCGGCGGTAAGAAGACGCTTCATAATCACTCTCCCCTGGGTCAGGCGCATATCCATGCAATCTTTCCAATCCCCTCTCAAGTAAAAGGGCCGGCCCGTTTCCGGACCGGCCCTCCCTTCGTGACCGCGTGTCAGACCATCAGAATTTGAAGTCGATGCGGGCGTAATAATAGCCGCCCGAGCTGCCATAGGCGCCATGGCCGTAGGGCGAATTATAGGTCGTGGTGCCGTTCACATAGGGCGAGACGCCCGGCGCGATGGTATAGCCGGCGAGCAGCTTGGGCACTTCGGGACGCTTGTCGAACAGGTTGTTCGCGCCCAGCGAGATAGTCACGGCGTCGGTGAAGGCATAGCTGGCCTCCAGATCGGTGATCGCGGTCGCCTTGACCACGCCGGTAAAGGAGGGCGCGCCGCTGATCGCGGGGAACACCAGGATGCTGGAACTACCGTAGAAGGTTTCCCGCGCGTTCAGGCTGAACCTGCCGCTGGTGAACAGGCCGCTCCACACGATCTTATAATCGGGCGAGGCATCTTCCAGATAGCTGACCGACTGGGCGCTGAAGAGGCCCGGGATACGGTTCTTCGTGACCTTCGTCTTGGTGTAGTTGGCGGTCAGCGACAGGTCGAGGCGGCCAAAGTCCAGGCTGATCGGATAGCGCGCGGCGAAGTCCAGGCCCAGCGTGCGGGTGTCGACGCCGTTGGTGAAGGTCGCGACGCCCAGATTGGGCACATTGTCGATGGCCACGCCCCGGGCGGCGATGGCGTCGAGCACCTGCTGGCCGGTTGGCACGCCCAGCGCCGGATTGCCGGGCTGGATCACGCCGTTGACGGTGCCGCGGATCTGCGCGGTGCCGGCGATGCGATCCTTGATCTTGATATAATAACCGTCCAGCGTAATCGCGAGCTTGGGAATGGGACGCAGCACGATGCCGGCCGAGAAGTTGGTCGACTTTTCGGGCTTGAGCGCGCTGAAGCCTAACAGGGTTGCGGCGGTCGAGGATGGTGGCAGTTGCAGCACGGCGCCGGTCGGGCTGACGTTGGTTGCCGAATAATTGCCTTCCTGCAAGGTAGGCGCGCGGAAGCCGGTGCTGGCCGTGCCGCGGATCGCGAAGGCGTCCGAGAAATCGTAGCGGGTCGTCACCTTGCCGATGCTGGTGTCGCCAAAGTCGCTATAATCCTCGTAGCGGCCGGCAAGGTCGACGGTCCAATTGTCCACCGGTTCCAGAATGACATTGGCATAGACCGCCTTCACATGGCGGCCGAATGTGCCGGCGTCGCTGGGCTGGTAGCCGGGGAAGGACTGGCCGCCTTCGAGATAGACGGAGCCTTCGTCGCCCGCGCCGATCGTGTATTTCTCGCGGCGATATTCGCCACCGAAGGCGAAGGTCAGCGGCCCGGCCAGGCCGGCGTCGAATTCCTTGCGGATGTCGAGGGTCGTGGTCAGCTGGGTCAGCTTGAACATGCCGTCATAAAAGTCGGTCGGGGTGAAGCCGGTGTTGAGATAAAGTGATCGGTTGGCCGAATCGATCGTGTATATCTGGTTCTTGTCCGAGCCATAGGTCACGCCGAAATCATAGTTCCAGCCGGCCGCATCGCCCCGGACGCCGCCGGTGATGCTATATTCGTCCTGCTCCACCTTCTGCTGGGGCACCATGCCGACAATGCCGGTATCGCCCAGGCAGAGCGCGGGATCATAAGCGGCGGTGGTGATGCTGCCCCCCGGATTGGCGGGATTGCGGCAGATGCGCGACGGGTGGCGATAGCCCTGCTTGGCATAGCCGATGCGGCGGGAAATGTCGCCGAAGCTGTAAAATTCGATGCCGCCGAAATCATAGCCCATATTGTAGAAGAGCAGGCTGAGTTCGGACTTGGCCTGACCGCCGTTGATACCGGAAAGCGCATCGCCCGACAGGTTGGACCATTGCGCCGGGACATTGGGTTGCAGCGTGCCGTCGGGCCGGGTGATCTGGACCTGGCCGGTGCCGGTCGAGGTATAGTCCTGACGGCGGTGGAAGGCGGTGACGTTGAAGAAGCCGTCCTCGCCCAGCTTGAAGCCGGCATTGCCGCTGACGCTCCAAAGCTCGCCCTCGCTGTCATAATATTGGCCGCCAGTGACCTTGAAGCTGCCGCCTTCGGTCTGGTCCTTGAGGATCAGGTTGATGACGCCGGCAATCGCGTCCGTGCCATATTGGGCGGCGGCGCCATCCTGCAGGATTTCGATGCGCGACACGGCGTCCGGCGGAATAAGGTCGATGCTGGGCGCGGCCGAACCCTGGAACGGGCCGGCGATGACCTGAAGGATGGACGATCCATGGCGGCGCTTGCCGTTGACCATGACCAGAGTGTGGTTCGGGCTGAGGCCGCGCAGGCGGGCCGACAGGGCGAAGTTCGACATGTCGGTGCCCTGGGTCTGGGCAGTAAAGCTCGGCACGATCTGGGTCAGTGCCTGATTGAGGTTGGGCTGGCCCACCTTGGCGATGGCCTGGTCACTGAGCACCTGGATCGGCGCGGCGCTGTCGGCCGCCTGCATACCGGCGGCGCGGGTGCCGGTGACGATGATGGCGGCGCCGTCGTCGGACTGCGGTTCCTGCGGCGTTTCCTGCGCCAGCGCGCCAGCCGACCAGGACGACGCCAGGATAAGAGAAAGTTTGAGTGCGGATAATCTCGTCATTCATGCCCCCTGATTATTCATTATGGATGACAAGGGGAGTGACGGCCGGCTGTCTGAAATCCTCTATTGCAGTGCAAAAAATGTAGGAAAATCGCAATATTTCTTCATTGTTTCTAGAGAAAATCCGTCCATCCTATTATCCGAACGGATCAAGCACCAAGAGGTGTCTTTATATTTCCAAAGCGTTATTTTCTAATATATGGTATGGAGGATTTTTCATCCTCATTCGTCTTTGCACTTTTCGGCTGGAATCAAGAGGCCATCGCCGCGTCGATCAGCGCCCGACCCTCCGCGCTTTCCCAATCCATCGCGCCGACCACGCGGACCATTTCCTTGCCCTGCGCGTCATAGACGATGGTGGTGGGGAGCTGGCCGGTGGCATAATGGAAGCCAAGCCGGTTTTCGGGGTCGGCATAGCCCTTGAGATTGGGCAGCTTATGCTTTTCGAAGAAGGGCTTGACCGCCTTCATCCCCTGATTGTCCTGCGAGATGGTGAGGACGGCGAGACCCTTCGCGCCATGGGTGGCGGCGATCCGGTCAAGGGTCGGCATTTCCGCGACGCAGGGCGCGCACCAGGTCGCCCAGAGATTGACCAGTAGCGGGCGGCCCGCGAAATCCTGCAACCTGCTTTCCCCGCCGTCGGGATCGAGGAAGGTGAAATCGGGGGCGGGGGCGCCCGCCTTGCCGCGATCAAGCTTATAGTGGAAGGCGCTGTCCTTCGATCCGCCTTTCGCCTCGCCCGACGTGGCCGGAACCTCACCGCTGATGCCGGCATCGACTTGCGCATTGTCTTGCTCCGGGGGCTGGGATTGCCTATCGCAGGCCGCCAGGGCGGCAGGCAGGAGCAGTATCATTAGCGCGCGGAATGACGATATCACGGAAGCAGGCTCCAACAGCATGTGGGGCGGCCGGTTCGCCGCCGGCCCGGCATCGATCATGCGGGAGATAAATGCCTCCATCCCCTTCGACAAGCGATTGTGGAAACAGGATATCGCCGGGTCCAAGGCGCATGTCGCGATGCTGGCCAGGCAGGGCATTGTCAGCCAGGCCGATGCCGATGCGATTTCGGCGGGCCTCGACACGATCGCCGCCGAATATGAAGCCAATGGCGTGCCGGTGAATCTGGACCTGGAAGATATCCATATGGTCACGGAGTCGCGCCTCGCCGAGCTGATCGGCCCGGCGGCCGGTCGCCTGCACACCGCACGCAGCCGCAACGATCAGGTGGCGACCGATTTCCGCCTCTGGGTGCGCGATGCGATCGACGAGGTGGAAGCCGGACTGCTCGGCCTCCAGCGCGCGCTGGTGGCGCGGGCGGAGGAAAATGCCGATGCGGTGATGCCGGGCTTTACCCATCTCCAGTCGGCGCAGCCGGTGACGCTGGGCCATCATCTGATGGCCTATTATGAAATGGTGCGCCGCGACCGCAGCCGCTTCGCTGATGCCCGCGCGCGCCTCAACGAATGTCCGCTGGGCGCGGCGGCGCTGGCCGGCACCGGCTTCCCGACCGATCGCCACATGACGGCGGCGACGCTGGGCTTCGCCCGACCGACCGACAACAGCCTGGACAGCGTATCCGACCGCGACTTCGCGCTCGATTATCTGATGGCGGCGACCCAGCTGGCGCTGCACCTGTCGCGGCTGGCGGAGGAGTTCATCATCTGGGCGAGCCAGCCCTTCGGCTTCGTCAAGCTGCCCGACGCCTATTCGACCGGCAGCTCGATCATGCCGCAGAAGCGCAATCCCGACGCGGCCGAACTGGTGCGCGGCCATACCGGGCGGATCCTGGGCTGCATGAACGCGCTGTGCGTCACGATGAAGGGGCTGCCGCTCGCCTATTCGAAGGACATGCAGGACGACAAGCCGCCGGTGTTCGAGGCGCACGACCTGCTCGGCCTGTCGATTGCGGCGATGACCGGCATGATCGAGACGGTGACGTTCCGCACCGACCGGATGCGCGGGCTGGCCGAAAGCGGCTTCGCCACCGCGACCGACCTTGCCGACTGGCTGGTGCGTGAGGGCGGCATTCCCTTCCGCGAGGCGCATCATATCACCGGCCGCGCTGTGGCCGCGGCGGAGGCGGCGGCGGTGCCGCTGGACCGGCTGCCGCTGGAAACGCTGAAAGAGATTGACGCGCGGATTGACGACCGGGTCTATGCGGTGCTCACCGTGGACGCCTCGGTCGCCAGCCGCCAGAGTCATGGCGGGACCGCGCCGGTTCAGGTGCGGGCGCGGATCGCCGATGCGAAGAAGGAACTGGGATGATGCGGACGATCGCCGGGCTGGGGCTGATGGCGCTGGCTCTCACCTTGGCGGCCTGTGGCGGGCGTCAGCCGCTCAAGCCCGTGCAGGGGCAGAAACTGCCCGCCGTGCCGGTGGGCGCAGCGACCGCGCCGACCGCCGCCGACCTGATGCAGCCGTCCATTCAGGCGCGCCCGGAGCGCAACGTCGAATTGCTCACCCAGTCGCGCCAGCGCGGCAATGACGAATTCGACCTGCCGCCCGAAGCGAAGCCCAAGTAAGACCGAACGATAGCAATATCGTCATTGCGAGCGTAGCGAAGCAATCCATCGGAGCGACTTTGGATTGCTTCGCTACGCTCGCAATGACGAAGGGATATAGGACAAGACCTTGGATCATTTCACCTATGTCGACGGCGCCATGCAGGTGGAGCAGGTGCCGATGGACGCGATCGCGCAGGCGGTCGGCACGCCCGTCTATATCTATTCGACCGCGACGCTGGAGCGCCATGTCGGCGTGTTCCGCGACGGCCTGTCGCAACTCGCCGACCCGCTGATCGCCTTCGCGGTCAAGTCCAATCCCAATGCCGCCGTGCTGGCGACGCTGGCGAAACTCGGGCTGGGTGCGGATGTGGTGTCGGGCGGCGAATTGCTGCGTGCGGTGGCGGCGGGCATTCCCGCTGATCGCATCGTCTTCTCCGGCGTCGGCAAGACCGAAGAGGAAATGCGGATCGCGCTGGAACAGGGCATCTACCAGTTCAATCTGGAGAGCGAGCCGGAAGCCGAGATGCTGTCCGACGTGGCTGTGGCGATGGGGAAGACGGCGCCGGTCGCCTATCGCATCAACCCCGATGTCGACGCCGGCACCCATGCCAAGATTTCGACCGGAAAGTCCGAAAACAAGTTCGGTATCCCCTATGCCCGCGCGCTGGAAAGCTATGCCGCCGCGCGCGCTCTGCCCGGCCTCGACGTGCAGGGCGTTGCCGTCCATATCGGCAGCCAGCTGACCGATCTCGCGCCGCTCGAAGCCGCCTTCGTCAAGGTCGGCGCGCTGATCGAGGCGCTGCGCGCGGCGGGCCATGACATCCGCACCGCCGATCTGGGCGGCGGCCTCGGTGTGCCCTATGATCCTTCGCAGCCGCTGCCGCCCAGCCCCGCCGACTATGGCGCGATGGTGACGCGGGTGACGCAGGGCTGGCCGGTGCGGCTGATGTTCGAACCGGGCCGGGTGATCGTCGGCAATGCCGGCGCGCTGCTGTCGCGCGTGGTGCGGGTGAAGCAGGGCGCGCAGGCGCCTTTCGTCATCGTCGATGCGGCGATGAACGACCTGATGCGCCCCAGCCTCTACGACGCCTGGCACGATATCCGTGCGGTGAAGCCGGCGGGCAATCGTGCGACCGCCAATGTCGTCGGGCCGGTGTGCGAGACGGGCGACACCTTCGCCATGCACCGCGACATGGATGTGGTGCAGGCGGGCGATCTGGTCGCCTTCATGACCGCGGGCGCCTATGGCGCGACCATGGCGGGCACCTATAACAGCCGCCCGCTGACCCCCGAAGTGCTAGTGTCGGGCGACAAATGGGCGGTGGTGCGCGAACGCCCGCCGATCCAGGCGCTGATCGACGGCGACATCATTCCCGACTGGGTGGCCTGATGCAAAGCCTGCCCGTCTTCCTGGCGTTGACGGGCCGCCCGGTCATCCTGACCGGCGAGGGTGAGGCGGCCGAGGCCAAGCGCCGCCTGCTGGAGCGGGCCGGCGCGCGCATCGTTGGTGAAGAGGATACGGCGGCGCGGATCGCCATCGTGTCGGACGGCGACGCGGCGGTGGTGGCGCGGCTCCGGGCGCGGGGCGTGCTGGTCAATGCGACCGATCGGCCCGACTTATGCGACTTCACCCTGCCCGCGATCGTGGATCGCGATCCGGTGCTGATCGCGATCGGCACCGGCGGCGCGTCGGCGGGGCTGGCCAAGGCGCTGCGACAGCGGCTGGAGGCGCTGTTGCCCGCGCGGCTGGGTGCACTTGCGCAGGCTTTGTACGGCGCGCGCGCGGCGATCCGGGCGCGCTGGCCAGACGCGGCCGCGCGGCGGCGGGCGATCGACGCGGGGCTGGCGCCGGGCGGGATCATCGATCCGCTGAAGGAGGAAGCAACCGATGCCGTGCCCGCGTGGTTGACCGTGACCGGCGATCATGTCGCGTCCCGGCTGGAAAAGATTCGACTGATTTCGGGCGACCCCGACGATCTGACCCTGCGCGCGGCGCGGCTGCTGGGAGAAGCGGACCGCATCTATCATCCGGCCCGGGTACCGGCCGCGATCCTGGATCGCGCGCGCGCCGATGCCGCGCGAATCCTCGTGGACGCACCGCCCGAAGAACCGGGGGAGGGGCTTTCGCTGTGGCTGGCGTTGGACTGAGGATCAGCTGCGCGGCGCGCTGAGCCGCGCGATTTCGTCCTGCAAGGCCTGGATCGAGGAGACGAGGCGGGCGCGGTCAGCCTGCATTTCGCGCAGCGTTTCGCGGGTTTCGCCCAGTTCCACAGCGCGGCGGGCGATGCGGGCGTCCAGTTCGGCATATTGCCGGCTGAGCGTGCCGATCTGTTCGGCGCGCCGGCACAAGTGGCGCAACCGCGCGTCGAGCAGGTCGAAGTCGAACGGCTTGAGGATATGGTCGTCCGCGCCGGCCTTGAGCGCCTCGATCGCGGACTGGCCGTCCTCGCGGCCGCCGATCATCACGAAACAGGCGGAGCCGGCAAGATGGCCGGCGCGGATCCGGTCCATCGTCGTCACCGCCGGCAATAAGGTCAGGCCCATGTCGATCAGGATGATGTCCACCCGCTGC
Source organism: Sphingobium sp. WR1 (assembly GCF_059693745.1). Lineage (NCBI taxonomy): Bacteria > Pseudomonadati > Pseudomonadota > Alphaproteobacteria > Sphingomonadales > Sphingobiaceae > Sphingobium > Sphingobium sp. WR1. Next base: position 262,412 of record NZ_JCATID010000002.1, on the reverse strand, counting down.
GCCACCAGCAGGCCGAGCGCGACATGGCCGTTTTCGGCGACCATGACATCATAGTTGTGATGGGAAAGGCGGCGCGCCACAACCGCGCGGGCGGTGGCATTTTCATCGACCAGCAGAATGCGTAGGCGGCGTTGCGGCGCCAAATTCTTCAAGATGGCCTGCTTCTGCTGGCGAATGGCGCGCCGGAAAAACTGCATTGGATTGATCCCTGGGACTATGCCCAAAGTGTAGGTTCGACCGACGAAGAAATGGTTAACGGGGCGATCCCCGATTAAACCGATTTAATTGGCCCGCATCCCCGCTGCGCCATAGCCTGCCTCCATTCATCAAGGAGGAAAATGATCATGCCGCAGACCCAGACTCAGCTTGCCATTGAGGATATCGTCGATTTGCCTGAAGGCATGAGCCTGTTCGGGGTCGCCGATGGCGACGCGCTCGACATCAGCCTGATGGATGTGGTGATCGCGATCATCGATCAGCGGTGAGTGTGAGCGCGCTGGCCGACGCGGTGGCGGCGGCCGATACGGCGCCACTCGACCGGGCGGTGGCGCTGATCCGGCCTTTCCTGACGGATATCGGCTGGTTCGAGGCGCTGTTGGGCGAGGAATGCGCGCGGATCGGAGCCGATCCACTGCACCTTCCCGCCTTCCGGGCGAGCCGCAGTGGCGCCGCGCGGCATCTGGTGTTCGCGCGGACCGAGCGGGTCTGGGTGACGGCGACCGTCGTCGATCCGGTGCGCAATCCGGGGACGCGGCTCCATTTTTCCGGGCGCCATGCGCTTTGCCGGCCGCTGAACCGAGCGATGTCGGTGGACGGATACCGGATAGATGGCGGACGGGCGGTGGCGACCGGCCCGCGCCTCTGTCCGCCGGGAAGCGTGATCGAGCTGGACGAACGGCGGGAAACGCTGCGCCTCCGGCCGGGCGACGCGCCGTTGCTGATGTTGCGTGCGCAGATTGCGCCAGTCGGGCCGGTCGTGTCGCGCCTGTTCGATGCGGGCAGCGGTGCGCCGGTCGCGGAGGCGCAGGCGGATGAGGGCCATGCGCGCGCGCTGATGTTGCTGTCGCTACTGCGGATGCAGGGACGGCGCGATGCCGCCGACCGGTTCGCCGCCGCGCTGGAGGCGGAGCTGCCGGCGCAGCGCTGGGCGGTGATGCGCGAATATCTGGCGCTCGACACGGCGGGGGCGCTGCCGGCGCTTCGGCATATGGCGCGGACCGAAGCGGAGGACGGGGTGCGTATGCTGGCGGAGCGGACATTGGCGCAGATTGAGGCGGCCCCATGCCCCGTCTGATCACACCGCCGGAAACCGGCGGCAGGATCGGCCTGGACGATCTGGTCGACTGGTGTGAAAGCAGCGATTTCGACCCGTCCTGCGAAGATGGGTTGGCCGCTGCCGCGCCGATGCTGCGCGCGCTGTCGCGCAACCGCCATTTCCTGGCCGATGCGGCGATTGCCCAACTCAAGACGCGGTGCGCGGAGCAGCGGCGGATCAACCCCTATTCGGCGCAGGTGATGCTGTTGCGGCCGCCGGCGGGCAAATATGTGTTGCGCGCGGCCTTCTGGCCGGCGCCGAACGACCATGTCGTGCGAATGAGCGGCACCGCGCCCTTCCTCTACCATGTGCCGCATGACCATGGCTTCGATTTTCTGACGGTCGGCTATCTCGGGCCGGGTTATGGATCGGACTATTATAGCTATGACGGCGACGTGGCCGGCGCGGCGGGGGAGAGCGTGGCGCTACGTTTCGTCGAACGCAGTCATCTGGGCGAAGGAAAGATGCTGCTCTATCGTGCCAATCGCGACATTCATGCGCAATTGCCGCCGGAGGCCATGTCCGTCTCGCTCAACATATTGGCCAGCGGGCCGCAGCAGGGCTGGCGACGGCAATATCGGTTCGACACCGACAAGGGCGTGATTGCCGAATGCATGACCGTGGCGAGCGCGCAGTTGCTGCTGGAAATCGCGGTGGGATGCGGCGGCGGCAATGCGCTGGACCTGGCCGACGCATTTGCGAAGGGGCATCCACAGGATGCGATGCGGCTGACGGCAGGGCAGGCGTTGGAGATGGGGATGGGGGCGGCGGAACGAATGGCGCATTGGGAGCTGGGCGCACGCAGCAACAGTCCTCTGATCCGAAGGGCGAGCGTGGATGCGCTGCAATCGATCCATTATGGAGATGAAATGGCTTGTTTTCCTGTCCACGGGACGGTCGGGTGACAGGGATCAGCAGCTGACGGGTCGGGCGTGGGCGGACGGATGGAATGCCATGATTTGGGCAGTGACTTTGCCCCGGTGGCACGGGCGCTGAACGCGCGCGGCTTCGATTTGGCGATCCGGTCCGGCGCCGTCCGTCCCCATCTCCGTGCCGGTGACGCGACGATATTGTGGCAGGGGGTGGATGATCCCGCAGAGCGGGCGCGGGCGCTTGAAGGCGGGGCTCATGAGGTGGTCGGGCCATGGATGCATGAGGCGGAAACGGTCGCGCGGATCATCCGCCTCACGCAGCTCCGGCAGTCCCAGCTGGTAGTGGGCGACCTGGTGCTGCATCTGATGGAGCGCGGCGTGACGCGGGCGGGACGATCGGTGCCGCTGCTGGCGCGCGAATATGCGCTGCTCCTCTATCTGGCGCGACGGCCGGGGGAGACGGTGAGCCGGGCGGAACTGCTGCGCGCGGTGTGGCGACTGGACTTCGATCCCGGCACCAACAGCGTGGAAGTGCATATGTCGCGCCTGCGGGCCAAGATCGACCGGGGCTTCGCGCGGCCGATCCTGCGTACGGTCAAGGGGGAAGGCTATATGCTCGATGTCGACGGGTGCTGCGCCGGTGCCCCATCGGGCGCATAGGCGCGCAGGAAGATATCGACGGCGAAGGCCGCATCGCGTTCGATCTGCGCCGGGTCGGGCGCCGTGATCTGGGACATTAGCAGTTGCTGGTGGCTGCCCGCCATGCAGAGCGCCATCAGCGCGCGGGCGGCATCGGTGGGATCGGCGGTGCGCAACTGGCCCCGCGCCATCGCGCCTTCCAGAAAATGCGCCATCAGGCCTCGCGTGTTGCGGGGGGCGAGTTCGAAGAAGATCTTGCTGATTTCGGGGGCGCGGCCGCCTTCGGAGATGATGACCCGGTGCAGCGCGATCGAGTCGGGTGACGTGACCTTCCCGATCAGGCTGAGGCAGGCGCGCAGCAATATTTTGTCCAAATCCTCGTCGGGATCGAGCAGCTGGGATAATTGCGCCTGATAGGCGCGCGCCACCCGCGCGAGCACGGCGGCGAATAATCGCTCCTTGGACGGGAAATAATTCCACAAAGTGCCCTTCGACCCGCCCAGCGCCGCCGCGATGCCCGACATGGTCGTCCCGGCATAGCCATGGTTGAGGAAATAGCGCTGCGCCACGGTCAGGATCATGTCCTGCCGGTTCCGGCGGCGCGCTTCCCTTCGGCCGCAGAAGAGGGGCCTTTTGCTCTCCATCATGAAATCGTACCATATAGTACGCTAACCCTGTTGACAAGGCCGTGCAACCGGCGCAATGGCCATTTTCATACTATCTGGTACGGTTTGTTATGGCGGTGAGTCGCATGGCTTTTTCCTCCCGCGCCCTGCTGGCGACGACATCGGCGATGTTGTTGTCCGCCTGCGCCGCGATCCCCAATCTTGGTCCCAAACCTGTGATTCGCGCACCCGAAAGCGTGGCCGCGCAGCAGAGTCTGGGCGCGGCCGAAGACGCTGCCTGGCCGGGCGGGGGCTGGTGGAGCGCCTATGGCGATCCACAACTCTCCGCGCTGATCGAGGAAGGGTTGCGCAACGCGCCCGACATGGCGATCGCAGCGGCACGTTTCCGCCAGGCGCAGGCAATGGCGCAGCAGGCCGGGGCGGCTATGCTGCCGTCCGCCAATCTGGACGCCAGCGCGGCGGCGACCAAGCAGAGCTACAATATGGGAATGCCCAAGGAGTTCGTGCCGCAGGGCTGGCTCGGCACCGGCCGGGTGGCGCTGGACTTGGGCTTCGATCTCGACCTGTGGGGCAAGAACAAGGCGGCGCTGGCGGCCGCCACGTCCGAGGCACGCGCGGCGGAGATCGACGCGCAGCAGGCGCGGCTGGCGCTGACGACCGGCATCGCCGACGCCTATGCCGACCTTGCCCGCCTCTATGACGAGGCGGAGATCCAGCAGCGCGCGCTCGATATCCGCATGGCCAGCCAGAAACTGGTCGCAGACCGGCGGCAAAATGGTCTCGAAACGCGCGGCAACGTGCGTCAGGCGGATGCCACCGTGTCGTCAGCGAAGGCGCAGCTGGCGGGCGCACGGCTGGCGATCCAGGTGCGGCAGCACCAGATCGCGGCGCTCATCGGCGCGGGGCCGGATCGCGGCCTGTCGATCACCCGGCCGCAGGCGGGCAAGCTGGCGTCCCTCGGCCTGCCGGCGGACGTCACCACCAACCTGGTGGCGCGGCGTCCCGACATCGCCGCGGCGCTCGCCCGGACAGAAGCCGCGGCCAAGCGGATCAAGGTGGCGCGCGCCGACTTCTTCCCGGCGGTGCGGCTCAGCGCGCTCATCGGCGTCCAATCGCTGGGCTACAACACGGTCTTCGCCAATGGCGGCGCAGTGGGCTCGGCCCAACCTTTCACCGACAATCTGTTCAAGAAGGATTCGCTGTTCGGCAATGCCGGCCCTGCGATCAGCCTGCCGATCTTCCGCGGAGGATCGCTCCAGGGCCAGTATCGCGGTGCGCGCGCCACCTATGACGAAGCGGTCGCCACCTATGACAGGACGGTGCTGGCCGCCTATCAGCAGGTGGCCGATGCGGTCACGACCCGGCGGACGCTGGAGCAGCGGCTGGCCGATGCCCGCGCCGCCGTCACCGCCTCGGAGGATGCCTATTCCGTGGCGCAAAAGCGCTACAAGGGCGGCCTGTCGACCTATCTCGACGTGCTGAATGTCGAGGACCAGCTATTGAGCGCGCGCCAGGCGCTCGCCGTGCTGGAAGCAGGCGCCTTTTCCACCGACATCGCCCTCATCCGCGCGCTGGGCGGCGGCTTTACCGCCAGCGACACTCACTCCAAGGATCAACCGCATGGCTGACGCCGCTCTCGAAACCAATGATGCACAGCAGAACGGGCGTCAGTCGGCGCGCAGGACCTGGTTGATCCGACTGGCCATTGTCGTGATCGTTGTCGGCCTGATCTGGGGCGTCTGGTATCTACTGATCGGGCGCAACCATGTGAGCACCGACAATGCCTATGTGAATGCGGAGATGGCGCAGGTGACGCCGCTCATTTCCGCGCAGGCGATCGAGGTGCTGGTGAGCGACACACAGGCGGTGAAAAAGGGCGACATCCTCGTCAAGCTGGACCCCACCAACGCCCGGATCGCGGTGGCGCAGGCGCAGGCCGATCTGGCCGAGGCGCGCCGCCGCTTCCGGCAGACGGTGGCGACCAGCGGCTCGCTGACCGCGCAGGTCGATGCGCGTGGCGCCGATATCGTCCAGGCCCGCGCCCAGCTCGCCACGGCGCAGGCGGATTTCGAAAAGGCGCGGATCGACCTGCAACGCCGCGAGGCGCTGGTCGGCGACGGCGCTGTTTCGGGCGATGAAGTCACCACGGCGCGTCAGGGCTATGCCGCCGCCAGGGCCGCGCTCGATCTGGCGCGCGCGGGCGTGAAGACGGCGGAGGCCACTCGCGGCGCCGCGACCGGTCAGTTGGAGGCCAATGACGCGCTGGTGCGTGGGTCGACCGTCGACACCGATCCAGCGGTGATGGCGGCCAAGGCGCGGCTGGATTCGGCGCAGCTGGACCTCGATCGCAGCATCATCCGCGCGCCGATCGACGGCGTGATCACCAGGCGGCAGGTGCAGGTGGGCCAGCGCGTCGCGCAGGGCAGCCCGATCATGACGATCGTTCCCCTGTCGCAGCTTTATGTCGATGCGAATTTCAAGGAGCGCCAGTTGCGTGACGTGAAGGTGGGGATGCCCGCCAAGGTCACGTCCGACCTCTATGGCGGCGACGTCGTCTATCATGGCAAGGTCGTCGGTTTCTCCGGCGGCACCGGTTCTTCCCTGTCGCTGATCCCGGCGCAGAATGCGACCGGCAACTGGATCAAGGTGGTGCAGCGCCTGCCGCTGCGCATCCAGCTCGACGCCAAGGAACTGGCCGCGCACCCGCTGCGCGTGGGCCTGTCGATGGAAGTCGAGCTGGACCTTTCCGAACAGTGAGGACGGCCGGACGATGAGCGGCGACGACGACATTTTTTCGCGGCTTTCTCCGCGCACCCGCACGCTGGCGGGACTGGTGCTGGCGCTCAGCAACTTCATGGTCGTGCTTGACCTGACCATCGCCAACGTGTCCGTTCCGCACATCGCCGGCAATCTGGGCATCTCGCCCGATCAGGGGACGTGGATCATCACATCCTATGCGGTGGCGGAGGCGATCTGCGTGCCGCTCACCGGCTGGCTCGCAGCGCGGTTCGGCGTGGTCCGGGTCTTCACCTTGGCGATGATCGGCTTCGGCTTCTTCTCGCTGATGTGCGGCCTGTCGATGACGCTGGGCATGATCGTCGCCGCGCGGATCGGCCAGGGCATTTGCGGCGGACCGATCATGCCCATGTCGCAGACGCTGCTGATGCGCATCTTCCCGCCGGAAACGCGGCCAAGGGCGATGGGCCTGTGGGCGATGACGACCCTGTTGGGGCCGGCCATGGGACCGATCATCGGCGGTTATATCAGCGACAATTGGAGCTGGCACTGGATCTTCTTCATCAACCTGCCGATCGCGGTGCTGTGCGTCTTTGCCGCGCAGGCGCTGTTGCGGCCGGTGGAAACCGACACGGCCAAGGTGCCGATCGACAGGATCGGCCTGGCGCTGCTGGTCTTCTGGATCGGTTGCCTTCAGGTGATGCTGGACATTGGCCGCGACCATGACTGGTTCAACGATCCGACGATCGTCGCGCTGGCCATATTGGCGGCGATCGGCTTTGTCGTGTTCATCATCTGGGAACTGACTGAGGAGCATCCGGTCGTCGACCTTCGCGTGTTTCGCCATATCGGCTTTACATCAGGCGTCTTTTCGCTGGCGCTGTGCTTCGGCGCCTATTTCTCCGGCATCGTGATCATCCCGCAATGGTTGCAGATGACGCAAGGCTATACCGCGACCTGGGCGGGCATCGTGACCGCCTTCACCGCCATGGCGGCGCTGATGACGGCGCCCTTCGCCGCCCGCTTTGTCGGCAGGGTCGATCCGCGCATCATGATTTCCAGCGCCGTCTTCTGGCTCGGGCTGATGACCCTGTGGCGCGCCCACTGGACCAGCGGGATCGATTTCTGGACGATGGCCGCGCCGCAGTTCATCCAGGGCTTCGCCATGCCCTTCTTCATGATCCCGCTGACCACGCTCACGCTGGGATCGGTGTTGCCGAACGAAACGGCGTCGGCGGCGGGCCTGCAGAATTTCCTGCGCACCATGGCGATCGCAATCGCCACCTCGCTGGTCCTGACGGGATGGGGCGATGCGCAGCGTGTGTCGCGCAACGAGCTGGCGGGCGTGCTGCAACCGGGGGATGCGCAGGCGCAACTCGGCGCGCTGGGCATGTCTACGGAGCAGGTTCGGCAGACGATCTCCAACATCGTCGAGACGGAAGCGATCGCGGTCGCCGTCGATTATATCTTCTTCATTTCCGCGCTGATATTGTTCGCCGCAGCCATCCTGGTCTGGCTGGCGCCTCGCCCGGCCGGGCCGGTCGACACCTCCGCCGCGCATTGAAGGGTCAGAGGGCGGTGCGGCGGGTGATGCCGATCGCCTCCAGAAAGGCCGGGTCGTGGCTGACCACCAGCAGCGCGCCGTCATAGGCGGCAAGGCCCTGTTCGATCGCGGCGATCGATTCCAGGTCGAGATGGTTGGTCGGCTCATCAAGCAAGAGCAGCGGCGGCAGCGTTTCCCCGCCCAGCACGCAGGCGAGCGCGGCGCGCAGCCGCTGCCCGCCGCTCAATGTCTCCACCCGTTGCAGCGCCAGATCGGCGCGGAAGCGGAACCGGGCGAGTGCGGCATGGACCGCGTTGCGGGTTGCGCCGGGATACAGCCGGGCGAAATTGTCGGCGATGGTGGTGCGCGCGTCGAGCAGGCTGGCGTCCTGATCGAGCAGCGCCGTGGCCACCGGGCGGTGAATCCTGCCCGATAGCGGCGTGATCTGGCCAGCGACCAGATGAAGCAGGGTCGACTTGCCCGCGCCATTGGCGCCCGTGACGGCGATCCGTTCCGGGCCGATGATACGCAGCCGCAGGTCACGCAGCGCCGGGTCCGCAGGATCATGACCGGCAGTGACACCGTCCAGCACCAGCAGCGTGCGGCCGGCCGGCACCTGGGCGGAGGGCAGGGCGATGCTGAGCGGGGCAAGGATTTCGATCTTCGCGCGGGCGTCGGCAATGGCGCCTTCCGCTGCGGTGCGTTGGCGATCGGCGCGACGGGCCGCGTCGCCGCCGGAGCGTTCCGCCTGTTCCTTGCGTCGGCCGAGCAAAATGCGGGGCATATCTCCCCTCCCGGCCTGGCGCGCGCCCGCGCCGTCGCGCCGCTGCTGCCGCTCGGTCGCGATCTGGGTCTTGCGGGCGAGGGTGGCGGCTTCCCGCTCGGCATGGTCGAGCGCGTGCCGGGCGGCGGCGAGTTCGATATCCTTGCGCGCCCTGTAGGCCGACCAGTTGCCGCCATAGCGGGCGATGCCGAGGCTGGTGAGTTCGGCGATGGCGTCCATCCCTTCCAGCAGCGCGCGGTCATGGCTGACGACGATCGCGCCGCCGCGCCAGCGTTGGAGCAGGGCGGCGAGCGCCACGCGCCCCTCGGTATCGAGATGATTAGTCGGCTCGTCCAGCAGCACCCAGTCGGGTCGGGCGAAGACCACCGCCGCGAGTGCCGCGCGGGTGCGCTGGCCGCCGGAGAGCTGCGCCAGCGGTGTCGCCGGATCGGCGGCGAGGCCGACCTCCGCCAGCGTGTCGGCGAGGCGAGCCGGCAGGGTCCAGTCGCACGTTTCCAGTTCCTCCATCGTCGCGTCGCCGGCCTCCGCCTTGTCGAGCTGTGCGAGCGCGGCACGGACGTCGAACAGGTCGGCGATGCTCTGGCCGGGATCGGCCTGCGGTGTTTGACGCAGCGTTGCGAAGCTGCCGTCGATGCGGACATGGCCGGCAGCGGGAAGACGCTCGCCCGCGATCAGCGCGAGCAGGGTCGATTTACCGACGCCGTTGCGGCCGATCAGGCCGATGCGTTCGGCGGTGAAACGAAAATCGATACCGGAAAGGATGGGTTTCCCGTCAGGCGTAGACCAGCAGAGATTCGAAAGGATGATGGCAGGCATGGATAGGGGCTTTCCTGAAGGCAGAGCGGACGGGCTGTGCGTTCAGGGTGAAATCCATGGCGGCGATCCTTTTGGAATGGTGGAGCCGGCGATGTAACGAGCCGAGCAGGGCGTGGCAAGTTTCGACCAGCAGTGGACCTTCATAGCCCCTCCCCTTCAGGGGAGGGGTTGGGGTGGGGGCGTGCCTCATAATGCAGCGTTGGTGGGATAGCCCCCACCCCCGGCCCCTCCCCTGAAGGGGAGGGGAGAATGAAAAAGCCGCCTGTCCGTTTTCCACCCCACTCCGTCATCCCCGCGATGCGCATCGGCCAGCGCTGCGCCCGTCAGGCTCGCGACTGGGAAGGGCGCGTCGATCGCCTCTGTTATTCGGCGGCGTTGGCGGCGTTTTCGGCCGGGGCTTGCGCCGCATTGGCGGCGTTGCCGGCCGCCGCGGCATTGTCGCCTTCGGCCGCGGGCGCCGCATCGGCGGCGGGCAGCGGCAGGTTCGAGCCCTGCGTGTTGAGCCAGGCGATCAGGTTGGCGCGATCTGCCGGATTGCCCAGGCCCGCAAAGGTCATCTTGGTGCCCGGCGCAAATTCACGCGGACTCTTCAGCCAATGATCGAGCTGGTCGAACGTCCATTCGCCGCCCTTGCTCTTGAGCGCTTCGGAGAAGGCGAAACCGCCCTTGCCCTGACCGACGGCTTCGCCGACCGTGCCGTAGAGATTGGGACCGATGCCATTGGCGCCGCCCTGGTTGACGGTGTGGCAGGCGGCGCATTTGGCGAACACCTTCTCGCCCGCCGCGACATCCGCGCTGGCCAGCAGGGTGTTGAGGCTGGGGCCACTTTCGCCGCCTTCGCCCTCGGCTTCGACGCCTTCGATGGCATAGCCCATTTTTTCGGGCCGTTCGGACGAATAATATTTCGAACTGATGATCGCGCCGCCCAAGGCGATGATCCCCGCAAACAAAGCCCAGCCCGCCACGGTATTGAAACGATCGCCCATCTCGCTCGTCTTCCCTAAGATTTATGTTCTGGGACTGTCAGCCGCGCCCCCTCTTGTGCGTTGCCATAATGGGGGATACGCGCAGGCGCAAGCCGGGTTCATGCCTATTGCGAATGCAAGGTGCGGCAATGCTTGCGCGCGCGCCCCGGAAACCCTAAGCGCACGCACGCCCATGGAAAATTATCCCGCCCCCGCCCGCGCGATCGTCGCGGATCAGGCCGCCAAGGCCGCCGCCGACCCGTCACGCGCCGTCGCCTATCAGGGCGCGCCGGGCGCCAATTCGCATCTCGCCGCATTGGGCTATGCGCCCGATTGTGTGCCACTGCCCTGTTTCGCCTTCGAGGATGCGATTGATGCAGTGCGCAACGGGCAGGCCGCCCGCGCCATCATTCCGATCGAGAACAGCCTGCATGGCCGCGTGGCGGACATGCATTTCCTGCTGCCCGAATCGGGGCTGGCCATCGTGGACGAATATTTCCTGCGTATCCGTCATTGCCTGATGGCGCCCGACACCGCCCCAGTGAAAAGCGCGATCAGCCACCCGCAGGCGCTGGGCCAGTGCCGCCATTATCTGCGCGAGCGCGGCATCCAGCCGGTCGCCTATGCCGACACGGCGGCGGCCGCGGCGCTGGTCGCGGAGACGAAGACGCCCGGCGAGGGCGCGATCGCGCCCTATCTGGCGGCGGAACTTTACGGGCTGCGTCTGGTGGCGGAGAATATCGAGGACAGCGACGACAATATGACGCGCTTCCTGGTGCTGGCGCGCGAGCCGAGGTTGCCGACCGCCAATGTCGGTCCGGTGATGACGACTTTCCTGTTCGAGGTGAAGAATATCCCCGCCGCCCTCTACAAGGCGATGGGGGGCTTTGCCACCAACGGGGTCAACATGACCAAGCTGGAAAGCTATCAGCGCGGCGCGAGCTTCGCCGCGACCGAATTTTATTGCGATATCGAGGGGATGCCGGGCGATCCGGCGGTCGACCGCGCGCTGGCCGAGCTGGAATTCCATACCAAATGGGTGCGGCAGCTGGGCAGTTACCGCCAGGCGCGGCCCCGCACTTAGAGCGATTTCAAGTCAGATGAAACATCTGACGACTCAGAAATCGCGGAAAACAAAAAGAAAATAGAGCCTGTTCCGATTCAATCTAATCGGAACAGGCTCTAGACGTGACGGTCCGCTGCGGGTTGGCTATAGCCGCCCCATGGCCGCAGCCATCCTCCTGTCCGCCGTCGCGATGAGCGCCATTGTCGGCCTGCGCTATCTGCTGGCGAGCGGCGGCTTTGCGCTGGCGACGCGGATTCGCCGGCCGGGCCTCTACAGGGGACTGGAAAAGCAGATGGCGCGGGAGATCGGCTGGTCGCTGCTGTCCGCGCTGGTCTATGGCGTGCCGGCCGGCCTGGTCGCCTGGGGCTGGCAGGCGCGGGGCTGGACACAAATATACAGCGATCTGGACAATCAACCGCTCTGGTGGCTGCCGGTGTCGGTGCTGCTCTACCTCGTCGCGCATGACACGTGGTTCTACTGGACCCATCGCTGGATGCACCGGCCGAGGCTGTTCCGCATCGCCCATGCGGTCCACCATGCCAGCCGGCCGCCCACTGCCTGGGCGGCGATGAGCTTTCACCCCTGGGAAGCGCTGACCGGCGCGGTGGTGATTCCGATCCTGGTCTTCCTGATCCCGATCCATGTCGGCGCGCTGGGATGCGTGCTGACGATCATGACCGTCATGGGGGTGAGCAACCATATGGGGTGGGAGATGTTCCCGCGCTGGATGGTGCGCGGGCCGCTGGGGCAATGGCTGATCACCGCCAGCCACCATCAGCGGCATCATGATCTATATCATTGTAATTACGGTCTTTATTTTCGATTTTGGGACAGGATATGCGGCACGGACAAGGGGTTGGGCGACTTCGCGAAGGGGCGGGCGTGAAGCGGGGCGTTCTGGCGCTGGCGGTGCTGGGATTGACCGGCGCGGCGCCGGTCGCCCAGCCCCAGCCGCTCAGCATGGCGCTGGAAGGGTTGCGGTCGGCCAAGGGGCAGATATTGGTCTGCGTCACCCGATCACCCGACCATTTCCCCGATTGCAGCAAGGACCCGGACAAGAGGCATTTCACCGTCCCCGTTTCGGGGCACGCTTCGGGCGGGCCGGTGGCGCTGGGACAATTGGCGCCTGGCCATTACGCCATCGCCATCATCCATGACGAAAATGCCAACGGCAAGCTGGACAGTTTCGCCGGCATCCCGCGCGAAGGGGTGGGTTTTTCGCGCAATCCCGTGCTGCGCTTTGGCGCGCCGAGCTTCAAGTCGGCCAGCTTCGCGGTGGCGGGCGAGGCGGTCGAACAGGACATCAGGCTCAAATATTTTCTCTGACGGGCTCGATCATCGTAGCGGCCATGCCCTTCGCGCGTTCCGACTTGTTCCACAGGGGTGACGCCCCACATAAGCCGCTGTATGAGGGCGGCAAGTTGGACCGCATAGGCAGGAGATTAGAGCGTGGCGACCCTGGGATTGAGCGAGACCGAAAAGGCGGCCGTGGAGGCATTTCGCCAGGATGTGGTCGAGCCTTCGCGCACGAGCCTGGTGATCGTCGACTTCTGGGCCGAATGGTGCGGCCCGTGCAAGCAGCTTGCCCCGGTGATCGAGAAGGTGTGCGCGGAATATGCGCCCAAGGGCGTGAAGCTGGTCAAGGTGAATGTCGACGAGAATGGCTTCATCGCCAGCCAGTTCCGCGTCCAGTCGATCCCGACCGTCTATGCCGTGTTCCAGGGCCAGCCGGTCGCGGATCTGAGCCAGGCGCGCACTGAAGGGCAGTTGAAGCAATATCTCGACCAGCTGCTGGCGCAGTTGCCGATCGAATCCGACGAGAAGGCGCTGAAGCAGGAAGTCGCGCCGCTGATCGCCATGGGCGAGGAGATGCTGGCCGGCGGCGAGTTTGAACGCGCCCTGTCGATCTTCACCCAGATTGCCGAGATGGCGCCGGACAATGCCGAGGTGGCGTCCGGGCAGGCGCGGGCGCTGGTGGCCCTGGGACAGTTGGACGAGGCGGAGGCGGTGCTGGCCGCCTTGCCCGACGATGTGGCGAAGCATGGCGCGATCGACCAGGCGCGCGCCGCCATCGCGCTGGCGCGCGACGTTAGGCCGGTGGCCGACCTGTCGGGCGTCGAGGCCAGGGTCGCCGCCGACCCGGACGATCATGCGGCGCGGTTCGATCTGGCCGGCGGCCTGATGGGCAATGGCGACCGCGACGGCGCGGCCGATGCGCTGCTGGAGATCGTGCGGCGCGACCGGGCGTGGAATGACGGCGCGGCCAAGGCGCAACTGCTCAAGATCTTCGAGGCGGTCGGTCTGGAAGACCCCTGGGTCGCGGGGCAGCGGCGCAGGCTGTCGCAGATCCTCTTTTCGTAACGGCCATGCCGCTGGCGCGCATCTCGATCTTTCCGCTTGCAGGCGCGCTGCTCCTGCCGGGCATGGAATTGCCGCTGCATATCTTCGAGCCGCGCTACCGGGCGCTGATCCATGACGTGATGGCGCGCGACCGACGCATCGGCATGATCCAGCCGCGCGGGCAGGGGCAGGTTCCGCCCCTGTTCGACGTCGGCTGCCTGGGCCATGTCAGCCATATCGAGGCGCTGGACGACGGGCGGTTCAACATCATCCTGACCGGCCTTGCGCGGTTTCGGGTGGTGCGGGAATTGTCGGTGGCGACTCAGTTCCGGCAGATCGAGGCCGATGTCGAACAGGCGCCGCAGGAGGATGAGGCGCTGTCGGCGATCGAGCGCGCGGCGCTGGAGCAGGAATCGCGGCGCTTTGCCGAGAAATTGGGCTATGTGGTGGACTGGACGGCGGTGTCGCGGCTGGACGACACGGCGCTGGTCAACGGCATCGCCCAGATCGCGCCCTTCGACCCGGCGGCCAAGCAGACGCTGCTGGAGGCCGACACCCTGTCCGAGCGGTCGGAACGGATCATCCAGCTGATGCAGATCGTCGGACGGATCGAACGCGACGGCGGCGCGACGATGCAATGAGCGGGATTGTGGGTGAGGCCGCGCCGATCGATCCGTGGCTGCTGGAGAAGCTGGTCTGTCCGGTGACGCGCGCGCCGCTGCGCTGGGACGCGGCGCGCGCGGCGCTGGTGTCGGAGGCGGCGGGGCTGGCCTTCCCGGTGCGCGATGGCGTGCCGGTTCTGGTCGTGCGGGAGGCGAAGGCCATCAGGTTCCCCTAGGGCCGTTAGTCCTGAACCCGTGGAAGGGCGCGCGTAGGCGAATTGGGAGGGTCTGGCGATGACCAGGAGTGGACATAAAATCCTCCCCTGCAAGGGGAGGATGAAAAAGCCGCCTGTCCGCTTCCCACCTCTTTTTGTCATCCTCGCCTGCGGGATCGCGTTGTCCAAGGCGGTGTGCGTCACATCCCGCCATTTCCCCGCAATTCCTGCCGGCTCGCCCGGTCGAATATGGCGAGGACCAGCGGGTCGGCTTCGGCGGCGCGGACGGCGACATGGAAGTCGACGGGCGGCATGGCCGGCGCGCCCGGAACCGGGATCAGTCGTCCGTCCGCCATCTGTCGCTGCACCATCGGCAGGGGGAAGATGCCGATGCCGCCACCTTCCAGCACGATGTCGATCATCGTGCGGACATTGTTGCACAGGTTGAGCGGGCAGTCGGCGAGGTCCGACGCGGCGATCGCATCCTTCATGATGCGGTAGAGCGGCGAGAGATTGGAGAGCGACCAGATCGGCGTCTTGGTCGCGACTATGATCGAGGGGCAAGCCAGCCAGAGCAGGTCGACGCTGCCGATCGGTGCGGTCCGCAGCATCGGATGGGCGATCCGCCCGGCGGCGAAGGCAAGGTCGGCATGGCCCGAGGCAAGCTGCTGGATAAGGTCCGCCGTCAGCGCGATGTCCACCTCCAGCGAGACATGGGGCAGTTCGCGGCCCAGCTGCGCGACGAAGCCGGGCAGGCAGCTGGCGGCCGCAATTTCGCCCGCGCCGATGCGGATGATGCCGGTCGCGCCCGAAATGTCGCTGCATCCCATCAGCACGCCCTGGAAACGCGCCCAGAGCGGTTCGCTTTCACGCACCAGTTCGCGTCCGGCGGGAGTGAGCGCCATCGTCCGCCCTTCGCGCCGGAACAGCGCGGTGCCGAGATGGTTTTCCAGTTCGCGCACCCGCGCGGAAATGGCGGGCTGTGTCGTGTTGAGCCGCGCCGCCGCCGCCGCGAAGGTGCCGAGGCGCGCGATCCAGAGCAAGGTTTCCAGATGGTAGAAGGCGATGCGATTGATAGACATTGTTTGTGTTTAACCGAAAAAACAAATCATTGGTATTGATCGGTCAGCCTGCATAGAACGGTGTGAACTTTCAAAAGGATGGATGCCGATGGTCAAGAAGCTCTACCCCGATGCCGCGGCCGCGCTGGAGGGACTTCTCTTCGACGGGATGCAGATTTGCGCGGGCGGCTTTGGCCTGTGCGGCATTCCCGAAAGGCTGATCGACGCGATCCGCGATTCGGGGGTGAAGGATCTGACCATCGCCTCCAACAATGCCGGCATCGACGGCGAAGGGCTGGGCAAGCTGCTGCGTACGCGGCAGGTGAAGAAGATGATCTCCTCCTATGTCGGCGAGAACAAGGAATTTGAGCGGCAATATCTGGCCGGCGAGCTGGAGGTGGAATTCTGCCCGCAGGGGACGCTGGCCGAACGCTGCCGCGCCGGCGGCGCGGGCATTCCCGGCTTCTATACCCGGACCGGCGTCGGGACGCAGGTGGCCGAGGGCAAGGAAGTGAAGAATTTCGACGGGCAGGATTATATTCTGGAGCGCGGCATCTTCGCCGACATCGCGATCATCAAGGGGTGGAAGGCCGACGAAAGCGGCAACCTGATCTTCCGCAAGACCGCGCGTAACTTCAACCAGCCGATGGCGACCGCCGCGAAACTCTGCATCGCCGAAGTCGAGGAGGTGGTGCCGACCGGCAGCCTCGATCCCGACGCGATCCACCTGCCCGGCATCTATGTGAAGCGGATGATCGTCGGCGCGCCCTATGACAAGAAGATCGAGTTTCGGACGGTAAGGCAGCGGGAAGCGGCATGACCCGATTTCTCTCCTCCCGCTTGCGGGAGGGGTCGGGGGAGGGCTTCTTTTCCGTTGGCCGTTTCTCGACAAACCCTCCCCTAACCCCTCCCGCAAGCGGGAGGGGGATTGTCGGCCTCGCATTGTTGGCGGTCCTGTCCGCCTGTGCGACCACGCCGCCCGCCTCCGTCTCCGCGCCGTCCGCCGATCCTCCGGCCGGGATGCAATATCTCTATGGCTCGGGCGAGGCGTCGGCGCTGTCGGTGCAGGCGTGGCACGCGCTGCTCGGCTATGTGGCGGCGAAGGTGAAGGCGCGCCCGGCCGACAGCGTGGTGCTGGCGGAAGGATCGACCCTTGAGGTGCCGAAATTCCTGCCCTGCGGCGATAGGCCCTTTGCGGCCGTGTTCGACGTCGACGAGACGGTGATGCTCAACACCGGCTATGAATATCATGCTGCCAGGACCGGCCGGGGATGGAATGAGGCGGATTGGGACGCATGGGAGAAGACCGGCGAGGGCGCGGTCGGCCCAGTGCCGGGCGCCGATCATGTGCTGGCGGCGCTGCGCAACATGGGCGTGGCGGTGATCTTCAACACCAATAGGTCGGTCGCCCATGCCGACGCGACCGCGCGTGCGATCAAGGCGGCTGGGCTGGGTGAGGCGGTGCATGGCCAGACGCTCTATCTGAGCGGCGACGACGCCATGGGATCGCGCAAGGATGGCCGCCGCTGGACGATTTCCGCCCGCTATTGTGTGATCGCCATGGGCGGCGACCAGCTGGGCGATTTTTCCGACCTGTTCAATGCCGACCAGCCCGTGCCCGCGCGCCGTGCCGCGACCATGCGCCTGCCGATCGCGGGACTGTGGGGCAATGGCTGGTTCGTGATGCCCAACCCCGTCTATGGCAGCGGCCTCAAGGGCGGGTATGACGATGTGTTTCCGATGGACAAGAGGTGGGCGCCGCCCGCCGAAGGGGAGAAGTGAAGATGCCCTGGACTCGTGACGATATGGCCGCGCGGGCGGCGAAGGAACTCAAGGACGGTTTCTATGTGAACCTCGGCATCGGCATCCCGACGCTGGTGGCGAACCATATTCCCGATGGCGTCGAGGTGACGCTCCAGTCGGAAAACGGGATGCTGGGCATCGGCCCCTTCCCTTATGAAGGGGAGGAGGATGCCGACCTGATCAATGCGGGCAAGCAGACGATCAGCGAATTGCCGCAGTCGGCCTATTTCTCCAGCGCCGACAGTTTCGCGATGATCCGCGGCGGGCATATCGACCTGACCGTGCTGGGCGCGATGGAAGTCGCGGAAAATGGCGACATCGCCAACTGGATGATCCCCGGCAAGATGATCAAGGGCATGGGCGGCGCCATGGACCTGGTCGCGGGCGTCAAGAAGATCATCGTGGTGATGGAGCATAGCTCCAAGAATGGCGACGCCAAGTTCATCCCGGCCTGCACCCTGCCGCTGACCGGCAAGAATGTGGTCGACATGATCGTTACCGACCTGTGCGTGTTCCAGCGTCCCGACCATGACAGTCCGTTCAAGCTGATCGAACTGGCGCCGGGCGTGACGGCGGAGGAAGTCGCTGCTAAGACGACCGCCCATTATATCAGCTAAGGGCAATATATGAGCCTCGACGGCACCTATGACGACGCCAATGTCTTCGCCCTGATCCTTCAGGGCAAGATCCCGTCGACCAAGCTGTATGAGGACGACACCACCTTCGCCTTCCTCGACATCATGCCGCAGACGCGGGGCCATGCGCTGGTCATTTCCAAATGGTCGAGGGCGCGCAACCTGCTGGAGATGGAGGAGGAGGCGCTGGCCCAGGTGATGGCGACCACGAAGAAGGTCGCCACCGCCATCCGCAAGGCGCTCGATCCCGACGGTATCCAGATCGCCCAGTTCAATGGCGCGCCGGCCGGGCAGACGATTTTCCACCTGCATGTCCATATCCTGCCGCGCTGGGAAGGCGAGCCCAGGGGCTTTACCCCCCATGGCCATGGCAAGCAGGCGGATATCGCGGAATTGCAGGCGCTGGCCAACGAGATACGCGCGCAGTTCTGATGTTTCTTTTCTTCGCGACCAGCCTGTGGAACAGGCGCTGACATGGCTTTGCGTCCCTTCAATGCACCCGGCGCGCGGCTGGCCCTGCGGTCGAAGCGCGCCAGCGCGCGGTTTCTGGGCCGGCACGGCGAGAGCGAAGTCATCCTTGATGTCTCGCGATTGCTGTCGCGGGCTTTCCACACGGCGCCCACTGGGATCGACCGGGTCGAATATGTCTATGCCCGCGAATTGCTGGAGCGCATTCCCGATCGACTGGCCTTTGCCGCGGTCCATCCCGCCGGCGGCTATTATGGCCGGTTGAGCAGCGCAGCGGTGCGCCAGTTCCTGGCCTTCACGACGGCGAAATGGCGCAACGCCCGATCGGCCGACGCGGGGGAGGGGAAGGCGGCGGTCATCCGGCATATGTTCGCCACGCGACCCCGGCCGGTGCCGCGCGCGACCAGCCCGCGCATCTATTTGCAGGTGTCGCCGCACCATCTGGACAATCACGACCAGGTCGGTGCGATCCTGCGGGCGGAGGGAGCGAAGCTGGTGACGCTGGTGCATGACGTCATCCCGCTCAGCCATCCCGAATTTGCGCGGCCGCAGGGCGCCGATGAGCACCGCAGGCGCGTGCGCACGATCGACAGCTATGCCGCGGGCATCATCGGCAACAGCCAGGCGACGATCGATGCGCTCGCGCCGCACCTGAAGAACGGGCTGGACGGACGCGCGGTGCGCGTCGCCCATTTCGGGGCGGACTTTCCCGACATTTTTGGTGCGCAGGACGACGATCTGCCGACGCGGCCCTATTTCGTCTACATATCGACGATCGAGCCGCGGAAGAACCATCTGCTGCTGCTCAACATCTGGCGGCGACTGGTCGAGCGACTGGGGGATGCTTCGCCGGTGCTGGTGCTGGTTGGCCGGCGCGGGTGGGAAAATGAGAATGTCATCGACATATTGGAGCGGGCCGAGGCGCTGCGCGGCCATGTGATCGAGGCGGGTGAAGTGTCCGACAACCGGATGCAGGCGCTGGTCGCCAATGCCCGCGCGATGCTGATGCCCTCCTTCATTGAAGGGTTCGGTATGCCGGTGGTCGAGGCGCTGGCGGCTGGCGTGCCAGTGATTTGCAGCGATATCATCGCCCATCGCGAAGTGGGCGGCAATGCGCCCGATTATCTCGACCCGCTGGACGGGCTGGGGTGGATGCGCGCCATCTGCGCCTATGCGCGGCCGGATTCGACGGAGCGGGCGGCGCAGCTGGCGCGGATCGCGGCCTGGCGGGCGCCGACCTGGCGTGACTATTTTGACATCATTGCCGAACTGATTGAAGAAGTGACGGCTTCTGTTTCTTGACCTTCGCTCTTTTGCCGCTCAAGGATGGCGATAAAGGGGTATTGAGGATGCGGTGCGCGGTGCGCTCACGGAATGATCGGCACGGATTTGTAACGAGTCGCGCGCGCAAGGCGGCAGCGATTGCCGATGGAAGCCCATGCTCCCCTTTTTGAGATCGCCGCCCTTTCCGCATGTTCCACCGTCCGTTGCCGCGATCAGCGCGTCGACCGACGATGGGCAGGATGGCGCGGTCGTGCCGGACGACCTGCTCGATGCGGTGGCGCTGGCGCGCGTGGGTGGAGCCTTCTGGGGGCGTCGCCCGGACCCGGTGCGGCTGTTGGTGCGGACTGGTGTCGACATGGATGCCAGGGCCGTGTCCGGGTTGCGGCCCGATGAGATCGGCCTGTTGCCCGGCCCCGGAAAGACGCCCTTTGCGGGCAGGATGCTGCCGGCCGATTGCGATCCCTGGGGGATGATCGATGGCGCGCAGGCGCTCCATGCGACGGAAGAGGATGAATGGGCGCTGGTCGCCGGCCTGCTTGGCGTGCCGGTGCTCGGTCCCGACGGGAAGCGGATCGACCCAGGCCATTTGCGGGAGGCTGCACGGCTGCGGATCGGTCTGGCTCGCTACCGTAATCCCTTTACCGGCGAGCCGACGGATGCCGCGGCGGCGATCATGCACCTGGCGGACTGGCGGCGCCATCTGGAGGGCAATCGCGGCATCGTCGCGGCAAGCGGCATGGCCTTCTGGAAGAGAGAGGTAGTCAGCCGGTTCCTGTGGGATGGGAGTCAGTCTCCCCCCTTTCTGTCCGCATCGCGCGGCCTGCGCCGGGCGCAGCAGGAAAAGGGCGCGCTCGCCGTCTGGCCGTCCCGCGTGCCGCCGACGACAGCGCAGGATGCCGCGGCCCGGAATGTGCCGCTGGTGCGGGTCGAGGATGGCTTCATCCGGTCACGCGGCCTGGGGGCCGCGCTGCACCCGCCGGGATCGGTGGTGATCGATCGCAACGGCATCTATTATGATGGCTGCGCGGCGAATGATCTGGAAACCCTGCTCGCAACCCATGATTTTCCCGAACCGTTGATCGAAAGGGCAGAGCGGCTGCGCGCGCGCATCTGTTCCGCCGGCGTCACCAAATATGGGCAGGATGCCGGGCGGATGCCGGCGTTGCCGGAGGGGCGTCGCACGGTGCTGGCGATCGGGCAGGTCGATGATGATCTGTCGGTGCGACTGGGCGGCGCGGGCGTGGAAGGCAATCTCGACTTCCTGGTCCGGGTGCGTCGTGCCGAACCGGATGCGTGGATCGTCTATCGCCCCCATCCCGACGTGCAGGCGGGACACCGCAAGGGCCATATGTCCGATGCGACCATATTGGCCCATGCCGATGCGATCGACAGCGGCGCGCCGCTGATGGAACTGGTGCAGGCCGTGGACGAGTTGCATGTGCTTTCGTCCCTGACGGGTTTCGAGGCGCTGATGCGCGGACGCCCCGTCACCGTTCACGGTATGCCCTTCTACGCCGGTTGGGGGCTGACGCGCGACCTAGCGCAGCCCAATGTCCGACGGGGGCGGCAATTGACCCTGGATCAGCTTGTCGCCGCCGCCTTGATTCTCTATCCTCGCTATCTGGATATGGTGACCCAATTGCCATGCGGGCCGGAAGTCATGGTCGAGCGTATGGCGAACGGGTCGACGCCACCCGTGACGTCATTGATCAGGTTGCGGGAATTACAAGGAAAGTTACGGCGATTTATGACCTTGTCCACGGAGTATCTTCATGGCTGACGCGCCGATGAAGACCTTCCTTTTCCTTCAGGGGCCCCATGGACCCTATTTCGCGATGCTGGCCGATGCCTTGCGGGAACGCGGGCATCGCGCGTTGCGGATCAACATCAATGGCGGCGACAAGGTCGACTGGCCGGGTGAGGCGACCGATTATCGCGGCACCTTCCGCAACTGGCCGCTATTTTTTGACGATTTCATCGTCAATCATGGCGTCACCGACCTGATCCTCTATGGCGATTGCCGCCCCTATCATACGTCCGCGCACAGCATGGCGCGGCTGCGCGGGCTGCGCGTCCACTGTATGGAGGAAGGCTATATCCGGCCCGATTTCCTGACGCTTCAGGATGACGGCGTGAACGGCAATTCGACCCTGCCGCTCGATCCGCAATGGTATATCGACCAGGCGGAAGGGCTGCCCGAATATGAAGGCGTGCTGCCGGCCGTCCCGTCGACCTTTCGTGCGCGGGCGCGCAACACCATGCGCAACGGGCTGGCTTCGGCGTTGATGCGGCCCTATTTCCCCTTTTACCGGACGCACCGGCCGCACAGCTTCCTGTTGGAATCGGTCGCCTGGTGTTGCAAGCTCCTGATGCGCCGAAGCGAAGAGCATCGGTCATTGAGGATGTGGGAGGCGGTCAAGGACCGGCCCTATTTCACCCTGCCATTGCAGCTCAATTCCGACTATCAGATCCGCGTCCATTCGCCCTTCGGGAATATGCGGGCGGCGCTGAGGTTCGTGATCAAGAGTTTCGCCCGCCATGCACCCGAAGGTGTCTCGCTGCTCGTCAAACGGCATCCGCTCGATCCGGGGCTGGTCGCCTGGGGGCGCCTGACCCAGCGGCTGGCAACCCATTATGGCGTTGCCGACCGGGTTTTTTATCTGCCTGACTGGGATATTGCCGAGGTTGTCGGCAAATCGCTGGGCGTGGTGACGGTCAACAGCACGGTCGGCACGCTGGCACTGAACAGCGGCAAGCCGGTGGTCGTGCTGGGACATGCCGTATACAAGGTGCCGGGCGTCGTCCATCGGACGGGGCTGGACGATTTTTGGGCGGCGCCGCGTCCGCCCGACATGGCCCTTTATTCGGCTTTCCGCCGGGTGTTGGTCGATCGCTGCCTGATACGCGGCGGCCTGCTGAGTGAGGAAGGGCTGCAACTGCTGGTGGCGAATGCCATTGAGCGGTTGGAAAAAGATCCCTCCGAAGTGCTGCCCTTGCCACGGCCGGTCGGGCGCAGGCGGCGGGCCATGGGGGTGGTGCACGGCGACGCGGCCTGACACACGAACTCGCAAAAGGGGAAGAGCCGTCCTGATCGCGCGTGGCGTCAGGGCGCGCTTTCTTCGCCCTCGCCATAGACGGTCCGGCTATTCCAGAAGTCGTTATAATTATTCCCACCGGATAATTGCAGGTCGCCCAGGCCAGTGCCGCCTTCCTTGCGGGAGATGGCGATCAATTTTTCGTCAGGCGTGAAGCAGGCCAGGCCCTTGGGATATCCCATGGGGGTCAGGAAGCACGCATGGCCGACCCATTGTTCGCTCCAGCCTTCGTCCGTTTCCTGTTCGGCCAGCGCCTTTACGAACGCGCGCCCGAGCAGGACCGGGCCGGTAGGATGGAGTGAGTTCAGCCCATAATAGAGGTTACGGCAGTTCGCCAGGATCATGTCGATGGCGATGGCGATCTCCCGGCGCTGCGGGCGCGCCCAGATGATCCCGTTGGACAGCGCCGTCCAGGCCGGACTGGAGGAGCGGACATCAAGGAAGGCGACGATGCCGGCCGTGGATGGGGGACGGAGGCGTTCCATCCAGAAGAAGGAAATGTCGCTATACAGACCGCCCATCGCATGGAGCAGACACAGTCGGCCCAGGTCCGCCTTGTAGGCATAGGGGCGAAGCGTGTCGAACGCCCGGCAGACTTCGCCAGGGAATGCCTGCGCCATGAAGTCGCGCAGATCGTCGTGCGTCCACAGCCGATATTCGGAGTCCGGATATAAAATCCCTATCCGGCTCATATTGTCATCGAAGATCGGTGATGACGCCACGGTCTGGTCAAACGGCTTTGCGATCAGGATCTGATGCACATGCGATGGGTGAGGGGGCGGGGAAGGACCGTCGATCGTCTCGGTCGGGTTCGGTTCCGGCGCTTGTGACTCTTCCTGCATGGACTGTGTCTCCCGCTCGGTCGCGCTATGTTAAATCGGACGCAGGTGGCGTGCTCTTATTCTTTATAGCCGCAACGGGCTTCTATCCGGGTGGGGGCTGGTGGAGCCGGCAGCGGACCATCGTCTTGGCGCGGATATGGTGATTTGTGGGAAAGTCTGGATGCCCGACGAGGATTCGAACCTCGATTGACGGAGTCAGAGTCCGTAGTCTTACCTTTAGACGATCGGGCATCATCGGCGGGGCCAGCCCCGCTTGGGAGGCCGCAGATAGGCGGGGTTTGAAAGGCGGTCAAGCCCTTTTGTGCACCCGCCCGGCCGGCTTTTGGACAGCCGGCCGGAAGGATAAACGGAGATTGGCGCGCCGACATTGTCCTGTGGCTCATGCTCTGCCTGCCCACTGATTTTATGCCTGTCCTCCGGCTTTGGGGGGGCGAAAGGTCAGCCGCGGTCAGGCGACGAGCGCGGCCCGGCCGATCAGCGGACGCCACCAGTCCTGATTGTCGAGGAACCAGTTCAGCGTGTCGGCGAAGCCCTGCGGGAAATCGCGCGAGGGGGCATAGCCCAGTTCGGTGCGGATCTTGGTCTCGTCGATCGCGTAGCGACGGTCATGCCCCTTGCGATCCTGCACATAGGTCATGAGGTCGGCCGACCGGCGACCCTGGGCCGCGGGCGCGTGGGGGAACATTGCGGCAAGCGCAGGATTGCGGACGAAAGCCTCATCCACGCCGCGGCAAATCTCCCGGATCACCTCGATATTCGGCAGTTCCTGGCCGCCGCCGACATTATAGGTTTCCCCGATCCGGCCCTTGCGCAGGATCAGTTCGATGCCGATGCAATGATCCTCGACATGGAGCCAGTCGCGGATGTTCATGCCGTCGCCATAGATGGGCAGATTCTTGCCCGACAGCGCGTTGAGGGTGAAGAGCGGGATCAGCTTTTCGGGAAACTGGTAGGGACCATAATTGTTCGAGCAGTTGCTCGTGGTCGTTTCCAGCCCGTAGGTGTGATGATAGGCGCGCACCAGATGATCGGACCCGGCCTTAGATGCGGAATAGGGCGAATTGGGGGCGTAGGGCGTGGTTTCGCTGAAGGCCGGATCGTCCAGTTCCAGCGTGCCGTAAACTTCGTCGGTCGAGACATGGTGGAAGCGGTGCGGGCGGCCGCTGCCCTTGTCGAGCCAGGCGGATTTGGCGGCCTTCAGCAGGCTGTGGGTGCCGATGACATTGGTGGTGACGAAGGCGTCGGGGCCGGTGATGGAGCGATCCACATGGCTTTCGGCAGCGAAGTGGACAATTGTGTCGACATCATGATCGGTCATCAGCCGCGAAACCAGCGCCGTGTCGCAGATATCGCCCTCGACCAGCGTTACATTCGGCACGTCGGCGATATTGGCGGGATTGCCTGCATAGGTCAGGGCGTCCAGCACGACGATGCCGTCATTGGGCGACACCTTGCGCCAGTGCCGGACGAAATTCGCACCGATGAAACCCGCGCCCCCAGTGATGATCAGATTGGCCATGCGCTTGTATTTCGCTCCCTGATGATCCGCGCACGGTAATGCGCGCCAGTTGAACCATTCATGACGTCAAGGGCTTGATTCCCCTGCACTTGCGCCAAGCAGTAACCGTAAATGAAGCGACTCCGCAATCGAGTTGCGATCTATTGCATCATATTGCGATTTATCCGGTCCAATATGTCTGGGGTGTTCTTCCCGAAAAATCTGCTTCAGCTATATCACGCTCCGCCAGATCTTTTCTTGGAAGGATATGTGTCAGGCGGCATCCAGCGTCGTAAGGCCGACGCCAATGATGCGGTCATCCGGCGCAGCACCTATGGATGCGGGTGATATTGCAGCATCATGCCGCAACTGAAGCAGAATGTTGCCATCGCCGATGCA
Source organism: Sphingobium sp. WR1 (assembly GCF_059693745.1). Classification (NCBI taxonomy): domain Bacteria; kingdom Pseudomonadati; phylum Pseudomonadota; class Alphaproteobacteria; order Sphingomonadales; family Sphingobiaceae; genus Sphingobium; species Sphingobium sp. WR1. The sequence goes on along the minus strand of NZ_JCATID010000002.1, from coordinate 236,808 downwards.
GGAAGGCGGGAGGCGCAATGTGATGACGCGCCCCACTGGACCGAGTTTGTGGCTTCCAAGGAAATAGCCGTTGGCGAGAATGTCGATGCCGGGGCGATCCATGCCGGGCGGGACGAGGCAACGCAGCCCCAAATGCACCGTCGCATAGCCGCCGCGATATTCCTCCAGCGCGAAGCGGAGCGTCTGAATGGTGTCGTGGCCCCAGACGCCCCAGCTTTCGCGTCCGAACCATCCTCCGGCCAGGAAATCATCCGCGGCCAGTTCCCCGTCGTCGCGATCCGCGCCGAAATGCACCGGCCAGTTTCGCGGCAAAATGGGAAAGCCCTCGCTCGACCAGCGGGTCTTGCCCTCAGGCGCCGGCGCGGCGTCCCGTCGGTGGGCATGGGTTTCGCTGAGGACCAGCTCGACCAGATGCTGGAGCTGGTCCAGCCGACGGATGCTGTCCGCCATCATGCGCTCCAATTGGTCGAGACGCTGTTCGATCGCGGAGGGGGCCGAGGCTTCGCCGATCGGGCCGCCTGTCGGGTCAGTGGAATCGGGCATATCGTCCAGGGGGTTCAGTGGATCATTCCCTAATTGCTGCGTCGCTTTCTGATGGCGGTCAAATGGGCCGCTGTCGACCATCTTTGTTAGCGTGGCGGCTCAGTTCCCGGGCATTTCGACGACCAGGTCGGCCAACCGTTCGGCTTCCCGCAGATCATGGGTGACGTAGAGGATGGGCAGTCCGATCTTGTCGCGGAGCCGCTCGATGAGCGGCAATATCTCCTCGCGCCGCGCGCGGTCGAGCCCGGTGAGCGGTTCATCCATCAGCAGGAAGCGGGGGGCGGACAGGAGCGCGCGGCCGATCGCGACCCGCTGCGCCTCGCCGCCCGACAGGCTGGCGGGCATCCGGTGCAGCAAATGGCCGATACCCAGAAAGGCGAGCATTTCCTCTTGCGACAGCCGTCCGCCGGGGCGGCGGCCATAGCGCAGATTGGCCTCCACTCGCATGTGGGGGAAAAGGCGCAGATCCTGGAACAGATAGCCGGCATGACGATCCGCGACCGGCAGGTCGATGCCGGCGGCGCGATCGAACAGCCGCTCGCCACCGACCATGATATGTCCCTCATCGGGCGTCAGCAGCCCGGCGACCATGTTGAGGATGCTGGTCTTGCCCACGCCGGACGGACCGATCAGCGCGATCAGCCGGGCGTCGGACCGGCAGGCAAGGGCGATGTCGCGATCTCCCAGGCGGTGGCGGACGGCGATGTCAAAGGACATGGGGCATGCGTCCCCGCGCCACGCGGCGGGCAAGAATTTCGGACAGAAGCAGGGCGCCAAGCGAGAGCAGCACGGAGATGATCGCAAAGCGGCTGACGGTCATTTCGGCGCCCGGCACCTGGAGCGCGGCGTAGATGGCGATCGGCAGGGTGCGGGTTTCGCCGGGAATGTCGGAGACGAAAGTGATGGTCGCGCCGAACTCGCCGATCGAACGGGCGAAGCCCAGCATCGCGCCCGCCAGCACGCCGGGCAGGGAAAGCGGCAGCGAAATGGACAGGAACGTCCGGGCGCACGAGGCGCCCAGCGTCTGGGCCGCCTGCTCCAGCCGCTGGTCGACCGCCTCGATCGACAGGCGCATCGCGCGCACCATCAGCGGCATCGCCATGATCGCGGCGGCGAGCGCCGCGCCGGTCCAGCGAAACAGCAAGGTGACGCCGAACCACTGGTCGAGCCACCGGCCGATGGGGCCGTTGATGCCGAACAGGATAAGCAGCAGCCATCCGGTGACGACCGGCGGCACCACCAGCGGCAGGTGGACCAGCGCGTCGAGCAGAAGCTTGCCGGGGAAACGCCAGCGCGCCAGCACCCAGGCGAGCGCGAAGGCGATCGGCAGCATGGCCGCCACGGCGACCAGGCTGACCTTGAGCGACAGGCTGATGACCGTCCAATCGTCCGGGGTCAGGGGAGCATTCATGTCATGCTGGGTGAGGGATATGTGTTCGGCCGTCAAGAAAGCGTGACGATGCGCGTTTGTTACGCATGTGGAGCATGTCTTTGGTTTGTCACATATGCCGTGTCATTGCGCGATCGCGTCGGCTGGAAAAAGCCAGGGCGATGGTGTAGCGCCGCGCCACAGGAGGGTCGCAGCCACTCTATATTTGTCAACTTCATCTGACTGGACAGGTGCATGAAAGAATTGATTGCCTTCGACCTCGACGGAACCCTGGCCGAAAGCAAGCAGCCCTTGGGTGCGGCGATGGGCGAGGCGCTGGCCGACTTGCTGGAGGTCGCGCATGTCGCGGTGATTTCGGGCGGCGACTGGCCGCAGTTCGACAAGCAGGTGGCGAGCCGCCTGCCCACGCGCGCCGACGTCACCCGGCTGTGGCTGATGCCGACGACCGGCACCAAGCTCTATACCTGGCGCGATGGCGGCTGGAAGCCGGTCTATGCCGAATTGTTCGACGCCGGGCAGAAGAGCGCGATCCTGGAGGCGTTCGATGCGTCGCTGGAAGCGACTGGCTTCGTGCCCGAACAGACCTGGGGCGAGCGGATCGAGGATCGGGGCAGCCAGATCACCTTTTCCGCGCTCGGCCAGCAGGCGCCGATCCATGCCAAGGAAGGCTGGGATCCCGACTTCGCCAAGCGCAAGGTGATCCAGGCGGATCTGCGCGAGCGTCTGCCCGGCCTGTCGATCAACATGGGTGGCGCGACGTCAATCGACATCACCCGCGAAGGCGTTGACAAGGCCTATGGCCTCAAGAAACTGCGCGACGCGAGCGGCATCGCGCTGGATGCGATGATGTTCATCGGCGACGCCATCTTCCCCGGCGGCAACGACTATCCGGCCAAGCAATTGGGGCTGGATACCGTGCGCGTGCGCGATCCCGAGGAAACGCTGTCGGTCATCGCCGCGATCGTCGCCTGCCAGAAATGAGGATCAGGGCGCGCTAAAGCCATAGCGCGCCAGGATCGACCGGCCGGTCGAAGACAGCAGGAAGCGGCGGAAGGCTTCGGCGTCCCTGTGCCGGCTGGCGGTCAAGCGGGCGATGGGATAACGGATCGGCGCATGGCTGGCGGCCGGGAAGACGCCGACTACAGCCACACTCTTGCTGGCGCGGGCGTCGGTCGCATAGACGATGCCGAGCGGGGCCGCGCCGCGTTCCACCAGCGCGAGAGCGGCGCGGACATTGTCGGCGCGCGCGACCTTGGCTTCGACCGAGGCCCAGGCGCCCAGTGCGGTGAGGGCCGCCTTGCCATATTTGCCGGCGGGCACGCTGTCGGGATCGGCCATGGCAAGCCGCCCGTCGCCCAGCGCGCGAGCGATCGGCATGTCGCGCCCGATCCGCAGGGCAACAGGCTTGTCGGCCGGGCGGACCAGCACCAGCCGGTTGCCCGCCAGATTGGCCCGCGCGCCGCGCGCGATCAGGCCGGCGCGCTCGATATCGTCCATCCATTCCTCATCGGCGGACAGGAACAGATCGGCGGGCGCCCCGGCCTTGATCTGCCGGGCAAGGGCGGAGGATGCGGCGAAGGACAGCACCGGGCGGGGATGGCCGCGCGCCGCCCAGGCGTCGGCGGTCGCGTTCATCGCTTCCTGCATACTCGCCGCCGCCAGCAGCAGCGGGCCGCGATCGCCGGGGGCGGCCTGCGCCATGGAGGAGCCAAGCAGGGCGAGCAGCGCCAGGGCGCGCGACAGCAGCGTCATCATGCCACCTGTTTGCGCCGATCATACGGGTTTAGGCAAGCGCCGCTTTTGTCTTTGGCTTCAATCCGCTAGGACGGGAATCATGACCGATCGCCGCTGGACTCCGCGCTGACCATGGCGATCGTGCGAAGCCAATGCGGGCAATGCGCCGTGGGCTGTGGTATGCGCGTGCTGGCGGACGAGGGCCGACGGTTGCGGATCGAGGGCGATGCGACCCATCCCGCCAATGGCGGGTTGCTGTGCGCCCGCGCGCTGGCGCTGGAGGACAGCACGCAGCTGGAGGGGCGATTGCTGCATCCGCTGATGGACGGGCGGCGGCAGGGCTGGGATCGGGTGATTGCACAGATCGCGCGACGACTCTCGGCGATCATCGCGCGCCATGGTCCGGGCAGTATTGCTCTGCACGTCGGCGGCGGGCTGCTGACCGAGGATTATTATGTGGCCAACAAGCTGCTGAAGGGCTTTTTCGGGTCGGCCCATATACACACGCCCTGGCGGGGCGGCATCGCACGGTTGCAGCGCGCTGCCTATGGCGAGGACGTCATGCCGGGCGCGTTCGAAGATATCAGCCGGGCCGGAACCATCCTGCTGGTCGGCGGCGAGATTGCGCGCGACCATCCAGTGCTGATCGACCGGGTGCAGGCGGCGCGGGCGGATGGCGCACGGCTGATCCATCTCGCGCCGGCGGATGCGTTTGGTGCGTTGGAGGCAGACCTGCATCTGCCGGCCGCGCCGGGCAGCGTGGCGCGACTGCTGGGCGGCCTGCTGCTCCACTGCCGTGACACGGGCCTGATCGACCCGGCCTGGCTGGAGTGGAGCGTCGTCGTGCCGGAAGGCCATTGGGATGCGTTGCGCCGGGGCCATGATATCTGGTCGGTTGCGCGCGCCTGCGGCCAGCCGCCGGCGTCCATTCGCACCCTCTATGAACTATGGGCGGCCGATGGGCAGGCGGTAACGCTGTCCGTTGCGGCGGATGAGAGGGTGGCGACAGCGGTCCTCAATCTACATCTCGCGACGGGGCGCATTGGTCGGCCGGGCGCCTCTCCCTTTCTGATCGGCGGCGGAGCGAACGGCATGGGCGCGCGCGAGGTGGGGTGCATGGCCGACAGCCTCGCCGCGCATAGCGGATTCGATGCCGAGGAGCTGGTCCGGGCCGAGCGCTTCTGGAGCGCGCGCGCCATGGCGCAGGGGCCGGGGTTGGAGGGCGAGGCGCTGCTGGAGGCGATGCGCGGCGGCCGGGTCAAGGCATTGTGGAGCATCGGCGCGGATGAAGCCGCATCGCTCTGGCTCAAGGAGGCGCGCGCGCTGGTGCCGCTGACCATCCGCGCCACCGATCGGATCGAGCCGGACGCGGCGGACTGGAGCGTCCAGCTGCCTTCGGCTGCGTGGATCGAGAAGGACGGGACGCTGACCGGCATGGACCGGCTCGTCAGTCGCCAGCGCCGCCTGCTGGACCTGCCCGGCGAGGCGCGGCCGGACTGGTGGATGCTGACCAAGGTGGCGCAGGCAATGGGATGGGGCGATGCGTTTCACTTCGAGCGGGCCGCGGATATCTATCGCGAGCATGTGCGGCTGACCGCCTATCGGAATGAGGGCGCGCAACTGCTGAACCTCAAGCGTCATGCGCCGATTTCCAACCCGGCCTATGCCGAGCTGACACCCTGGCGCTGGGGCGAGCTGCCCTTCGACGAAGGGCGTTTTTCGACGCCGGACGGACGCGCGCGGCTGCTGCCGGTCGCAGATCAGCCGGACGCGGCAATGCCCTGAAGATGGGCAAGCAGCGCGTCGCCATTGGCCTGCCAGGTGAAGCGCAGGGCGGTTTCGCGAACGGCGGCCTGGGCCGGCGGATCGTCGAGGATCGCGCGGATGGCGTCGGCGATCGCATCGGGATCGCGGTCCACGATCCTGCCTGCCGCCGGGCGGTCGAGCAGTTCGCGCGCGCCGCCCACGTCGCTGATTACGATCGGCGTGCCGCAGGCGAGCGATTCGACCCAGGCATTGGCCAGTCCCTCCGATTCGGATGGCAGCGCCATGACGTCGGCGGCGGCGAAGATGCGCGGCAGCTTGTGATGGGGCACGGAGCCGAGGAAACCGATTCGCCGTTCCACGCCCAGTTCCTGCGCCAGATTTTCCAGCGTGCGGCGATATTGACCCTGACCTGCCAGTAGCAGCGTGACGTCGGGCAGTTGCGGCAGCGCGCGCACCAGCAGATCCTGCCCCTTGCGCGGGATCAGCGCGCCGACGCTGAGCACGACCGGGCCGTTAAAGTCCAGCGCCGCCTTGGCCGCCGCGCGATCGGTGATTTCGAACGTGTCGAGGTCGACGCCGGTATAGTGGACGCGGATCTTGTCGGCATCGATGCCCATGCGTGCCATTGATCGGCGCATCGCGTCCGACACGGCGAGCAGCCCGGCGGCGTCGGCGGCGGCCCTGCGCACCATCTTGCGGGTGCCGCCCTGCGTGCCCCAATGGTGGATGTCGGCCCCGCGGGCCTTGACCGAATAGGGAATGCCGAGCGCCTTCGACAGGCGCTGCGCCACCGGGCCGTCGGGAAAGAAGAAGCTGGCGTCGATCACGTCGAACGGCTTTTCCGCGTGGAGCCGCTTCACCAGCGGCAGGATGGCGCGGGTCATGGCGCCGACATTGGTGCGGCCGCCGAATTTGGGAATGATCGGGAAAGTCGGGCGATAGACCGTCAGTTCGCGCCAGCGCTCCTTGCGCGGCAGGGCGCGCAGAGCCGCGTAGCGGCCGGCATAGGATAGCGGCCAGGGCGGCAGGCCGACCGGCGCGATCACGGTCACGTCGGTTTCGGGTCGGCTCGCCAGTTCGCGCGCCTGTCGTTCCACGAACACGCCGAAATTGGGCCGGCTGATGTCGGGGAAGAGGGTCGACAACATGAGGATGTTGAGTGTCATGGTCCCTCTTTGGATGCACAGCTTCGACACATGGTTAAGCGCAGAGCGGCGGATTGGCTAGAGTCTGCGGACGAGTTGCTCCGCAACGGCGGCCCAGGGCGGGTCGGTCAGCACCAGTTGCCGCGTGCCGGAGCCCAGAGGCAGCATTTGCAGGCGGTCGCCCTCGCGCCCGATCAGGCGGCCGAAGAGGAAGCGGCCGGCAGGGCGGGGGAGCAATATGTCGCGGTTGAGCGCGCTGCCATAATCCGCCGGGGCGATGCGGCGGCACCAGATGGCGTCGCCCGCGCGATAGTCGCCGATGCTGGCCCCGACATGGACACCGACCATGCCGTCGGACGCGATCGGCGGCGGGAAGGTAAAGGCGCGGGTCGGCGCGCGCGCGCCGTCAGGGCCGAGCAGCGCGGCGACGGCGATCTCGCTCTGTCCTGGCAGCGCCACTAGTTCGGCGCTGGTGACGCCCAGCGCCAGCGCAATGCGATTAAGCCATTTGACGGACACGGTGCGGGTTCCGGTTTCCAGCCGCCCGATCGTCTGGGCAGTTGTGGGCGGATCGCACAGGGCGCCCACCTGTTCCAGGGTCAGCCCCTTCGCCTTGCGAACCTCGCGGATGCGGGTAATCATGCCGGCCTCATTAATAACCTATTTGGTTTTCTCTTTCCTACAAATTATCCCGCATGGCAAGTCTCATCATCCTGATTCTTTGGATGGAGACGCAGATGACGAACCATGTCGAACAGTTGGTCGAGGGACCGGACGGCCAGCAGCAAAGAGTGATGGTCCATCTGGGCGAATCACCGCTCGCTTGGTTGCACGCGCGCGGGCATCTTAGCGAACGTCATTATCTCGCGGGCGACAAGTTGCGCGCGGATTGGGAGAAAGCCGGACTGGGCGCAAGGGTGACGATGCACTGGGATGCCGCCCCGCGCGAGGGCGGGCGGCGAGGAATGGGCGGCCGCCCCGATCCGACGTTAGCCCAACTGTCAGCGCGCGAGCGGTTCGACGGCGCGATCCGCGCGGCGGGGCCGGGGCTGGCGGACATTCTCTGGCGCGTGGCCTGCGCGGGCGAGGGGCTGGTCGCGGCGGAAAAGGCGCTGGGCTGGCCCAGCCGGGCGGGCAAGCTGGTGCTGACTCTGGCGCTGGAGCGGGTGGCGGGCTGGTATCGCGTGCGTTGAACGGATATTTATTTCACCATGTCCGCGCCCAGCAAAAGCAGCAGCTTTACGTCCATCGCATAGCCCTGCGCGCGCCAGGCGGCGATCTGGTCGGGGAGGGCGGCGATCGGCACGCGGTGGACATGAATGTCCTCGCCATCGACGCCGCCACCGTCTCCCGTCTTTTCCAGGCCATGGGCGCGGAACAGGGTGAAGCTTTCGGACACCATGCCGGGCGAGCTGTAGAACTGGCCCAGCGATTCGAGCCGGGCGGGGCGGTAGCCGGTTTCCTCCTCCAACTCGCGCGTGGCGGCGAGGTGGGTATCCTCCCCTTCGTCATGATCGCCGACCAGGCCGGCGGGCAGTTCGATGCAGCGCCGGCCGAGCGGCACGCGATATTGATCGACCAGCAGCACATGGCGGCCGTCCGCCGCTTCGTCGATCGCCAGGATGACGGCGGCGTGGATGCCGCGTGCGCGGCTGACATATTCCCATTTGCCGCGTCTTTTGGCGGTGATGAAGCGGCCTTCCCACATGACTTCTTCGGGGGCGCTCCGGTCGGGGTCGGTCATAATTCGATCAGCCTGTCGGGAAGTTCGTTGATATCATCGTCGGCACGCGGGAAATGGGTGGCCAGCACCGCGCCCACCTGCCGCACCGCCTCCGCGAGGCCTTCGCCCGCGCGCCCGGCGCGGATCGCGTCGATCAGCGCGGCCATCGCCTCGCCCCAGGCTTCGGGCGCGACCTTTTCGTTGATCGCGCGGTCGGCGACGATCTCCGCCCGATGCTCGTCGAGCGAGAGATAGATGAGGACGCCGGTGCGCCCGCGCGTGCGCGCCTCCGCCGCCGTGCGGAACAGCAGGATGGCGCGGCGCCGGACGCGGCGGGCCTTGGTGGCGCGCGGGGTCATGACCATGCGCAGCGGCATGATCGCCAGCAGATAGCGCACGACGAGGAATTTGAGGATGAGGAGGCCGAGCAGCCCCATCAACAGCTTCCAGTCGGCCAGTTCATGCTCCCAGTCGAGCAGCAGCATGGACAGGAAGCCGCGAAGCTGCGCGGGGAAGGCGGCCATCACCGACAGGGCGATGAACACCGCCGCCGCGGCCCAGCTGAGGCCGACATCATGATAGCTGTCGGACCGTCGCGCGACGATGGTGACGATCTCGCCGGAGCTATGCGCCTCCGCCTCCGCCACCGCGGCGGAGACCAGCTCATGGTCGGCCTGCGTCAGATGAAGCTGCATCACCAGTCCCCCGATGCGCCGCCGCCGCCGAAGCTGCCGCCGCCCGAAAAGCCGCCGCCGCTGTCGCCGCCGCCCCAGCTTGACCCGCCCCAGCCGCCGCCCGATCCCCAGCCGGAGCTGCCGGTGCCCGGTCCCCAGATGATGACGGGCGGGACGCCGCCGCCGCGCCGATAGCGTTTGCCGCCGCGCGCCCGCGACAGCAGCGGCAGGACGACGAAGAAGACGATGAAGAGGATGACCCAGAAGCCGATGATGGCGCCGCCGCCATCGTCCTGCTGGCGGGCATCGGCCTCGGCAGCCGCCGCGCGCTGCCGCGCCTGGTCCGGCGGCAGCGCGAGCAATGTGGTGATCTGGTCCACACCGGCAGTGATGCCGCCCGCCATGTCGCCGGCCTTGAAGCGCGGCGTGATCGCGTTACGGATGATCTGCGAGGACAGGGCGTCAGTGAGGATGCCCTCCAGCCCGTAGCCGACCTCTATCCGTATCTTCCGCTCGGCGGGCGCGATGATCAGCAGGGCGCCATTGCTGTCCTTGTCGCCGATGCCCCAGGCCCGGCCGAGCCGATAGCCATAGTCGGAAATGTCATAGCCCTGGAGGTCGGGAATGGTGGCGACGACCAGCGATCGGCCGCTCGCCTGCTTCTGTGCGATCAGCTTCGCGCTCAGCGCCTGTTCCTGCGCCGGATCAAGCAGGTTCGCCGCATCGACCACGCCCTTGTCGTCGAACTTGGGGAAGCTTTGCGCCCACGCTGCCGGCGTGAAAGCCAGCAGCGCGAGAATCAGCAGCAGGCGGCGAAGCATCGGATCAGTTGCCGAAATCGACCTTCGGCGCTTCCTCCGCGCCCGGCGTGGTGGCCTGGAACGGGGTCATGGGCTTGGCGCCGTGGATCAGCTTGGCGCCGATCGCATCGGGGAAGGTGCGGATGCGGGTGTTATAGGCCTGCACCGCGCCATTATAGTCGCGGATGGCGACGGCGATGCGGTTTTCCGTGCCTTCCAGCTGCGACTGGAGCTGGAGGAAATTCTCGTTGGTCTTCAGGTCGGGATAGGCCTCGACCGTAGCGAGCAGGCGGCCAAGGCCCTGGCTGAGCTGCGCCTGGGCGGCCTGGAACTGCGCGACCTTGGCGGGATCGGACAGGTCTTCGGCATTGACCTGCACGGAGGTCGCCCTGGCGCGCGCCTCGGTAACGGCAGTGAGCGTTGCCTGCTCCTGCTTGCCGGCCGCCTTCACTGTGGCGACCAGATTGCCGGTCAGATTGGCGCGGCGCTGATATTGCGCCTGAACATCGGCCCATTTGGCCTTCGCCTCCTCTTCGGCGGTGGGCACGCTGTTGATGCCGCAGGCGGACAGGGCGAGCGCCCCGAATATCGGCAGCAGGAAAGTGGAGAAGCGGCGCAGAAGCGTCATGGAACATCCTCGGCTTTGTTTCGCTGGTGGAAATAGGGCGTTGCCCGGCACGACGCAACGGGCCATCCTGATATTATCGCAGCTAGCATAAGAGGTTTGCACATGGGGCTGATTTCCGAATTCAAGACTTTCATCAACCGCGGCAACGTCATGGACCTCGCCGTCGGTGTGATCATCGGCGGCGCCTTCGCCACCATCACCAAGTCGCTGACCGACGACCTGATCATGCCGGTGGTCGGCTATCTCTTCGGCGGCGCGGATTTTTCCGGCTATTTCATCCGGCTGGGTGAGCTTCCCGCCGGGTTCAAGGGCAATCCCGAAAGCTATGCCGACCTGAAGGCGGCGGGCATCGCCATGTTCGGCTGGGGCGAGTTTCTGACGGTGCTGGTCAATTTCCTGATTCTGGCCTTCATCATCTTCCTGCTGGTGAAGCTGGTGAACAAGCTGACCGCCAAGCCGGAGCCCGAAGCCGCGGCGACGCCGGAAGACATCATGCTGCTGCGTGAGATACGGGATTCGCTCAAAAAATAGTCGTTTATGCGACGAAACGAGACTGCGACGGGAACCATCCCCGGCGCGACAGGTTGTTGGGCGTCAGGGTTTATCGGCCGCTGCGGCGGTCCGGCCTTGTAAAACGACGTCAGCCCGTAGGGGGCGCAACAGGAGAAAACGCCGTGAAAACCTTCGTCACTGTTCTTGGCCTTGCCAGCATGGTCGCGCTTGCCGCGTGTGATTCCAAGCAGGAAAATAAGGTCGAGAACGCATACGAGAATCAGGCGGCTGCACTCGACAACCAGGCCGACAATATGGAAGCCATGGCCGATAACCTGACCGGCAATGCCGAAAATGCGGCGGAAAATGCCGCTGACGCGCTGGAGAACAAGGCCGACGCCACCCGCGAGGCGGGCGAGAAGGCGGGCGACGCCGTCGAAAAGAAGGAACATTAAGACCAAACGGCTCCCGCATTGAGCCGACAGGGGCGTCGCGATTCGATCGCGGCGCCCCTTCTTGCGCTTCCGTCGCGCCTTTAACGCCCCCTTAACCACGTCCCGCCATGGTGCGGTTGCGCGCATCCGTGGGGCCGATTGGGAATGGACGAGTTACTACAGGAATTCATATCCGAGACGCAGGAGACGCTGGAAGCGCTCGCCGGGGAGGTGGTGGCGTGGGAAGCCGATCCATCGGACCGGGACCGGCTGGACGCCATTTTCCGCTTCTTCCACACGGTCAAGGGCAGTTGCGGCTTTCTGAACCTGCCGCGTTTCGAGCGGCTGAGCCATGCCGCCGAGGATGTGCTGTCCGAAATTCGCGCCGGCAATCGGCAGGCCGACCCTGCGACGGTCAATGCCGTGCTGGGACTGATGGACCGAATCGGCGAACTGACCGAAGCGGTCGCCATGGGCGCCGCCCTGCCCAACGAGAATGACGATTATCTGATCGCGGCGCTCAGCGCTCCGTCTGACGCCGTGACGCAAGCGGACGGGGGGACGGCGATGGATGTCGGCGCCGCGACGGCCGTGGTCGCGCGTCAGGCCAGCCAGGCCGCGCCCCGCACCATTCGTCTGCCGCTCAGCCTGATCGACCAGTTGATGAACGGCGTGTCGGACATGGTGCTGGCGCGCAACGAATTGTCGCGCAAGCTGCGCGAACGCTCCGCCGACCCGGAGCTGGATACGGTGTTCGAGCGATTGTCGGCCTGTGTGGCGGACATGCGCGACGTGATTTCCAAGACGCGGATGCAGCGCGTCGACCGTCTGTTCGCTGCGATCCCGCGCATGGTGCGCGATCTGGGCCGCGAACTGGGCAAGCGCATCGACCTGAGCCTGGAAGGCGGGGATGTCGAGATGGACCGCGAAATGGTGGAGATGGTCGTCGACCCGCTCACCCATATCGTGCGCAACAGCATCGACCATGGCATAGAGACACCCGACAAGCGTCGCGCCAGGGGCAAGCCGGAGGCCGGCAAGCTGCGGCTGGAAGCCCGCCAGTCGGGGAACCAGATCGTCATCGCCATCGCCGACGACGGGTCGGGTATCGATACGGCACGGCTGGTGGAAAAAGCGATCGCGGCCGGGCGGCTGACACCCGATGCGGCGGCGCGCATGAGCGAGCAGGAGCGGCTCGACCTGATCTTCCAGGCGGGGCTTTCCACCGCGAGCCAGGTCACGGCCATTTCCGGCCGCGGAGTCGGCATGGACGTGGTGCGCGCCAATGTGGAGCGGATCGGCGGCGTCATCGCTCTCGACAATCAGCCGGGGCAGGGGCTGTGCATCACCCTGCGCGTGCCGCTGACCTTGACCATCATTCCGGGCCTGATCGTGCGGGCGGGCGGGCAGCATTTCGCCATTCCGCGCTCAGCGGTCGTGGAAATCCTGCACGACAATAACGACATGCTGCGCATCAGCGAAGTCGGCGGCGCGCAGATCGCGACGATCCGCGGGGTGCGCCATTCGATGATCGCGCTGGAAGACGTGCTCGGCATGGAAAGGCTGGCGCAGGCCGGGCCGCGCGCGATCATGGTGGTGCGGTCCGCTACCGGCGTGCCCTTCGCCATGGGCGTGGCCGCGGTCGACAATCATGAGGAACTGGTGATTCGGCCCGCCTCGCCGCTGGTGATGGCGAGCGGCGTCTATGCCGGCATGACCCTGCCCGACAATGGCAAGCCGATGCTGCTGCTCGATGCGGCGGGTCTCGCCAATGCGGCGCGTCTGCCCAACATCATCGACGACCGCGCACAGCAGCGGGAGGAGCAGGCCGATGCACAGGCGCGAGTCGAAATGGTCGCCGCGCTGCGCTTCGAGGAATTGTCGGGCGAACGACGCCTGCTGAAACTGTCGCTGATCGAGCGGGTCGAGGATATCGATACGCGCCTGTTCGGCCGGTCCGGCGGTCGCGCTTTCGTGCGGCTCGACGGACGGCTCGTGCCCGTCGCCAACGGCCAGGCCGGCTTCGATCGCGACAAGGTGTCGGCGCTGCGTCTGCGCGACGACCAGCGGGAGGTCTGCTATCCGGTCGCCGCCGTGCTGGACATCGTCGAAATGCCGCTGGTGCCGGACATGGTCGCGATGCACGGGGTGCTGAGCGGCGTGTCGGTGATCGAGGGCGAGCATCTGGAGGTGCTCAACCCCTTCGCCCTGTTCGCCGCCCTGCCGGAGGAGACGATCGCAGAGCGACCGCGCGGGCGCTGCCTGCTGGCCGACAGCGACGATGGCTGGACACGCGAGATACTGGCGCCGCTGCTGCGGCAGGCGGGGCATGACGTGATGCTGGGCCTGCCCGCCGATGCGGCGGTCGACCCGCGCGACGTGGTGCTGTGCAGCGGTTCCGATGCGGCGCAGGTGGCAGAGATCATGGGATGCCGCGTGGTCCAACTGCGTGCCTCGCCCCGCGCCACCGGACCGCAGGATGGCAGCATCTATCGCTACGACCAGGATGCGCTGATGGCGGCGATCGCCGGAGGGCAGGGGTAGAATCATGGAAAAACTCTATCTTCTGGCGATGCTGGCGGGCACGCGCATCGCGGTCGAAGCCGGGGAGGTCGAGGCGGTCGTCAGGCTGACCGACATTTCCCCCGTTCCCGGCATGGGCGTCCATGTCGCCGGCCTTTCGGCGCTGCGCAGCCGGGTGCTGACGATCATCGATGTCGCGGCGATCGTGCATGGCCGGGCGACGCCGCCCGAACAGCGCGGGCTGGCGATCATCGCCGACATCAGCGGTCATAGTTACGGGTTGATGGTCGATAGCGTGACCGACATTTGCCATGTGCCCGAAGGCGAATTGCCGCTGCGGGGCCAACTGGATGCGGCCTGGGCGCCCTTTGCCCGCGCCATCGTCGAGCATGACGGCGATTCCTGGCTGCTCGTGTCGCTGGCCGGCTTTATCGAGGGGTGCGCGGCGGCGCCGGCCGCCTGATTTTTTTTCGGCGTTTACCAAATCCTTGGTTTTGCCGGTTAACCCTGATTCCAACAGGGCGCGTAATCCAAAGGATGTTTCATGAAGAATTGCCTGGTCGTCGACGATTCGAAGGTCATCCGCAAGGTGGCCCGCCATATTCTCGAATCGCTTGATCTGACGGTAAGCGAGGCTGTGGACGGGCAGGACGCCTTGAACCAGTGTGAAGCGTCGCCGCCCGATGTCGTGCTGCTCGACTGGAACATGCCGGTGATGAGCGGCATGGAATTTCTTCAGGCGCTGTCGACCGCCCGGATGGAGGCGCGGCCCAAGATCATCTTCTGCACCACGGAAAACGGCATCAGCCACATCAAGGCGGCGGTCGAGGCCGGCGCGGACGAATATGTGATGAAGCCGTTCGATCGCGAGACGCTGGAAAGCAAGCTGGCGATCGTGGGGGTCATCTAGCCGACCGCGCCATCGACCCTGATCCGGGGAGTTCCGCCTTTTCTTCCATCGTTCGTGCAGAAAGCGACGTGATGACCGCCATCGTGCCGATCATGACCAGTGACAGCAGCGAACCCACGCCGGTCCGCACGCTGGTCGTTGACGATTCGGTCGTCGTGCGCACGGTCATCGAACGCATATTGAATGCCGATTCGCGCTACGCCGTGGTTCACAAGACCAACAGCGCCGAACATGCGCTGAGCTATCTGGCGGACAATGCGGTCGATCTGGTGCTACTCGACATCGAATTGCCGGGTCAGAGCGGGCTTGCCGCCCTGCCGGCGATCCTGCAGGCGAATGCGGGCGCCAAGGTCGCGATCCTGTCCGGCAAGTGTGAGGAGGGCAGCGCCGCCGCCATCGAGGCGCTGGCGCTGGGCGCGAGCGACATCGTGTCGAAGCCGGGTAGCGGCAGCTTTGGCGACCAGTTTCCGCAGGCGCTGATCGAGCGGCTCAACCGCCTCTTTGATAGCGGGTCGGCGATTGCCGTGTCCCGCCCCGTCGCAGAGCCGGTCGTCCAGTCCGTCGTGCAGCCGCTGGCCTGCCTCGGTATCGGCGCGTCGACCGGCGGCATCCATGCCCTGGGCCAGCTGTTCCAGGGGCTTCCCGCGCCGCTCGGCGTGCCCATCCTGCTGACGCAGCATCTGCCGCTCAGCTTCACGGTTTATTTCGCGCAGCAACTTTCGCGCATGACGAGTCTGCGGGTGAAAGTGGCGGAAACGGGGGATCTTCTGGCGCCTGATACAATCTATGTCGCGCCTGGCGACGCGAATCTGCAACTGCGCAAGGGGCTGCATGGGCGTGTCACCATCCAGCTCAATGCGGAGCGCACGCCGACCGGCAACCTGCCCGGCGTCGACCCGATGTTCGCCAGCATGGCCGAAGTCTTCGGCGCCGGCGCGGCCGGGGTCGTCCTGACCGGCATGGGCCGCGACGGCACGGCCGGTGCGCGCGACATCGTGAGGGCGGGGGGCTGGATCGTCGCCCAGAATGAGGCGAGCAGCGTCGTCTGGGGTATGCCCGGGTCGGTGGCCGGCGCGGGCCTCAGCTGCGCCTTGCTCGAACCGGCGGCGATGATGGCCTTCGTCGCTCGGCGCGGGAAGGTGTGCGCATGATGGCCGAATCATCCTCCGCGCCGAGTGGCCGCCTGAACGCGGGGGCTGCCCGTCTTCTGTCCGGCTTGCTGGAGGCGCGCACGGGTCAGACCCTGTCCGAAGGGCGTGCCTGGCGGATGGAAACCGCCCTGCGCCCGGTGCTGCGCGATCATGGGCTGGCGGACATAGATACGCTCGCCGCGCGGCTGCTGCGCAAGAGCGATATCGATCTGGAGAAATCCGTGATCGAAGCGCTGCTCAACAATGAGAGCAGCTTCTTCCGCGACCTCCAGATTTTCGACATGCTCTCCCGCCAGATTCTGCCGCATATTCATTATGAGCGGCAGGACCGCACATTGCGCATCTGGAGCGCGGGCTGCTCGACCGGGCAGGAGGCCTATTCCCTTGCCATCCAGTTGCGCAACGACTGGTCCCGCTGGAATGGCTGGCGCATCGAGATATTGGCGACCGACGTGTCCGGCGCTGCGATCGAGCAGGCGCGCGCGGGCGTCTTTTCCCAGATGGACGTGCAGCGCGGCCTGGGGATCGGCGATCTGATCAAATGGTTCGAACCCCATGGCGACGACTGGCGGGCCAGTTCCGAACTGCGGCGGATGATCGATTTCCGGCAGGACAATATGTTCGACCCCGCCGCGCCGTCGGGCGAATATGATTTGCTGCTCTGCCGCAATGTGCTGCTCTATTTCACGCCGGAGCGGCGGCAGGTCGTGCTGCGCCTGCTGGCGCGGCACAGCCACGCGCGCTCGGTGCTGTTGCTGGGCGCGGGAGAGACGGTGATCGGGCAGGGCGACGACTTCATCGCGCATCCTGAATTTCGCGGCGGCTATGCGCGGCAGGCGCCGTTGCCTGCCCATGCGGTAGGTCCGGTCCGTCGCGCCGGCTGATTCTTCGGGGGCATCCAGCTCTTAACCATGCTTGATTGCTGCGCCGGTCTCGGTCATGGTTGACTGAGGCCGCTGCGTGAACAGGCGGTCGGAAGGGCGCGATGACCGAACTGCTGGAAGTGACTGGCCTTTCCCGATGACCGATATTCCCATGACCGAAACGCCGTCGCCCAATTTCGACGAGCGCAAATCGCCCATTTCCATGCTGGTGCTCCATTATACGGGGATGCCTGACGCGGCGAGCGCGATCGAATGGCTGGCCAATCCGGAATCGAAGGTGTCGGCCCATTATGTCGTCACCGAAGAAGGGCAGATCGTCCGCATGGTCGATGAGGCCAAGCGCGCCTGGCACGCGGGCCGTTCGCATTGGCGCGGCATGGATGACATCAATTCCGCGAGCATCGGCATAGAGATCGTCAATCCGGGGCATGAATGGGGCTATCGGCCTTTTCCCGAAGCGCAGATGGATGCGCTCATTCCCCTGATCCACGACATCGTGCAGCGCCATCGCATCACCCGCGGCAATATCGTCGGCCACAGCGACGTGGCGCCGGCGCGCAAACAGGATCCTGGCGAGCTTTTCCCGTGGGGGCAGCTGGCGCGGCTGCGGCTGGCACTGCCACGGCCGACCAAGAATCTGATGGACCCGCTCTGGACCGACAGCGCCTTCATGCTGGCGCTGGAGCGGTTCGGCTATGACATTGCAGAGCCGGATGCGGCGGTTGTCGCCTTTCAGCGGCGCTTCCGTCCCGAACTGATCGACGGGATCATTGACGGCGAATGCCGCGCCATCCTGCTCGCCCTGTTGCTGCCCAAGCCCCAGGGCGACGAATAAGCGGGATGACTAAGCATCAGAATCGGTCTAAGGCCCCCGACGCCAGAGGGCCGGGCGGCCGCGGCGTGGCGGGTAACTTCCACGGCGAGGAAAGTCCGGGCTTCACGAAATGACGGTGCCGGCTAACGGCCGGCTGGAGCGATCCAAGGGACAGTGCAACAGAAAGCAGGTCGCTAAGGCTTAGGCCCAGCGAAATTGAAAGGGTGCGGTAAGAGCGCACCGCGCCCCCGGCAACGGGCGGCGGCACGGTAAACCCCACCGGAAGCAAGACCGAATAGGGGCGGCGCGCAGTCGAAAGGCTGCTAGGCATGTTTCGGCCGAGACCGCCCGGGTTGGTTGCTGGAGGAACGGAGCAATCCGTTCCCTAGAGGAATGGTCGCCTATCTCCGTCCATCTTCGGGTTGGCGGAGTGGACAGAACCCGGCTTACAGGCCCTCTGGCATTTTTTGCACTGTTTTTGCACTGCGGCAGGGTGGCGTTGATGCGCCCGAATCCCTATTCTGGTCCGATGGCAAGACAGAGCCGATCCAATGACTGGGGATTTCCCCGCTGGCGCAGCTATGGCGCGACCCGCGAAGCGCAACAGGTGCGCCTGTGCGATCGCCATGGTTGCGACAGGCCGGGTGACTGCCCCGCGCCCAAATCGCCCAACAGCCGCGACCGTTGGTATTTTTGCAGCGATCATGCCGCCGAATATAACAAGAACTGGGATTATTTTCAGGGGCTTGACGCGGAGGAGCGGGCGCAGCGTGAACGGGCGGAGCGCCGCGACGCGAGTGGTTTCCAGTCGAGCGCCTATCATGGCTGGGGTGGACCGGGCGACGGCAGCCGCTCGCGTGACGAGGTTCACGCGCTCAAGGCGCTCGATCTGGAGGACGACGCCAGTTTCGAGGCGGTGAAGAAAAGCTGGCGGCGGCTGGCGAAGGAAAATCATCCCGACGTCAAGCCCGGCGATGCCGACGCGGCCATACGCTTCCAGACCATCCAGGCGGCCTATGAAGTGTTGCGTGCGGCCGAAGAGCGTCGCACCTGGAAACCCAGAGGCGCGGCCGATTAAGGATCATGTCCGCTCCAATTGGCGCAATGCCGTGCTGGTCTGCCGCAAATGTTCGAAGAAGCTGGACGGCGGTTTCGGGCCGCGCGGTGATGAGCGGCTGGTGAAGGCGCTCCGCAAGCATCTGTCGCTCAGGAAGGGGCGCAAGGCGGCGGCGGGCATCATCGAGGTCAATTGCCTGGGGGTCTGTCCCAAGGGTGCGGTCACGGTGGTGAACGGCGCAGACAGCCGGGACTGGCTGCTGGTACGGCCGGATGCCGATCTGGATGAACTGGCGGCGATGCTGGGGTTGGCGACGGCCGACGATCGTTAATCCAATTCTTACCATCTTTCGCCTAAGCGGCCGAAATGAGATTTTCTGCTTCCCTGCCAAGGTGTTGGCCGCTGTTCGCGCAAGGCGGGCTGATCCTGTTCGGTTTGACTGCGGTCTATGCCATGCCCCCTGCGCGCGGCCGGATGTTGCTTGTGCCGTTGACGCATGACGGTCGGATCGGACTCGTGCCGGCGGCTGTGGCGCACGGTGCGCGACTGGTCGCCTCGGGACCATGGGCAGGATCGATACTGGTTGAGGGACGACGGAACGATCTGGTCCGACCTCTGCTCGGCCGGGGCGTGATCGCCATTTCGGCGCGCGCGGGTGGTTGTGGGGAGGCGATTTGAGATGAGCGCGATCGATAGTGTCGGCCGGTTGCGGTTGCAGGGGCTGCGCATCCTGTTGCTGGGCAGCTGGATATGGAGCATCGTTCTGGGCCTGATGGCGCAGGGTCTGGGACTGGAGCATGGCGGCCGGGTGCTGCTATTGTCCACCTTCGCCAATGTGCTGCCGACTATCATGGTCCTGCGCGAGAGGCGCGACCTGGATGTCCGGCTGGCGGTGGGAACGCTGGCGGCGGTGCAGCCCGCGCTCGGCGTGTTCCTGATGACCGGCCATCGCTGGCAGATGGACGGCCACATGTTCTTCTTCGTCGCGCTTGCGGGCCTCGCGCTGCTCTATGACTGGCGCCCGATCCTGCTGGCGGGCGGTCTGGTGGCGCTGCATCATCTCATACTCAGCTTCGTGGCGCCGCTCTGGGTCTTTTCCGGCGGCGGCGATGTGCAGCGCGTCGCGATCCATGCGGTTGCCGTGGTGCTGCAAGCGGCCGTGCTCTGCTATCTGACGATGCGATTGCGCGGGCTGCTGCTGGCGATGGACGGCCATGCCAGCAACGCGGCGCAACTTACCCAGGCGGCCGAGTCCGGGCGCGCGGCGGCGGAAGCGGCCATGGCGTCGAGCCGCGCGGCGAATGAGCGGGAAGCGGCGGTGCGGGCCGAACGCGAGCAGGAAAAAACGCGCCAGGCGACCGAGCGGCGCGGGGAAACGCTGGTGTTGGTGCAGGCGTTTCGC
This sequence comes from Sphingobium sp. WR1, assembly GCF_059693745.1. Lineage (NCBI taxonomy): Bacteria > Pseudomonadati > Pseudomonadota > Alphaproteobacteria > Sphingomonadales > Sphingobiaceae > Sphingobium > Sphingobium sp. WR1. The sequence continues at coordinate 216,737 of NZ_JCATID010000002.1, read as the reverse complement.
CAGTCGATCGCCGACGTCGTTCATGCGGTCAGCGCCGCGACCGGCGAACTGGAAGAATCGGCACGCGCGCTGAACGACGTCGCGCGCCGGGCGAGCGCGGGCACGGATGAAAGCGTCGCGGCGGCGGAACATTCGTCCAGCCGCGCGGAGCAACTGGCGCGCCGGATCGAGCAATTGTCCCAATCGATCACCGCGATCGCGACCGCGGCAACCCAGCAGGCGACCCTGAGCGGCGAGGCGCAACGCGTGTCGAGCGCCGGACATCAGGCGATGCGTGACATGCAGAGCCGGACGGCGTCCATTACCAGCTTTGCCGATTCGATCACGCAGATTGCCGGACGGACCAATTTGCTCGCGCTCAACGCCACCATCGAAGCGGCGCGCGCGGGGGATGTCGGTCGCGGCTTTGCGGTGGTCGCGCAGGAGGTGAAGCATCTCGCGGGACAGGCGGCCAGCGCGACGGGAGAAATCCAGTCGCTGGCCCTGTCGGCGCAGCAGGGGGCAGGGCAAGCACAGGAAGCCTTGTCCGACGTCGCCGGCGCGGTCGAACAGTTGGCGAGCGCGGCCGACGAGATTCAGCGTGCGGTCGGCCAGCAGCGCGACACCACCACCGCCATCGGTCAATCCGCGCGCGACACGGCGCGCGACGCGACATTGATGGCGGATCGGATGGAGCAGGCGGCGGACATGGCGCGCAGCACCGAAAGCCTGTCCGGCCGTGTGTCTCGCGCGGCGTCGGGTCTATCGAGCACCGCGCAGGCATTGCAACGCGCAACCGACCAGTTCGTGGCGCAGCTGGAGGCTGCGTGAACCGGTCAAGCGTGGCGCGCGATCGGCCGGTCGCCTTCGGCGCCGGTATCGGCAAGCGGGTAGAGGAGGCGATTCTCGCGTTCGATTCGCTCGTTCAAGGCGTTCAGGATGAGGCGCGTTTCCGCGCAGAAGTCGGACCATTGACCGGCGATCAGATCATCGCTCCAGCTCGCCATATAAACAGCGAAACGGTCTGCCAGCGCGCCGGTCTCCTTCATCAGCGTCGCGGTTCGCTCCCGCGCTACGGTGTCGACGGAGCGCATCAGCGCCGGATATAATATGCGATCTTCCAGCGCGAGATGGGCCATCAACTGGCGCGCCAGCTGCCAGCGCAGCCGCGCGACGCCCTGGGGCTGGCGATCATCGGATATGGCCCGCGCCAGCAGGTTCGCTGTCAGGCCTATTTCTTCATGCTGCCGCCGCAGCTCGCTCATGTCCATGTCCGGCACCGTCCCATTGGAAGGCCGATCATGCGCTAACAGGTTTAACGGAGTGTTGCGCTGGCGCCATTATGGTGCAGCGGCGACCGCCTCCGCGCGATCGGCGCGGAGGCGGTTCCGTCATCAGGCCGGCTGGTCGGCGCGGCTGGCGCCTTGGCCGTCCAGGTTCAGCGCGGCGAAATCCCAGTTGATCGCTTCCTTGAGGATGCGGTCGGCATAGCTGGGGCGCAGGTTGCGGTAGTCGATATAATAGGCATGTTCCCACACGTCGACGATCAGCAGCGGCGCATGGCCTTCATGCGCGACCGGGGTGTCGGCGTCATGATAGCTGGTCACTTCCAGCTTGCCGTCCTTCAGGATCAGCGCGGCCCAGCCGCTGGCGAAATGGCCCACGGCTTCGGCCTTCAGCTTTTCGATCAGCGCATCGACCGAACCGAAGGCTTCTTCGATCTTGGCCAGCAGTTCGCCGGTCGGCTCGGTCTTGGTCGGCGACAGCGACTGCCAGTAGAATGTGTGGTTCCAGATCTGGCCGACCTGGTTGAACAGGCCGCCCTTGGACGACTTGATCAGCTCGACGAGCGACTTGCCCTGGAGCGAGGCGTCGGCGGCGACCAGTTCATTGGCCTTCACGACATAGGCGTTGTGATGCTTGCCGTGGTGGAAATCGAAGGTTTCGACCGACAGGATGTCGCCGAAGGCATCCTTGGCATAGGGCAGGTCGGGCAGAACAAAGGCCATGGCGGAACTCCTCGGGTTCGTTATGGGACGGCCGCACACAGGCTGGCGCGACCGGTTGATTCTATGGTCCGGGCGGGGCGTGGACGCCTCCGCCGCTTCCCATATGCTGCCCCAACGCCCAAGAAAACAGATATGTGCCTATTGCGAAACGATCGCAGAAATTGATGCCGAATCTTGACCGAAGCCCGGCGATCGGCGGGGCTTGCTTGACAGTCGTGCCCGGCTCGAACAGGATCGGATCATGCAGAGCGGCGCAGCCTTTCCGCGCTTCCGTCATCACGGAGGCCAGCTTCTCGCGGGCGATCCGCCCCGGACCTGACAGGCGCTCCGCCGGCAGGGTCCGGGGCACCCTTCTTGACGTATGACGCCCGCGCGCCGGGTTGACCCTTTATCAGGAAGCCTTTGTTCATGACCCTGCATCACAAGGGGGCGGCGGTGCCGCCCATCCAGCTCGTCGAATCCGAAGCCGACATGATTTCCGACCTGGCCTGGGCGGCGCGTGACCGTTTCCCCGATGTCTGCCAGTTGTTGCTGGAGGAGGTCGGTCGCGCCAGCCTGTGTTCGCCCGCCGACCTGCCCCGCGACGTCGTCGCCATGGGATCGGACGTGACCTATCGCGATACGCGCGACGGCGCAGCGCGCCGGGTTCGGCTGGTCTATCCCAGCCATGCCGATGTGACGTTGGGGCGCATCTCCATCCTGACGCCGATCGGCGCGGCGCTGATCGGGATGCGGGCGGGCGCGTCGATCCTCTGGCCCGACCGTGACGGCCGTCTGCGCGACATCATCATCGATGACGTCGCGCAGGCCCGCGCGGCCTGAATCAGCCCTGCGGCGGGGTGGTTTCGCCCACCTCGTCGCTGTCGAGGCCATCGCCCAACGTCAAACCATGGCGCAGCAGCATCGGGATGTTGGCGGCGGCGAAGACGACGGACACGATGGTCACGCCCCAGACCTTGACCGCGAGCCAGGTGTCGAACGTCATGGTCCGACGCATTACCTCATTCGCGATCGCCATGGCGACGAAGAAGAGCGCCCAGTTGCGTGACAGTTTCAGCCAGCCGGTTTCGGTGAGGCCGTCATAGGCCGCCTGCAGCAGATATTTGAGCAGCGGCTTGCGGCGCAGCAGCCCGGCGAACAGCATCAGCGCGAAGAAGGCGTAGATGATGGTGGGCTTCAACTGGATGAAGCGCTGGTCGTGGAAATAGATGGTCAGGCCGCCGAAAAAGAGGATCAGCATGGCCGAGAGCCACAGCATCGGCGAGACGCGGCCCAGCTTCACCTTGGAAATGACGACCGCGATGACGATCGCCGCCATGAAGGCGGCTGTGCCGAAGGTCATGGCGGTGATCGGATTGCCCGGACCCCAGATCCAGCCCGCCCCCTTGTAGGTCAGGAAGAAGACCAGCAGCGGCCCGAAATCGAGCGCCAGGCTGAGCGTGCCGTTGTGGGTGGGCGTTGCCGCCGGCTTGGTGTCACCGCGCATAGGCCGTCCCCGCGATGGCGCGCGCCATGTCGCCCGGATCGAAGGGACGCAGATCCTCGATCTTCTCGCCGACGCCGATGGCATGGATGGGCAGGCGATATTTCTCCGCGGCCGCCACCAGCACGCCGCCGCGCGCGGTGCCGTCCAGCTTGGTCATGACCAGCCCCGTCACCTGCGCGGTTTCCTTGAAGACTTCGATCTGGTTCAACGCATTCTGTCCCGTGGTGGCGTCCAGCACCAGGACAACGTCGTGCGGGGCCGCGGGGTTCAATCGACCCAGCACGCGGCGCACCTTGGCCAGCTCGTCCATCAGTTCCGTCTTGTTCTGAAGGCGCCCGGCGGTGTCGACGATCAGCACGTCGATGCCTGTCGCCGTCGCCTGCTTCACCGCGTCGAAGACGATGCCGGCAGCGTCGCCGCCTTCCTTGCCCGCGACGATGGGCACGCCCAGCCGCTCGGCCCAGACCTTCAATTGACCGATCGCCGCCGCGCGGAACGTGTCGCCCGCCGCCAGCATCACGCCATAATCCTGCTCCAGGAAATTATTGGCGAGCTTCGCGATGGTGGTGGTCTTGCCCGATCCGTTGACACCGATCACCAGGATCACTTGCGGGCGCGGGAAGGCCTCGATCTCCAGCGGGCGGGCGACGGGAGCGAGCGTCTTCTCAATCTCCTCCGCGATGATCTCGCGCAGATACTCCTCGGTCAGTTCCTTGTTGAAGCGTCCTTCGGCCAGGCGGTCACGCACGCGCCCCGCCATGGCGGGGCCGAGGTCGGACATGATCAGCGCTTCCTCGATCTCGTCGAGCGTCTGCGCGTCCAGCGCGGCCTTCGTGAAAAGGCCGGTGAGATTGTCGCCGAGCCTGTCGGACGTGCGCTTCAGTCCGCCGAAGAGGCGGTCGCGCCAGGAAGTTTCAGCCATGCAAATAAACCATCGTGGAAATCCCTGTCATGCCGCCTCTTGCGCGATCAGGACGTCCTTCTCAAGCCCCGTAATGACCGCGCGCACGATGGAGGAAGGGGGCTGCCCTTCCACGAAGCGCACCGGCGCGAAATTTTCGGCATGGCCGGTCATGCCGCTGCGCTCGACCAGCACGGATTGGGTGGCGCCGGTCAGGCTGCGAAGCCAGGCGTCGCGGCGGGTGACGCAGGCGGCGCGCAGGCGGGCGGCGCGGGCCTTGATGGTTGCGCGATCGACTTGCGGCATCCGCGCGGCGGGCGTGCCGGCGCGGGGCGAATAGGGGAAGATATGGCCGTGGACGATATCGCATTCGTCCACCAGGGCGAGGCTGTTTTCGAACATTGCCTCATCCTCGGTCGGGAAGCCGGCAATGATGTCGGCGCCGATGCTGATATCGGGACGGGCAACCTTGAGGCGCTCCACAATGGCAATGGCATCGGCGCGAGCGTGGCGGCGCTTCATGCGCTTGAGGATCATGTCATCGCCTGCCTGTAGCGAGAGGTGGAGGTGCGGCATCATGCGCGGCTCATGTGCGATCAGGTCGAATAGGCGCTCATCGATTTCCACGCTGTCGATCGAGGACAGGCGCAGGCGGGGCAGGTCGGGCACGCCCTTCAGGATGCGTTCGATCAGCAGGCCGAGCGACGGATTTCCGGGCAGGTCGGGGCCGTAGCTGGTGACGTCCACGCCTGTCAGCACTATTTCCTGATAGCCCGCATTGACCAGTTGCTTCGCCTTGTCCACCACCGCGCCGGCGGGGACGGAGCGGCTGTTCCCCCGGCCATAGGGGATGATGCAGAAGGTGCAGCGATGGTCGCAGCCATTCTGCACCTCCAGGAAAGCGCGGGCATGGTCGGCAAAGGCGGACGCCATGTGCGGCGCGGTGTCGCGCACGGCCATGATGTCGGAGACTCTCAGCAGAGGCCGTTCGCTTCGAGCGAAGTCGAGAAGCGGGCGCTCGGACGGTTCTCGACTGCGCTCGAAGCGAACGGAGGTGTATGTGCCTGCCTCCATCTTCTCCCGATTGCCGATCACACCGTCGACTTCGGCCATGGCGGCGAAGGTCTGCGGCTCGGTCTGGGCGGCGCAGCCGGTGACGAGGATGCGGGCGTCCGGGCGTTCGCGGCGGGCGCGGCGGATCGCCTGGCGGGTCTGGCGCACGGCTTCGGCGGTGACGGCGCAACTGTTGACGACGATCAGGTCGTCCTGGCCGCTCGCCATGTCGCGGATCGCCTCGCTCTCCGCGATGTTGAGGCGGCAGCCCATGGTGATGATCTCGGGGCCGCTCATCAGAAGCGGGACCAGTCGGCCTCACCGTCGAAGACATGGGTGGCGGGGCCGGTCATGCGGATCGCGCCGCCGGGCACCCAGTCGATCACCAGATCGCCGCCGGGCAGGCTGATCGTCACCGGTCCCGCCATCAGCTTGCGGCGGATCGCGACGACGGCGGTGGCGCAGGCGCCGGTGCCGCAGGCGCGGGTGAGGCCGGCGCCCCGTTCCCACACGACCAGCCGGATATGATTGTCGCCCACGACCTGCGCGAAATTGACGTTCACGCGGCTCGGGAACAGGGGGTCATGCTCGATCAGCGGGCCAAGCCGCTCGAAGTTCACACCGTCCAGATCATCGACGAAGAAGATGACATGCGGGTTGCCGACATTGACCGCGGCGGGGGCGGGCAAGTCTTCCCAGCTTGCGCCCATGGTCAGCGTGTCCAGGGGGTAGGCGAGGGGGATCGCGTCCCAGTCGAAGCGCGGCGCCCCCATGTCGACGCTGGCGCCGCCGTCGATGCGCTTCGCATCGAGCAACCCCGCCCGGGTGCGGATCGTCACGTCGCGGCCGACGAACAGGGGGACGCAGCGGGTGGCGTTGCCGCAGGCTTCCACTTCGCTGCCATCGGCGTTGAAGATCTGCATCGACACGTCGGCATCGTCGGCGTCACCGATCAGGATCAACTGGTCGCAGCCAATCCCGGCATGGCGGTCGGCAATGGCGCGGGCGCGCCTCTCCGTCATCGCGACGGGGACGGCGCGCGCGTCGATCACGACGAAGTCGTTGCCCAGGCCGTGCATTTTCGAGAAGCGTCCCATGGGCGCGCATGTAGTGCGTGGGCATGGGAAAGGCCAGTGGCTTCCGCTTCCTATTGGGCGACAGCCGCTCGCCGCTGCCCATAGAGGAAGTAGACGCCCAGCCCGATCGCATTCCATGCCGCGCAAGCCATGATCGTCTTCATCGGCAGGCTGACGAACAGATAGGCGCAGCCCGCGACCGCGCCCAGCCCCACTACCCAGGCCGCGGGCGTGCGGAAGGGGCGCTTCATGTCGGGCGCGCGCTTGCGCAGGACGAGGAGGCAGAGGCCCACGGCGGTGAAGGCGATCAGCGTGCCGGCATTGGCGAGCGCCGCGATCTCGTCGATCGGCAGGAGGCCGGCGATGATCGCCACCAATATGGCGGTGACGGCGGTGATGCGGGCGGGGGTGCCGCGCTTTGAAATCTTTGCCAGGCTCTGGGGCAGGAAGCCGTCGCGGGCCATCACCAGGAAGATGCGGCTCTGGCCGTAGAGAAAGCCCAGCAGCACGGTCGGCAGCGCGATCACCGCGGCGATGGCGACGATCCGGGCGATACCGCCCTGATGCATTTCGCGCAGGATCAGCGCCAGCGGCTCGGGGCTGTCGGCGAAACGGGTGAAGGGCAGGGCGCCGATCGCGGCGGCGGCGACGAGGACGTAGATCAGCGTGCAGACGACCAGCGAGCCGACGATGCCGATGGCGAGATCACGGTCCGGGTTCTTCGCTTCCTCCGCCGCGGTCGAGATGGCGTCGAAGCCGTAGAAGGCGAAGAAGATGATGGCGGCGGCAGCCATGACGCCGCGCTCGACCCCGTCCGGTCCCATCGACTTGGCGAAGCCGAAGGGCATGAACGGCTCCAGATTCTGCGCGTCGAAGGCGGGCAGGGCGACCCAGACGAACAGGCTGAGCGTGGCGATCTTGATCAGCACCAGCAGCGTGTTGAGGCGCGCGCTTTCCTGCGTGCCGAACATCAGCAGGCCTGCGACCACCGCGATGATGAAGATGGCGGGCAGGTTGACAAGGCCGCCCAGCTCCGGCCCCTGGGTCAGTGCCTCGGGGAAGCCAATCGCCGTCAGCAGCGGCGCGGCGTAGCCCGACCAGCCGACCGCCACGGTCGATACGACAAGGCTATATTCGAGGATCAGGCTCCAGCCCACGATCCAGGCGATGCCTTCGCCCAGCACGACATAGCTATAGCTGTACGCACTGCCCGCCGCGGGCATCATGGTGGACAGTTCGGCATAGGCGAGCGCCGCGCAGGCGCAGATCGCGCCCGCTATGGCGAAGGAGAGGAGAACCGCCGGCCCGGCACGATCCGCGCCGACGCCGATCAGGGTCAGGATGCCGGTGCCGACGATCGCGCCGACGCCCAATGCCAGAAGATGCGGCCATGACAGGGTGCGGGCGAGCTGATGATCCGCCTGCGCGGGCATCATCGCCTCCATCGGCTTGCGGCGTGTCCAACTCATGATCTTCGGCTCCCCCTGTTCTCGTGCGCGTTAGCTGGCGCAAAGCGCGGCGATGTGCAAGCCGTACCGGGCGTTAGGGCGCCTCCTCCTTCACAGAGGCGTGCCCGCCTTCGACCAGCGCCTTGATCAGATGGCCGCGCTGTACCCGGCCGAACCGGTTGAGTGGTAGCTCATACAGCTCGGTCAGGAACTGCCTGTCCCAGAAGGTCAGGCCGCCGGGATGCTGCCCATCCTTGAACAGGTTGAGGATCGAGGCGACCGGGGGATCCGCGCTGTCCTTGACTTCGGCAAGGCCGACGAATGTGGCATAGGCCGCAGCCTCGGCCAGCGTGATCCCTTCCGCGCGATGAACATCGATGATCACGGTGGCGACGGAAAAGCTGCGCGTTATGGGCGGCCGGATCAGGCTCGACGAATAGGAGGAGGAGCCGGCAACGCCATCGGGCAGTATTGATCCGCCGCCTTCAGCATTGCCGCCGGTGGCGGGGGAAGGGGCGCCTCCTGAAGGGGAGCCGCCGCCCGTTCCGCTGCCCGTCACATGCCACCAGCGGATGGGGGCATCGCCGTCCACAAGGTCCCGCCGATCCGGTCCCTGCATCTGGTAGAGCAGCTTCGGCCGCCGGTAGGCGACCAGCTTCATGAGATCGCGACCGTCCTCTACGAAGGCGATCAGCAGGTTCGCGTGGCATCCCGGCTTCGCGAGCGGCGCTTTGACGTCCTCGATGATTGCGCGCACCTTCGACTCGGCGATCTGCGCGACGTCATCAGGAACACCCAGCACCGCGGGGCAGATCGGGCTTTGCCAGCGCGCCACGCTCTGGTCACCTTGCACCACCCCGAGCGTACGGACGAAGCCGGTCGCGCGCTCCCTTACTTCCTTGCGCGTCATCTTGCGTCCTTCGACGACGATGCTGTCGTCGACATCTGTGAGGCCGGCATCCTGCTGGGCATGGGCAATCGATGGGAGACCGGACAGCAGCAGGATCGCATTCAGAAGGGGGCGCATGATTTCCTCCGCCATAGCAAAGGCATCACTGTGGCCTATCCGCGGCCGCGAGAAAAGCGGGGCGACTTGCTCATCGGCCTGGTTCCGGACGGGTGCGGTTGCATCCGCACGCGGCCTGCGCTAAGGGGCGGCACGCATCGGACGGTTCGCCGTTCGACTCTGACGACTCCAGGACGCCCAAAGGGGCATCGGATGGACGCTGGCCGGCGAGGTTTCGCCCGCCGGCGATTTTGTCGTTTGATGGGTAGGCACAGTTTTCCGGGCCTTTCGGCCCAAATGAGGTGATGATGTTCGATTCGCTAAGCGATCGTCTCAGTGGGGTCTTCGACAAGCTGCGTGGGCGCGGTGCGCTGACGGAGGACGATGTCCGCGCCGCGATGCGCGAGGTGCGAATCGCGCTGCTCGAAGCCGACGTGGCGCTTCCGGTCGTCCGCCAGTTCGTCGATCAGGCGACGGAGCGCGCGGTCGGCAGCGACGTGCTGCGTTCGGTCACGCCCGGCCAGATGGTCGTCAAGATCGTCTCGGACACGCTCACCGAAACGCTGGGCGCCGAGACCAGCGACCTTCTGATCGATGTCACCCCGCCCGCCGTCATCATGATGGTCGGCCTGCAGGGGTCGGGCAAGACCACCAGCACCGCGAAGATCGCCAAGCGCCTGAAGGAAAAAGAGCGCAAGAAGGTGCTGATGGCGTCGCTCGACGTCCAGCGCCCGGCCGCGCAGGAGCAGCTCGCCGTTCTCGGCACCCAGACCGACGTGGCGACGCTGCCGATCGTCGCGGGCCAGCAGCCGGTCGATATTGCCAAGCGCGCGCTCCAGGCGGCGAAGCTCCAGGGCTTCGACGTGGTGATGCTCGACACCGCCGGTCGTCTGCACGTTGACCAGGCGCTGATGGACGAGATGAAGGCGGTGGCCGAAGTCTCCAATCCCGCCGAAATCCTGCTCGTCGTCGACTCGCTGACCGGACAGGACGCGGTGAATGTCGCGACCAGCTTTACCGCCCAGGTGCCGCTGACCGGCGTCGTGCTGACCCGCATGGACGGCGATGCCCGCGGCGGCGCGGCGCTGTCGATGCGCGCCGTCACGGGCCGTCCGATCAAGTTCGCGGGCACCGGCGAAAAGCTGGACGCGATCGAGCCTTTCCATCCGGCCCGCGTCGCGCAGCGCATCCTGGGCATGGGCGATGTCGTCAGCCTCGTCGAGAAGGCGGCCGAGACGATCGACGCCGAGGAAGCCGACAAGCTGGCCAAGAAGATGGCCAAGGGTCAGTTCGACATGAACGACCTGCGCGCCCAGCTCAACCAGATGCGCCGCATGGGCGGCCTTGGCGCGCTGGCGGGGATGCTGCCGGGCCTCAAGAAGGCGCAGGCGGCGATGGCCAATAGCGGCGCCAACGACAAGACGCTGATCCATCTCGACGCGATGATCGGATCGATGACGCCCAAGGAGCGGGAGCGCCCGGCGATCATCAACGCCAAGCGCAAGATCCGCATCGCCAAGGGCAGCGGCACCACGGTGCAGGAAGTCAACCGTCTCCTGAAAATGCATCAGGAAATGGAAACGGCGATGAAGAAGATCCGCAAGATGGGCGGCTTGAAAGGGCTGGCCAAAATGTTCGGCGGTGGCGGGCTGGATGGGATGCTGGGCGGCGCCGGCGCACCGCCGCAGGGGCTGCCGGGTCTGGGCGCGCCCAACCTGCCGCCGGGTTTTCAGAATTTCATGAAGAAATAAGCATTTTCAACAGATTAGATTAGAGTAGAAAGGTCAAAACACCATGGCGACGTCCATTCGTCTTTCGCGCGGCGGTTCCAAGAAGCGCCCCTATTACCGCATCGTCGTGGCCGACAGCCGCGCCCCGCGTGACGGCAAGTTCATCGAGCGCATCGGCAGCTATAACCCCGTCCTGCCCAAGGGCGACGAGAAGCGCGTCGTCCTGGACGTCGAGCGCGCGAAGCACTGGGTCGCCGCCGGCGCCCAGCCGACCGACCGCGTCGCCCGCTTCCTGGACGCCGCGGGCGTGAAGGAACGCGCCGCCCGCAACAACCCGAAGAAGGCGGAGCCGGGTCAGAAGGCCAAGGATCGCGCCGAAGATCGCGCCACCAAGCTGGCCGAGGCCGAAGAAGCCCGCAAGGCCGCGGAAGAAGCCGCCAACGCCCCGGCCGAAGTTCCTGCCGAAGCCCCCGCTGAAGAGGCTCCGGCCGAGGAAGCCGCCGCCGAGCAGGCCGAGGGCTGATCCTCTTGACCGACAAGCCCGTCACTCTCGCCGTCATTATCGGTGCGCATGGGGTGGCGGGCGAAGTCCGTCTGAAGCTCTTTGGCGAGGGGCCGGACGGTCTCAAGGCCTATAAGGGCTTCGATGCGGCGGGGCGCACACTGACGTTGAAGTCGGTGCGCCCCGGCCCCAATGGCGCGGTCGCCCGCTTCGCCGAGATTGGCGACCGGAGTGCGGCCGAAGCGCTGCGCGGCACGGAATTGACCGTGCCCCGTTCCGCCCTGCCGCCGCTTGGCGAGGGCGAATATTATCATGCCGACCTGATCGGCCTTTCCTGCACCTCCAGCACCGGCGAAGCGCTGGGCGAGATCGTCGCGGTCGAGAATTTCGGCGCGGGCGACATTATCGAGGTCCAGCGGCCCGCCGTCGGCGACAAGCCGGGCAAGCGCTTCATGGCGCCGATGCACGTCGTCACGCTGAGCGAAAACGGCGCGTTGATTGACGCGGCTTTCGCTGAATAGTATATACACTCCGTATATACGGAGGTTCGCCATGGGCGAGGAATATCGGGCCAAGATCTTCAGGTCGGGCAACAGCCTGGCCTTGCGGCTGCCCAAGGCGCTGGGCCTTCAGGAGGGCGCCGAGGTGATGCTGCGTGAGGAAAAGGGCAAATTCACCTTTGAGCCTGTGCAGACGGAGCGCAGGATCGACGTCAGCAAGTTCGCCGGCAAGGCGCCCTGGCTGGAGCCTTTGCCCCGCGAAGATTTTGATGACAGTCCACGAGCCTGGGATGATCCTGATTTTCAGGGTTTTCGTTGATGTATTTGCTGGATACGAACAGTTGCGTATTCCTGTTCACCGGCACCCACTCCAGACTTGTGGAACGCGTGGCGGTGTGTCGGTCCGGTGAGCTTGCGCTGTCGGCGATCGTTCTGGCCGAATTGGCGCTGGGATCGGCCAATGGCAAGATTCCGCCCGTCGAATTGCTCGATGCCTTTCTTGAAGAAGTGGTTTTGCTGCCCTTTGATGAGGTGGCGGCGCGCGCCTATGCACAGATGCCTTTTCGCAGGGGGCGCTTTGACCGCTTGTTGGCCGCTCATGCGCTTAGCCTCGACGCTACGGTTGTGACCAATAATCTGGCGGACTTTGCCGACATTCCCGGCCTGAAGGTGGAGGATTGGACGCGGTGACGCTACGCTTCGTTCCGTTGTTGCTGATCCTGGCCCTGCTTCCCGCGACGGCCAGGGCGGCCGATGAGAAGAAGATCGCCGCCGCCATTCCCGAAATCGACCGCCTCTTTTCCGACTTCCAGGTCGACAGCCATGCGCCGGGACTGGTCTATGGCATCGTCGCCAATGGGCGGCTGGTCCATGTGAAGGGGCTGGGCGTGCAGGATCTGGTGCACAGGCGCCCGGTAACGCCCGACAGCCTGTTCCGCATCGCGTCCATGACCAAGGCCTTCACCGCGCTGTCGATCCTGAAGCTGCGCGACGACGGCAAGCTGTCTCTCGACGATCTGGCGGAGACATATGTGCCGGAAATGCGGGGCTGGACCTATCCAACCAGGGACAGCCCGCGCATCCGCATCCGCGATCTGCTGACCCACAGCGCGGGTTTCGTGGACGACAATCCCTGGGGCGATCGGCAGACGCCGATGCCGCAGGAGGATTTCACGAAGATGCTTGCCAAGGGCGTCCCGTTCAGCACCGCGCCGGGCAGCCGCTATGAATATAGCAATTTCGGCTATGCGCTGCTCGGGCGGATCATCGCCCATGTGAGCGGCATGTCCTATCGGACCTATGTCGAAAAGAGCCTGCTGGTGCCGCTCGGCATGGCGTCGAGCGGCTATGAGGTCAGCGAATGGCCGCTGGAGCGCCGCGCGCTCGGCTATCGCTGGGAGGATGGCCGTTGGAAGGTCGAGCCGACCATGGCGGACGGCGCCTTTGGGGCGATGGGCGGGCTTCAGACCAGCGCCACCGATTATGCGCGCTGGGTCGCCTTCCTGCTGTCTGCCTGGCCGGCGCGCGATGAGGCTGACACTGGGCCGGTGTCGCGCGCGGCCGTGCGGATGCTGGCGGAGGGGAGCAATTTCGTCGCCATCGCTCATCGCAATGGCAAGAGCGGTCCGGCCGCCTGCAAGCAGGCGGCGGCCTATGGCTTCGCCATGCGGATCGCGCAGGATTGCGACCTGGGGCTGACGCTGGCGCATGGCGGGGGCTATCCGGGCTATGGCAGCCATATGATGCTGATGCCCGATTATGGCGTGGGCATCTTCGTCTTCACCAACCGCACCTATAATGGCGGCGCGGGGCCTGCTTGGGACGCGGCGGTGGCGCTGAGCCAAGCGGGGGCGCTGATCGCGCGGAGCGTGCCGGTGACGGCGCTGCTGGCGGACGGCTATGCCGCGGCCGGGCGCATCTATGCGGCGGGCAGCGTTGGCGCGGCGCGGGACCGGCTGGCGATGAATGTCCTGATGGACAGCGACATGGACAATTGGGCGAAGAAGCTCGCGACGCTCAAGAACGAGGTGGGGGGCTGCCGCACCGATGCGCCCATCGTCGCCACCGGCAATCTGTCGGGCAGCTTCACCTGGAACTGCGAGAAGGGGCGGGTGGCCGGATCGATCCTGCTGGCCCCCGCCGCGACGGCGCAGATTCAGGAACTGAAGATCGCGATCAAGACGCCCTGATCTGGACGCTGGCCGCGCCTTGGCCTAAGCGCGGCGCATGGCCCTGATCGTCACCGCCATCTATCTGCTGTTCATGCTCGTCGCCGGCTGGCGGCTGTTCGGCGTCGGCTGGCCGCGCATGGCCCGGCTGGCGACGGCGATCGCGCTGATCCTCCCCATCCCGCTGCTGATATTGATCCCGGCGGTGATGCATCCCCAGCGGCCCTTTGCCGGACAGTTGCAGTCGATCGGCGTGGCGCTGCTGGTCTGCGGCCTGTTGTGCATGGCGGGCGGCTGGTCCGCGGCGCGGCTGAGGGCGAGGCGCAAATGAGCTTCACCGCGCAAATCCTGACCCTTTACCCGGAGATGTTTCCCGGACCGCTGGGCGTGTCGCTGGCGGGGCGGGCGCTGGCGGAGGGGAAATGGGCCTGTCACCCCATCCATATCCGCGATTTCGCCGCCGACCGGCATCGCACCGTGGACGATACGCCGGCGGGCGGTGGCGCGGGCATGGTGCTGCGCGCCGACATATTGGGTCAGGCGGTCGACCATGCGCTGGCGCAGCGACCCGATCTGCCCGTGCTGGCGATGACGCCGCGCGGACGCCCGATCACGCAAGGCCGCGTGCGCGCGCTGGCGGCAGGGCCGGGCGCGACGATCCTCTGCGGCCGGTTCGAAGGGTTTGACGAGCGGATTTTCGACGCGCGCCCGATCGAGCAGGTCAGCATGGGCGACATCATATTGTCGGGCGGGGAAATGGCGGCCTTGCTGCTGCTCGACGCTTGCGTCCGGCTGCTTCCCGGTGTAATGGGCGCCGCTTCCAGCGGAGTCGAGGAATCCTTCGAAACGGGGTTGCTCGAATATCCGCACTATACCCGCCCGGTGGAATGGGAGGGGCGCATGATTCCCGAAGTGTTGCGATCGGGGGATCATGCGAAGATCGCCGCCTGGCGGAAACAACAGGCGGAAGAAGATACACGGCTAAGGCGGCCGGACCTTTGGGAACGCCATATCGGCGTTCGGGACCAGTCGCCCTCTGGTGCGCAGCAAAAGACTTGAGGACTGACGTCAGATGAACATCATCCAGCAGATCGAGGCGGAAAACATCGCCGCTCTCGCCAAGGATATTCCCGACTTCCGCCCCGGCGACACCCTGCGCGTCGGCGTGAAGGTCATCGAAGGCGACCGCAGCCGCGTCCAGAATTATGAAGGCGTGTGCATCGCCCGCTCGAACAAGGGCATGGGTTCCAACTTCACCGTGCGCAAAATCTCGTTCGGCGAAGGCGTGGAGCGCGTGTTCCCGCTCTATTCGCCCAACATCGATTCGATCACCGTCGTCCGCCGTGGCGTCGTGCGTCGTGCGAAGCTCTACTATCTGCGCGGCCGCACTGGCAAGCGCGCGCGCATCGCCGAGCGTCGCGACACCCGCAGCGAGGATTGATCGTCCAAATCGCTTCTTGACAGTTGTAAAAAAGAAAAAGGCGGCGTCCCCCGGGGGCGCCGCCTTTTTCTTTATGTTACAATGATTTGACAATTTCGGACCCCTGTCCGGGCTTTATCCGCGCAAAAGGAATTCGCGGCGATAGGACAAGGGCCATTTCTCAGATAGTGGATTTGTGCCAGCCTTTCGTTTCCAGATGTTGTCGAATGATATTGCGCTGAAATCCAAGATTTCGGTGAAATATTCGTGCGGCCTTGGAAAGTCCGGGTGAACGGATCGGAAGGGGATGTCGAAAAGGCCTCTGTAAAAGACAGGTTTGGGGGCTTTTTGGATGAAATATAAGGGTCTGATTTCGCGCGGCGCGATTGCCGCCGCCTCGATCTATTCGATGCCTGTATTGGCACAGGATGCTGCGCCGCAAGAACCGGCGGCGGTGCCGGGTCAAACCATCATCGTCACCGGCACCCGCCGCACCGATCGCACCGTCGCGGAATCGCCGACGCCGATCGACGTCTATTCCGGTCAGGAACTGCAGAAGCAGGGCACGGCCGACATGAACCAGGTCATCCAGAATCTCGTCCCCTCCTTCTCGGTCGCGCGCTATGCGATCGGCGACGGTTCCTCCTTCGTGCGTCCGCCCAACTTGCGCGGACTGGCGCCCGACCAGACGCTGGTGCTGGTGAACGGCAAGCGTATGCACCGCAGCGCGCTGGTCCAGATCGGCGCCAACGCCCAGTCGGCCGGCGCCCATTCCGCCGACCTGGCGCAGATTCCCGCCATCGCGGTGAAGGCGGTCGAAGTGCTGCGCGACGGCGCATCGGCGCAATATGGGTCCGACGCGATCGCGGGCGTCATCAACATGACGCTGCGCGACGATGTCGGCTATTCGGGCTATGCCCGCTATGGCCAATATTATCGCGGCGACGGCGAGGATTATCAGGTCGCGCTGAACGCCGGGTTCAAGCTGGGTGACAGCGGCGTCATCAACATCAGCGGCGAATATGTGAATGCCGGCAAGACCAGCCGCGGCGTCACCCGCGCAGGCGCCCATCTGCTGGCGCAGGAACAGCCCGACATCGGCGTTCCGGCACTGGCGCAGCGCTACGGCAATCCGAAGATGGAATCCTATCGCTTCTTCGCCAACGGCCATTTCGACCTGGGCGACGACAGCAGCATCTATTTCTTCGGCAATTATGGCCACAGCTTTCAGGAGGAAAGCTTCAACTATCGCCAGTCGGTCGACACGGCGGGCGTCGACATCGAAGGCAACAGCTTTGGCCGCAACGGCATCTTCAACGACTATTTCACCGATTTCAACAATCTGCTGCCCGGCATCCAGACCGGAAGCGCGGGCGGCAATGTCTATGCGCCCAACGGCTATGACCCGACCACCCGCGACTATACGCAGGTCGCGAATTGCTCCGACCCGCTGGTCCAGAACTGGAGCTGCGTCTATTCGGGCGGCTTCACGCCGATCTTCTTCGGCAAGATCGACGATATTTCCGGCACGCTCGGCTATAAGGGGACGCTCGGCTTCGGCCTGAATTATGATATTTCCGGCAGCTACGGCCAGTCGACGCTGCGCTACACGATGGACGGCACGATGAACCCGTCGCTGGGCATCACGTCGCCGACCGAATTCTATCTCGGCAAGCTGGAGCAGCGCGAAACCCTGTTCAACGCGGACTTCAGCTATCCCTGGGAGGTCGGTCTGGCCAGCCCGATCACCATCGCCTTTGGCGGGCAATATTTCCGCGAATCCTATGAGCTGGGCCTGGGCGACCCGGCCTCCTATGCGATCGGCCCCTATACCGGAAACCTCGTCTTCCATCAGGACGGCACGCCGGTGTTGAATGCCGATGGCACGCAATTGTCGGTCGCCCTGCCGGTCGGCGCCAACGGCTTTCCCGGCTATGGCCCGGCCATCGCGGGGGAGAGCAGCCGCAATTCCAAGGGCCTCTATATCGACATCGAAGGCGACATTACCGATCAGTTATCGTTCGGCATAGCGGGCCGATATGAGCATTTGTCGGACTTCGGCAATTCGACCACGGGCAAATTTTCGGCCCGCTACGCCGTCGTGCCGGACATTCTGGCCCTGCGCGGCACGGTGGCGACAGGTTTCCGCGCGCCGACGCCGGGGCAGGTCAACACCAGCAGCATCGCGACCACCTTCAACCCCGGCAATCCGAACGCGATCGAATCGATGACCCTGCCGGTGACAAGCCCGGTCGCGGCCTATTTGGGCGCCAGGCCGCTGACGCCGGAGGAATCGGTCAGCTTCTCGGTCGGCACGGTCTTCACCCCGGCGCCGGGCGCGACGCTGACGATCGACTATTATAATATCAAGGTGAAGGATCGCATCGGCACGTCGGGCACCTTCGTGATCGAGGATGCGGACCGGCCGACGCTTCAGTCGCTGGGCCTGGCCAACTATGCCACGGTCAATGAGGTGCAGTTCCTGACCAACGCCTTCGACACGCGGACGCAGGGCATCGACGTGGTGGGCAGCTATCGCTTCGCGGTCGGCGACCTGGGGTCGCTCAATTCGACCCTGGCCTTCAACTGGAACAAGACCAGGGTCACGGACCGCGATCCCACGGTCGTGTCGGACGTGCGTGTGGCCCAGCTGGAAAGGACGCTGCCCAAGACCCGCGTCATCCTGACCGAAAACTGGACCGCAGGGCCATTGTCGGTGCTGGGGCGGATGAACTGGTACGGAAAATATACGATGACGGACGATGGCCCGGTGTCGCAGACCTTCGGCAGCGAGTTCGTATTCGACCTGGAGGTGAGCTATGAGATCAACGAGAATTTCACGCTGAGCGCGGGCGCGCAGAATATCTTCAGCAACTATCCCGACAAATTCTCCAATACGAATGGGACGCTGGGACCGGTCTATGCCTCGACCGGCGGCCGCTTCACCGGCGACATCTATCCCGACGTGTCGCCCTTCGGCTTCAATGGCGGCTTCTGGTACGGCAAGGTCGGTTTCAAATTCTGATCCGTTCCTGCTACTTTCTTGCGGCCGGTCCCTTGCGGGGCCGGCTGCTTCCTTTCATGAGCGGGCCATGCTGACCCATCGTCTCGCCACCGCCGCTGACGAAGCGGCGCTGTCCGCCGTCATGACCCTGGCCATCGACCGGCTGCAATCCGATTATCTGACGCCCGAGCAGGTGAAGACCAGCCATGGCTTCATGGGGCTGGACAGCCGGCTGATCGCCGACGGCACCTATTTCCTGATCGAGGAGGACGGCGCGATCGCCGGTTGCGGCGGATGGAGCCGGCGGGCGACGGCCTATGGCGGCGATCACAGCGCGGGGCGCGACGACCGGCTGCTCGATCCGGCGAGCGAGCCGGCGCGGGTGCGGGCGATGTATACCCATCCCGATCATGTCCGCAAAGGCGTGGGGACGATGATCCTGTCGCTGTGCGAGGCGGCGGCGAAGGCGGAGGGGTTCGTCGCGCTGGAACTGACAGGCACGATGGCGGGGGTGCCGCTCTATCGCAGCTTCGGCTTCGAAGGCGTGCGTCCGTTCGAGGATAGCGGCGTGCCGATGCTGCTGATGCGCAAGTCGATCTGATTCAGGGGTAGCGGCTGGTCCACCACAGGCCGCCAAGGCTGATGAGCGCCGCCGCCGACATATAGAGGCCGACCAGCCCTACGCCCTGCGCGCCGATCAGCCAGGTGGCGACGATCGGGGCGAGCGCGCCGCCCACTATGCCGCCGAGGTTGAAGGCGAAGGACGCGCCGGTATAGCGTAGCTGGATCGGGAAGAGGGCGGGCAGATAGGCGCCCAGCGGCCCGTAGATGAAGCCCATGGCGAACAAGGCGAGGCTGAGCGCCACGAAGATCGGCAGCAGCATGGCCGTGCCGATCAGCGGGCCGAAGGCGAGGCCCATCAGCAAGGTGCCGGCGCAGCCCCAGGCGAGGACGCGGGTCGGGCTGGCGCGATCCGACCACCAGCCGGCGAGGATGATGCTGAGCGCCATGAACAGGATCGCGCCCAATTGGATCGCGAGGAAGATTTCGCGGTCGATCCTGAGCGCGGTGGTGCCGTAGCCGAGCGCAAAAGCCGTCGCGATATAATAGACCGCGAAGCAGGCGGCGCAGGCGAAGGTGCCCGCGATCGCGGCACCCAGATGCGAGGAGAGGAGGGTCGCCAGCGGCACGGCGGGCGGCGGCGCTTCCTTCTGCGCGGCGGCGAACTCGGGCGTTTCGGTGAGCTTCAGCCGGACCCACAGGCCCAGGATCACCAGCACCGCGCTGCCCAGGAAAGGCAGGCGCCAGCCCCAGGCGAAGAAGTCCGCATCGGAGAGGAATGCGCCGAGGATCAGGAACAGGCCGTTGGCGGCGATGAAGCCGACCGGGGCGCCCAACTGCGGGAACATGCCGAAGCGGGCGCGCCATCCGGGCGGGGCATTTTCCACCGCCAGCAGCGCCGCGCCGCCCCATTCGCCACCAAGGCCGAAGCCCTGGCCGAAGCGCAGGATGCACAGGATGAGCGGCGCCCACCAGCCGATCATCGCATAAGTGGGCAGGAAGCCGATCAGCAGGGTGCAGCCGCCCATCAGCATGAGCGAGACGACCAGCGTCGCCTTGCGCCCGATGCGGTCGCCATAATGACCGAAGACGGCCGCGCCCACCGGGCGGGCGAAGAAGGCGAGGGCGAGGCTGCCATAGGAGGCCATCAGCTGCGCCGTGGGCGAGGAGGCGGGGAAGAAGAGCGAGGGGAAGATCAGGCTGGCGGCGGTGGCGTAGATATAGAAGTCGTAAAACTCGACCGCCGTGCCGATCAGGCTGGCGGCGAGCACCCGCTTGTGCCGCCACATTTCGCCCATGCCGCTGGTGTTTGTCACGTCCCGTTCCCCCTGTCGCTTCATCCCATTTCGTCATTCCCGCGCAGGCGGGAATCCATCTCCGGCGCTATCCGGTGCCGCAAGGCCGGGAGATGGGTTCCCGCCTCCGCGGGAACGACGATCCTCTAATTTCTTCGTTTCTGGTTCAGCAGTTCATAGGCCATGACCGCGGTGGCCACCGCCGCGTTCAGGCTGTCGGCCTTGCCCCGCATCGGCATCTTCACCAACTGATCGCATTCGGCCTCGTAGGATTCAGGCAGTCCCTGCGCCTCATTGCCGACCAGCAGGAAGCTGGGGCTTTGATAGCGGGGTTCCTGATAATCCTGGGTGGCCTTCAGGCTGGTGCCGATCAGTTCGCCCGGCCCGGCGCGCAGCCAGTGCATGAATTCGCCCCAGCGCGCCTGGGTGATGGACTGGGTGAAAAGCGCGCCCATGCTGGCGCGCACCGATTCGACCGAGAAGGGGTCGACGCAATCGTCGATCAGTATGAGGCCGCCCGCGCCCACGGCGTCGCCGGTGCGCAATATGGTGCCCAGATTGCCGGGATCGCGCAGCGACTGGGCGACGATCCAGATGTCGGCCCTGCCGCGATCCAGCCTGTCCAGCGGGGTGAGGCGGTCGCGATAGACGCCCACCACCGCCTGCGCATTATCCTTGCCGCTGATCTTGGACAGGATGTCGGGCGTGGTTTCGATCACGTCGCCCCCGGCCGCTTCGATCGCGTCGATCAGGTCCAGCGCCAGAGGGTGGGTGGAACCGGCGTGGAAGAGCATTTCGGGCAGCACGCCTTCCTCGCGCGCCTCGGTGAGGATGCGCAGCCCTTCGGCGAGGAACAGTCCTTCGGCCTTGCGATATTTCTTCTCGCGAAGGGATCGGACGCGCTTCACCAGCGGGTTGGAAAATCCGGTGATTTCGCGTGCCACGTTCGATGCTGGTCCCAAAAGACGAAAGGAAGCGGCTTCTCTACCCATGGAAAGGTGAAAAGGACAGGGGGCAGGTTATGATGATCGTTGCGCGATGGATTTGGCCCGCGAATTTTGCAAAGAGACAGCCATGACCGTCGAACCGCCCCCGCCGCCGCCCGCTCCCCCGCTGCCCGGCCCCCCGCTCAACGTCACGCCCCGGATCGAGGACGGTTTCTTCCTGGGCGTGGTGCTGATCGTGTCGATCGCCTTCGCGCTGGTCATCGAGCCGTTCTTCGCCGCGATCCTGTGGGGCGTGATCGCCGCCATCGTCTTCGCGCCGATCAATCGGCAGATATTGGCGGCGATGCCGAAGCATCGCAACGGCGCGGCGCTGATCACCCTATTCCTGATCCTGGCCATCGTCATCGTCCCGGCCTTCGTGCTGGGGGCGGCTCTGTTGCAGGAAGCGGCCTATTTCTATGCCAAGATCCAGTCGGGCGAGATTAATTTCGCGCGGCTCTTCGCGCAGGTGGTGGACAGCCTGCCCGACTGGGCGATGCCCTATCTGCGGCGGCTGGGCCTCACCAATTTCTATGCGGCGCAGGATATGGTGACGAAGGGCATCACCAGCAGCTTCCGCACGCTGGCGACGCAGGCCTTCCAGATCGGGCAGAGCGCCTTCAGCTTCCTGGTGGCGCTGGGCGTGATGCTCTATCTCACCTATTTCCTGCTGCGCGACGGGGAGAGGCTGTCGCAGCGGATCGCCGCCGCCGCGCCGCTGCGCGCGGGCCAGCGCACGGCGCTGATCGAGCAGTTCGTCATCGTCATCCGCGCCACGATCAAGGGCAGCATCGTGGTCGCCATCGTGCAGGGCCTGATCGGCGGCATGGTCTTCTGGGCGCTGGGTATCCAGGGGGCCTTGCTCTGGGGCGTACTGATGGGCGCCTTCTCGCTGTTGCCGGCGGTGGGCACGGCGATCATCTGGGTGCCGGTCGCCATCTATCTGTTCGCGACCGGGGCGATCTGGCAGGCGGTGATCCTGGTCGCGTGCGGGGTGCTGGTGATCGGCATGGTCGACAATGTGCTGCGCCCGATCCTGGTCGGCCGCGACACGCGCATTCCCGACTATGTGGTGCTGATCTCCACGTTGGGCGGGATCGAGCTGTTCGGTTTCAACGGCATCATCATCGGCCCGGTGATCGCGGCGCTGTTCATCGCGACCTGGAATATCTTCACCCGGATGCGGGGCGTGGGCGAGGTGCTGGACGGCTGACGCGCCGCATTTTGCGAGACATTCACCGCGCCGCGAGGCCTTTTTTTTGGCCGATTGACGTTACGCCATTTCCCGGTCGAAACAGCCCTTCAACCAATCGCGCACATTGTCCAGATCGCTGTCCAGCTTCACCGCCGCGCCAAGGTCCGGCTGGCCCGGCCAGCCCGCGTCCGCCATGGTCACGCCCGCCGCGCTGCGTGTCCCCGCATAGCGGGGCAGGACGTGGAAATGGACATGGGGGTCGACCATCATCAGCATCAGATAGTTGATCCTGTCATAGCCCACCGCCCTGGCCAGCGCCGCCTCGATCGTGGCGGTGACGGTCTTGAGTTCCGCATGGGCTTCGGCTGGAAGGTCGCCGAAGGCGGTGGCGTCGCTTTTCGCCGCCAGCACCAGCGATCCCAGCGTCGGCTGGGCCGGGCGCAGTAGGACCAGCCAGTGGGCGAACTCCGCGATCAGGGTCGCTGGCCAGCCGAATTTCTCGATCGTCGCGTTCATGCTGCTGCTTCATCCATCCAACTGACGATCGGCTTGCCTGAGCGCTTCACACCATAAGCCTGCGCCAACCGCACGGCATGGACGATCAGCGAGAGGATCGTCCACCAGGCCAGCGCGATCAGGCCGATGTCGGGACGGCCGAGCAGCAGCGCGACGAACAGGATCACCATATTCGGATTGCGCCGCGCGGTGATCAGGCGGAACTGGCTGTCGAATGGACGCCAGACATGGATATCCATCCCGAAATCCTTGAGGAACATCCCTTCGATCAGCCGTTGCAGCACATAGCCCGCGATCACCGCGGTCATGATGAAGGTGAAGGTGCCGGGCGACAGCGCCAGCCCCCAATAGACGAGGCCCGTTCCCCAGAAATACCACCAGAAGGGTGGGTGGACCAGATCGACGCCATGGTCGATCACATTGCCCCATTTGGACGAGGTGATGGTGCAGCGGGCGAGCTTTCCGTCGACCGTGTCCAGCACCATGAAGATGAAGCCGCAGAGGAAACCGCTCCAATACATGCCCTTGGCGAAGAGGAAGGTCGCGACCAGGCAGAGGGTGACGCCGATCACCGACACCATGTTGGGCGTCATCTTCAGCTGCGCGGCGATGCGCGTCAGGATCAGCGCCAGTTCGGGCCAGAGATATTTGGTCAGCAGATCGGTGACGCCCTTATAGGCGCCGAAATAGCTGCGCCGCTCGATCCCCCGCCGGGTCGCGGGGGTGAGTTCGCGCACCATCGGCTGCTCCAGCTTGCGTAACTGGCGATTGTAGAGTTTGCGCCCGTCCGACAGGTCGATGACATGGGGGGCGGTGAGCGGATCGGCGCCCTGCGCCACCTGCCCCACGACCGGCGTGCCCGCCCAGGCGAACAAAGTGCCGGGCGTTTCCAGCGCCAGGCGCAGCAGCAGCGGATCGAAGGCATAGCTAAGGTTGAAGAGCAGTTCATGCCCCTCCGCCAGCCTGCTGCCGTTCTTTGCAGCGCTTTCCGCCATGCGGCGATTGCGCTCGGCATTGGACATGCCCCAGATCGGCGTCGCATTTTCGCCCAGCAGGCGGACCGGGCCGAGGGTGGTGGTGAGGGTCTGGTTCATGCTTGGCTCGCGAAGTTCAGGATGAGGTCGGCCTGGCGCTGCGACGCGGGGACCGGGGACAGGTCTATCGATTGCTGCATCGCCGCCTTTTGCGCGGCAACATAGGTCGGTTGCAAGTCGTTCGCGCGGGCGAGGGCCTGGGGCAAGGCGTCGGCGCGCTCGATCACCTGGCCAAGACGCCAGTGGGCGAAGGTCTCGCAGGCGGCATCGCGATGGTCGAGATTGAGGAAGATGCAGGGCCGGGGTTCGAGGAGGAATTCATAGACCTGGCTCGACACATCGCCCAGATAGACGTCGGCGCTCATCGTATAGCTCATGTCGATCGACCGGCGGCTGCCCATGTCGACGCGGATATGGGGGGCGGCGCTGACGATCGGCGGGGCCTTGCGCGCCAGCTTGGTATGCGGGGCGATGATCACGTTCCAGCCGCTGAGCGATTCCAGCGCGGCCAGCACCGCCGGCCCATGGTTGATCCAGGAGGAAAGCTGCGGGTCGAAATGCGGATTGTAGAGCAGGACGGGCCTGTCGTCGGGGAAGAAGCGCTGTCGCGCCGCCTTCAGCTCGAACTTGGGATAGCCGCCGACCGCGACCGTCTCCGCCGTGCAGAGGCCGCGCGCGATCATCCGGCGGCGATCCTTCTCGCCCGCGACCAAGGTCAGGTCGAAATCGGCGTGGCGTTTCCTGTAGCCGCCCTCCCGATCGCCCGCGCCATGCTTGATGAGGATGAGGCGGGATCGAAAGCCGGGTATGCGGCGTAGCCAGGCGCTGCTGATCTCGGTCGTCACCAGCGTCGGGAAGCGGGCGATGGTCGGATAGTTGAGCAGCAGCGTCGCCAGCCGGGAGGGCTGGCGGAACAGCGAGTCGGGGCCGGAAGGCGGACGCGCCAGGCGAATGCGGTGCAGGCGGCCGTCGGGATCATAGCTGCCGACCAGCGCCAATATCTGGTCCGAAGGCGACAGGATGCTGACCCGCACATCGGGCCGGCGCGCCAGTTCCAGCGCGGCGGGCAGCCAGTGATAGAGCTGCTGCGCTTCGGCGATGGCGAGAAAGGCGATGTCGATCGGCAAGCGCGGCGGTTCCTGGCGGCGAGATGGCAATATTGTCCGTTCGCCCTGTTGGCACGAGGCACGTGACTCGTGCCAATGTCGAAGGGCCATTCTTTCTTCCGAAGAAAGGGAGGGCTTCGACAAGCTCAGCCCGAACGGAGGAAGGGGTCTTGTCCTGTCATTCCCATGGGCAATCGCTCCGTAGCGATCATGGCGGAGTAAGCAAGAAGGAGCAGCGATCCCCTCCAAATAATTGCAAGCCATTTGCAACAAGGGTTTGAGGACAGAAACATGGTCCTCAGCGCTGGACCTTTGCAGATTTTTCGTTATGCGGACCCCCATCAGACAGACATCGACGAAGAGGCTCGACGAGCGATGGCCGAATTTGCTTTGCCCAAGAACAGCAAGATCAGCGGCAAGGGCGTGACCTACAAGGCGCCCGAAGGTGCGACGAATGTCCGCAGCTTCAAGGTCTATCGCTATGATCCCGACTCCGGCGAAAATCCCCGCTACGACACGTTCGAGATCGACCTTGACCAGTGCGGCCCGATGGTTCTGGACGCGCTGCTCAAGATCAAGAATGAATATGATCCGACGCTGACCTTCCGCCGATCCTGCCGCGAAGGCATTTGCGGCTCCTGCTCGATGAACATGAACGGCCGCAACGGCCTCGCCTGCACCACCGCGATCGACGAGTGCGCCGGCAAGCAGGTGCAGATCACGCCGCTGCCGCACATGGACGTGATCAAGGATCTGGTGCCGGACTTCACCCATTTCTACGCCCAGTACAACAGCATCAAGCCCTGGCTGCAAACCGTCAGCCCGGCGCCCAGCGGCAAGGAGCGGCTCCAGTCGCCCGCCGACCGCGAGAAGCTGGACGGCCTCTACGAGTGCATCCTGTGCGCCTGCTGCTCGACCAGCTGCCCCAGCTATTGGTGGAACAGCGACAGGTTCCTTGGCCCGGCGATCCTGCTCCAGGCCTATCGCTGGCTGGCCGACAGCCGCGACGAATATACCGGCGAGCGCCTCGATGAGCTGGAAGATCCCTTCCGCCTCTATCGCTGCCACACCATCATGAATTGCGCGAATGTCTGCCCCAAGGGTCTTTCGCCGGCCAAGGCGATCGCCGAAACCAAGAAGATGATGGTCGAGCGGCAGCTGTAAGTTGGCGAGCGACGGCGTTGCGGGCGGGAAACCGCTGACGGATGGCAAATGGGCGGGATGGACCCCATGGTCCGACTTGCAATCCGATACGTTTTTGCAGGCGATCGGCCGCGGCTATATGCGCAGCGACGCGCCCGGCCAGGCGCTGGTCGGGCTGGAAACGCGCGTCAGCCATCGCAACCGGCTCGACACGCTGCATGGCGGTTTTCTCGCCGCCTTCGCCGATCATGCCTATTTTGGCGGGCTTTGGGCGATGGGGCACAAGGAACAGGTCAATGGCGTGACCGTCGACCTTAGCATGCAATATCTGGGCGCGGGCAAGGTCGGACCCGACCTGATCGCGGAGGTGGAGTTGCTGCGCGAAACCGGGCGGATGATGTTCCTGCGCATGGTGATGACCCAGGACGGCGCGCCCGTCGCGGCGTCCACCGCGACCATCCGCAAGGCGCCGCCCCTCAAGTGACCAGCGTCATCGCCCGCTATGACGCGCTGGTGCAGGCCGGCGAACTGAGGCCGGACCCGGACCAGCGGGCGGCGGCGGTGCGGCTCGGCGAGTTGCAGCAGGAACTGGAATCGGTGCCCGCGCGCGGATCGACCCTGTGGAAATTGCTGCGCAAGCAGCCCGAGCCGCCGCGCGGCCTCTATATGTGGGGCGGGGTGGGGCGCGGCAAGTCGATGCTGATGGACCTGTTCTTCGACACGGTCCATGTCCAGCGCAAGAAGCGCGCCCATTTCCATGAGTTCATGCTCGACGTCCACGCCCGGCTGGCGGAGGCGCGCAAGTCGGAGACGGGCGATCCAATCCCGCCGGTGGTCGAGTCGCTGGCCGACGAGGCGCGGCTGCTCTGTTTCGACGAGATGGTCGTCAACAATATGGCCGACGCGGCGATCATGTCCCGCCTCTTTACCGGGCTGCTGGAAAAAAGGGTGACGATCGTCACCACCTCCAACCGCGAGCCGGACGAACTCTACAAGAATGGACTCAACCGCCAACTCTTCCTGCCCTTCATCGACCTGATCAAGGTGAAGCTGGATGTGATGACCCTGAACGGGCCGACCGATTACCGGCGCGACCGTCTGGGCGACTCCAAGCTGTGGCATGTCCCCAACGGGCCGGAGGCGACCCGGGCACTGTCCGAGGCCTTTTTCCGTCTGACCGACTTTTCGGTCGAGGATCGGGCCAAGGTGCCGTCCGAAGACATCGTCGTGCAGGGCGGGCGCACCATGCATGTGCCCAAGAGCCTGAAGGGCGTCGCCGTCTTCTCCTTCAAGCGGCTCTGCGCCGAGGCGCGGGGCGCGCCCGACTATCTGGCGATCGCGCGCAAATATCATACGGTCATCATCGTCGGCATTCCCGTGCTGGGACCGGAAAAGCGGAACGAGGCGGCGCGCTTCGTGACGCTGATCGACTCGCTCTACGAATATAAGGTGAAGCTGCTGGCGTCGGCCGATGCGGAGCCGATGCGACTCTATCCCGAAGGCGATGGCGCCTTCGAGTTCGAGCGGACCGTGTCGCGGCTGATGGAAATGCAGTCGGACGATTATCTCGCCCTTGGCCACGGGCCGAAATAGGCTTTTACATCGGTTATTGCGGTCGCGGCGAGCTAATCCATTGTAACAGCAGCGGATTGCTTCGTTACACTCGCAACGGCGACATAATGGCTCCGCCCGTCGACGTTGCGCGCGCCGTTCATCTGAACGCAATTTTTGGAAAGGAAAACAGACCGGATGCCATCGCGAACGATGGCATCCGGCAGGATACCTCTGCAGGGAAGGCTCGCAGGCCAGGGTAGAAGCCCGGAGCGACAGGGGGTGAAAGGGCCTTAATGCAATTGCGAACGAATTGCAAAGATAATTTGCCTTCCACGGATTTCCGCGGTTGAAACCCCCGCTCGAAGGGCGTAGGCGGGCGTGCAATTCCAGTAGTCACGACTTGGAGGATGATTGCATATGGCCCGTAAGAAGATCGCGCTCATCGGCGCTGGCAATATCGGCGGCACGCTCGCGCATCTCGCGGCGCTCAAGGAACTCGGCGACATCGTCCTGTTCGACGTCGTCGAAGGCGTTCCGCAGGGCAAGGCGCTCGATCTGGCGCAGTGCGCTTCGGTCGAAGGGTTCGATGCGAAGATCACCGGTTCCAACGACTATGCCGACATTGCGGGCGCGGACGTCATCATCGTCACCGCCGGCGTCGCCCGCAAGCCGGGCATGAGCCGCGACGACCTGCTGGGCATCAACCTCAAGGTCATGAAGGCCGTGGGCGAGGGCATCGCCGCCAACGCGCCCGACGCCTTCGTCATCTGCATCACCAATCCGCTCGACGCGATGGTGTGGGCGCTGCGCGAATTTTCGGGCCTGCCGCACAACAAGGTCGTCGGCATGGCCGGCGTGCTCGACTCGTCGCGCTTCAACCATTTCCTCGCGGAAGAATTCAACGTGTCGGCCAAGGACGTCACCAGTTTCGTGCTGGGCGGCCATGGCGACACGATGGTCCCGGTGATCGAATATTCGACCGTCGCGGGCATCCCCGTCCCCGACCTCATCAAGCAGGGTCGTTCGACCCAGGAGCGCATCGACGCCATCGTCGCGCGCACCCGTTCGGGCGGCGGCGAGATCGTCGCGCTGCTCAAGACCGGCTCGGCCTTCTATGCGCCCGCCACCAGCGCGATCGCCATGGCCGAGGCCTATCTGGGCGACAAGAAGCGCCTGCTGCCCTGCGCCGCGAACC
Source organism: Sphingobium sp. WR1 (assembly GCF_059693745.1). Lineage (NCBI taxonomy): Bacteria > Pseudomonadati > Pseudomonadota > Alphaproteobacteria > Sphingomonadales > Sphingobiaceae > Sphingobium > Sphingobium sp. WR1. The sequence continues at coordinate 187,870 of NZ_JCATID010000002.1, read as the reverse complement.
TGACCGGCCAATATGGCGTCGACAATCTCTATGTCGGCGTGCCCGTGATCATCGGCAAGGACGGCGTCGAGCAGATCGTCGAGATCGAGCTGAACGACGAAGCCAAGGCCAACCTCCAGGTGTCGGTCGACGCCGTCAAGGAACTGCTGGTCGCCTGCAAGGGCATCGACCCCTCGCTCGCCTGATCCTACCCAGCTTGCACCGGTCCGCCCCAGGTAAGTGCGCAGCCTGGGGCGGGTCGTTTTCGACCCAAGTGCCACGTCCACAGAAGCAAAAGGGACGCATATGTCCATTCTGGTGAACAAGAACACCAAGGTCATCACCCAGGGTATGACCGGTGCCACCGGCACCTTCCACACTGAGCAGGCTCTGGCCTATGGCACGCAGATGGTCGGCGGTGTCACGCCGGGCAAGGGCGGCACCACCCATATCGGCCTGCCGATGTTCGACACCGTCGCCGAAGCCAAGTCGAAGACCGGTGCCGACGCCTCGGTCATTTATGTTCCGCCGCCGTTCGCAGCCGATTCGATCCTGGAAGCGATCGACGCCGAAATCCCGCTGATCGTCTGCATCACCGAAGGCATTCCGGTGCTGGACATGGTGCGCGTGAAGCGCGCGCTGTCGGGTTCCAAGTCGCGGCTGATCGGCCCGAACTGCCCCGGCGTGCTGACTCCCAATGAGTGCAAGATCGGCATCATGCCCGGTTCGATCTTCTCCAAGGGTTCGGTCGGCGTCGTATCGCGTTCCGGTACGCTGACCTATGAAGCCGTGTTCCAGACCACCAATGCCGGCCTGGGCCAGACCACTGCGGTCGGTATCGGCGGCGACCCGGTCAACGGCACCAACTTCATCGACGTGCTGGAGCTGTTCCTGGCCGACGACGCCACCGAATCGATCATCATGATCGGCGAAATCGGCGGCGACGCGGAAGAACAGGCTGCCCAGTTCCTGATCGACGAAGCCAAGCGTGGCCGCAAGAAGCCGATGGCCGGCTTCATCGCCGGTCGCACGGCGCCTCCGGGCCGTCGCATGGGCCATGCCGGCGCGATCGTGTCGGGTGGCAAGGGCGATGCGGAAAGCAAGATCGCGGCGATGGAAGCGGCCGGCATCAAGGTCGCCGCCAGCCCGTCCGAACTGGGTTCGACGCTGGTCGAAGTACTCAAGGGCTGATCAGCCACTATATATGAAGCGGCCGGGCTGCACCCCGGCCGCTATTTTCCCGCTTCCGCGACTGCACGCGGCTGGGATGGGACAAGGCAATGGGTTACGAGAACCAGGAAGTTTTTGACGGGGTCGGGGAGATCGAACGCGGCCCGAGCTGGGCGCGCGACAACTGGCCGCTGAGCGATACCGATGATCTGACCGGGGCGCTGGACCCCACGCAGATGCAGGTCGCCGTGAAGGCCGCCGCCAAGTCCGCGGGCAAGGCCGTGTCGGATACCGACGCCGTTGCCGCCGCCGACGACGCCATCCGCGCGCAGATGCTGATCCGCACCTATCGCGTGCGCGGCCATCTGGCCGCCAATCTCGATCCGCTGGGCCTGGCCAAGCGTGACCTGCCGGCCGATCTCACCCCGGAATATCATGGCCTGACCGACCTCAACAAAAAGGTCTATCTGGGCGGCACGCTGGGCCTGCAATATGCGACCGTCGCGGAGATCGTGGCGATCCTGCGCGCCAATTATTGCGGCAATGTCGGCCTGGAATATATGCACATCGCCGACGTGGAGGAACGCCGCTTCCTTCAGGACCGGCTGGAAGGCAAGGACAAGGAAATCCACTTCACGCCCGAGGGCAAGAAGGCGATCCTGGCCAAGGTCATCCAGGGCGAGCAATATGAGAAGTTCCTGGGCCGCAAATATGTCGGTACCAAGCGTTTCGGCCTGGATGGCGGCGAATCCATGATCCCCGCGCTCGAAGCCGTCATCAAATATGGCGGCTCCTCGGGCGTGCGCGAGATCGTGTTCGGCATGGCCCATCGCGGCCGCCTGAACGTGCTGGCCAATGTGATGGCCAAGGGCTTCCGCGTCATCTTCCACGAATTTTCGGGCGGCACCGCCAATCCCGAGGATGTCGGCGGCTCGGGCGACGTGAAGTATCATCTCGGCACCTCGACCGACCGCGAGTTCGACGGTATCAAGGTCCATATGTCGTTGGTTCCCAACCCGTCGCACCTCGAAACCGTCGATCCGGTGGTGCTGGGCAAGGTCCGCGCACAACAGACCTTCCGCGACGACCTAGCCAAGCATGAGCAGGTCCTGCCTGTGCTGATTCACGGCGACGCCGCCTTCGCCGGTCAGGGCATCGTCTGGGAATGCCTCGGCTTCTCGGGCGTTTCCGGCTACAATACCGGCGGCTGCGTCCACTTCATCATCAACAACCAGATCGGCTTCACCACCAGCCCGCAATTCTCGCGCGGCTCGCCCTATCCGTCCGACGTGGCGAAGGGCGTGCAGGCGCCGATCCTGCACGTCAATGGCGACGATCCCGAAGCCGTGACCTTCGCGTGCAAGCTGGCGATGGAATATCGCCAGACCTTCCATCGCGACATCGTGATCGACATGTGGTGCTACCGCCGCTTCGGCCACAATGAAGGCGATGAGCCGGGCTTCACCCAGCCGCTGATGTACAAGGAAATCCGCCAGCATCCGCCGGTCAGCGACGTCTATGCGGCGCGCCTGAAGGCGGAGGGGCTGGTCGACGACGCCTTCGTCTCGCAGGCCACCGACGAGTTCGTCGCGCATCTGGAGGAAGAGTTCGAGGCGGCCAAGAGCTACAAGTCCAACAAGGCCGACTGGTTCGCCGGTCGCTGGTCGGGCCTGCACAAGCCCGCTGACGCCGAAACCGCGCGGCAGAATGTGGAATCGGCGATCAGCAGCAAGCTGTTCGACAGCCTGGGCAAGACGCTGACGACCGTTCCCGACGGCCTCAACGTCCACAAGACGCTGAAGCGCGTGCTGGACGCCAAGGCCGAGATGTTCAAGAGCGGCGAGAATTTCGACTGGGCGACCGGCGAGGCTTTGGCGTTCGGATCGCTGCTGTCGGAAGGCTATGGCGTCCGCCTGTCGGGTCAGGATTCGGGGCGCGGCACCTTCAGCCAGCGTCATGCGGTCTGGACCGATCAGGACAGCGAGAAGAAATATATCCCGCTTTCGACCGTGCCGCATGGCCGGTTCGAGGTGCTGGACAGCCCGCTGTCGGAATATGGCGTGCTGGGCTTCGAATATGGCTATGCGCTGGCCGACCCGAAGAGCCTGGTGCTCTGGGAGGCCCAGTTCGGCGACTTCGCGAACGGCGCGCAGATCATCTTCGACCAGTATATCGCCTCGTCGGAAACCAAGTGGCTGCGTTCCAACGGCCTGGTCTGCCTGCTGCCGCACGGCTATGAAGGGCAGGGGCCGGAGCATAGTTCGGCGCGTCTGGAGCGCTATCTCCAGCTCTGCGCGGAAGGCAATATCCAGGTCGCGAACATCACGACCCCGGCCAATTACTTCCACGCCCTGCGTCGCCAGATGCTGCGGCCCTTCCGCAAGCCGCTGATCATCATGGCGCCCAAGTCGCTGCTGCGCCACAAGCTGGCGGTCAGCAAGGCTGAGGACTTTCTGGGCGAGACGCACTTCAAGCGCATCCTGTCGGACCCCAACGGGGCGGCCGACAAGGATACCAGGCGTCTGATCCTGTGTTCCGGCAAGGTCTTCTACGACCTGATGGAAGCCCGCGACGCCGCCGGGGACAAGAATGTGCAGATCGTTCGCATCGAACAAATCTACCCGTTCGCCACCGAGGCGCTGGCCACGCGCATCGAGCGCATGACCAATTTGGAGGAGGTCGTCTGGTGTCAGGAAGAACCGCGCAACAACGGCGCCTGGTTCTTCGTCGAGCCTTATATCGAGGAAGCGCTGGCCAAGGCGGGCAAGGCGCCGATGCGCGCCCGCTATGCCGGTCGCAAGCCGTCCGCTTCGCCCGCTACGGGCCTGGCCAAGCGCCATGTCGCCGAGCAGGGCGCCCTCGTCGCCGATGCGCTGGGTCACAGCGTTCGTGAAGAAATCCGCCGCCAGAAGAAAGGCTGAGACAGCTTATGGCCACCGAAGTCAAAGTCCCCACGCTGGGCGAATCCGTTACCGAAGCAACCGTGGGCCAGTGGCTCAAGAAGCCGGGTGAAGCGGTCAAGGCCGACGAGCCGATCGTCAGCCTGGAAACCGACAAGGTCGCGGTCGATGTGCCCGCCCCGGTCGCCGGCACGCTGGGCGACATCGTTGCCAAGGAAGGCGACACGGTCGAGGTCGGCGCGCTGCTGGCCTATGTGAACGAAGGCGCGTCCGCTGGTGCATCGCCGGCGCCCGCCGCTGCCGCCGCTCCGGCCGCCAAGGCAGAAGCCGCGGCGCCTGCCCCGGCCGCGTCGGCGCCCGCCGCTGCGGACGACGAAGATGGCGGCAATCTGACCCTGTCGCCGGCGGTGCGCCGCCTGGTGCTGGAACATGGCCTGGACCCGAGCAAGATCAAGGGCACCGGCAAGGATGGCCGCCTGACCAAGGACGACGTCATGGCCGCTGTCGCCGACGGCACGGCCAAGGCTGCGGCCGGCGCTGCCGCCGCTGCCCCGGCTGCCGACGCACCCGCCGGTGCATCGGTTTCTGGCCCGAGCCGCAAGCAGGAGCGGGTCAAGATGACCCGCCTGCGCCAGACGGTCGCCAAGCGGCTGAAGGAAGCGCAGAACAACGCCGCGCTGCTGACGACCTACAATGATGTCGACATGACCAACGTCATCGAGGCGCGCGCCAAATATAAGGATCTGTTCGAGAAGAAGCATGGCGTCCGTCTGGGCTTCATGGGCTTCTTCACCAAGGCCGTCTGCATGGCGCTGCGTGACATTCCGGGCGTCAACGCGCAGATCGAAGGCGACGAGATCGTCTATAACGACTTCGCCGACATCTCGGTCGCCGTTTCGGCCCCCAACGGTCTGGTCGTGCCGGTCATCCGCAACGCGGAATCGCTGAGCGTTGCCGATATCGAAAAGACGATCGGCAGCTTCGGCAAGAAGGCCAAGGAAGGCACGCTCACCATGGAGGATATGAAGGGCGGCACCTTCACCATCTCCAATGGCGGCGTGTTCGGTTCGCTGCTGTCCAGCCCGATCATCAACCCGCCCCAGTCGGCGGTGCTGGGCCTGCACCGCATCGAGGACCGCCCGGTCGTCCGCAATGGCGAGATCGTGATCCGTCCGATGATGTATCTGGCGCTCAGCTATGACCATCGCCTGATCGACGGCCGCGAGGCAGTCACCTTCCTCGTCGCGGTCAAGAATGCGATCGAGGATCCGACCCGCCTGCTGATCGACCTGTAACACTTGCAATCTAACGTTACCCCGGCGGCGAAAGCCGGGGTGCCCCTTGTTCTTTCTGAAGAAAAGGGAGATGCCAGCCTTCGCTGGCATGACGGAAAGAGGAAAAATCTCATGTCCGATTTCGATTATGACGTTCTGGTGATCGGCGCCGGCCCCGGTGGTTATGTCGCCGCGATCCGCGCGGCGCAGCTGGGCCTCAAGACCGCCTGCGCCGAAAGCCGCGAGACGCTGGGCGGCACCTGCCTGAACGTCGGCTGCATTCCGTCCAAGGCGCTGCTGCACGCCTCCGAACTTTATGATGAGGCCGCCAATGGTGCGCTCGCCAAGCTGGGCGTCAAGATCGACAAGATGAGCCTGGACCTGCCCACCATGCAGGGCCAGCGCGTCGACGCGGTCAAGGGGCTGACCGGCGGCATCGAGTTCCTGTTCAAGAAGAACAAGGTGACATGGCTCAAGGGGCTGGCCAGCTTCACCGGCGCGAACACCGTCGAAGTGAATGGCGAGAAGGTGACGGCGAAGAATATCGTCATCGCCACCGGTTCCTCGGTCACGCCGCTGCCCGGCGTCGCGGTCGACAATGCGGGCGGCAAGATCGTCGATTCGACCGGTGCGCTGGAACTGGACAAGGTGCCGGATCATCTGGTCGTCGTCGGCGGCGGCGTGATCGGCCTGGAACTGGGTTCGGTCTGGAAGCGCCTGGGCGCCAAGGTGACGGTGGTCGAATATCTCGACCAGATCCTGCCCGGCATGGACGGCGAAGTCCGCAAGGAAGCCAACAAGATCTTCAAGAAGCAAGGCTTCGACTATAAGCTCGGCACCAAGGTGACGGGCGCGGAAGTCGGTAAGAAGGGCGTGACCCTGACCGTCGAACCCGCCGCCGGTGGCGATGCGGAGAAGATCGAGGCGGATGTCGTCCTGGTGTCGATCGGCCGTCGTCCCAACACCGAGGGTCTTGGCCTCGACAAGATCGGGCTGGAACTGAACCAGCGTGGCCAGATCGAGACCGATCATGACTTCGCGACCAAGATTCCGGGCGTCTGGGCGATCGGCGACGTCATCCCCGGCCCGATGCTGGCGCACAAGGCCGAGGATGAGGGCATCGCCGTCGCAGAAAATATCGCGGGCCTGACCGGCATCGTGAACCATGACGTGATCCCGTCGGTGGTCTACACCAAGCCGGAAATCGCGGGCGTGGGCCTCACCGAGGAAGCCGCCAAGGAACGCGGCGCGGTCAAGGTCGGCAAGTTCCCGATGCTGGCCAACAGCCGCGCCAAGACCAATCATGAGCCGGACGGTTTCGTGAAGATCATCGCCGACGCCGAAACCGACAAGGTGCTGGGCGTGTGGATCATCGCGACCGTCGCCGGCACGATGATCGCGCAGGCGGCGCAGGCGATGGAATTCGGCGCGTCCAGCGAGGACATCGCCTATACCTGCCACGCGCACCCGACCCACAGCGAGGCGATCAAGGAAGCGGCTATGGCCGTGACCGGCAAGCCGATCCATATGTGATCGGCCGGCTGATCGACGTTTCGAAGGGAAGGCCTCCGGTTTCGGGGGCCTTTTCTTTTGGGCGCATAGGGATCGCGCGGGCGGGCCGCTCGTTCGGCTGGAGCAGGCAGGAGAAGAGCGACCATGATCCATCATGTTTCCGTAGGCACCAACGACGTGGCGCGCGCGCGGACCTTCTATGACGCGGTATTGCCCATATTGGGGCTGACGCTGATGAAGGCGTCCGACACATCGGCCGATTATGGCAGCGGGCATCTGATGTTCAGCGCGGAAACGCCGCTGGACGGCAAGCCGGCGACGGCAGGCAATGGCAGCCATGTCGCTTTCGGCGCGGAGGATCGGGCCATGGTCGACCGCTTCTATGCGGCGGCATTGACGCATGGCGGGCGCAGCGACGGCGAACCGGGGATCAGAGGCCAATATGACGCCCATTATTATGGCGCCTTCGTCCATGATCCCGACGGCAACAAGATTGAGGCGATGACCTATTCGGCCAAATAATCCGCCGTCTAAAAATCCGGCGGCCTTTTTTCCCGGAACGCCGCCACGCCCTCCGCGAAGTCGGGCAGGGTGAAGGCGTCGCGGAACAGCGCCAGCGTGGTCGCGTCGTCGTCCGCCTGCCCGTCGAGGATGCGGCGGATGATCGCCTTGGACGATCGCACGCTATGCTGGGCATTGGCCGCGATCGTGCGGGCGAGCGCGTCGGCGGCGGCGAGCGGATCGGCGGCGATCTCGTCGATCAGGCCGATGTTCAGCGCCTCCTGCGCGTCATGGAGCGCGCCGGTGAAGAGGATGCGCCGGGCGCGGGCCGGGCCGACCAGATCGACCAGTAATTTCGTGTCGAACAGCGAATAGACGATGCCGAGCTTCGCGGGCGTGATGCCGAGGCGTGCGGCGGGCGACGCGATGCGCAGGTCGCAGGCGATCGCCAGGCCGCATCCGCCCCCGACGCAATCGCCGTCGATCGCGGCGATCACCGGCTTTTCGGCATGGGCCAGCGCATATTGGCTGGCGCGGATCGCGGCTTGGTTGGCGACGCGCCAGTCTTCATCGCCCGAGCAGGCGGCAAATTCGTTGATGTCGGCGCCGGCGCAGAAGAGGTCGGGCGTGGCCGAAGCCAGGATCAGCACCCGGATGGCGGCGTCCGCCATCGCTGCGTCGACCAGATGGGGCAGTTGCTCCCACATAGCCTGGGTCATGGCGTTGCGGCGATCCGGCCGGTCGATCAGCAGCCGCGCGACCGGGCCGTCCGTTTCCAGCCCTAAAGTCATGACAGACTCCTCATGCCGGCCAGCGTTCCAGCAGCGGCACCAGTTCGTCGAAATGATGGATGACGGCGTCCGCCTCCAGATTTTCGACCGGACCATCGAGGAAGCCGAAGCTGACCGCGACATTGGCGATGCCCGCATTGCGCGCGCCGGCTATGTCGTTGATGGTGTCGCCGACGAAGATGGTGCGGCCGCCGCCCGCGCGCTCGATCATCGCGTGGATCGGCGCGGGATCGGGCTTGGACACGCCCACCGTGTCGCCGCCGATGATGCTGGCGAAGCGGTCCGACAGGCCGATCTGGCGCATCAGGGGCATGGTGAAGCGCTCCGCCTTGTTGGTGCAGATGGCGAGCTTCACGCCGCGCGCGGCAAGCTGATCCATCGCCGCGATCAGGCCGGGATAGGGGACGGAGTGGATGGCGAGATTCTGCTCATAATAATCGAGCAGGATCGGCAGCAGATGCGCCAGCGTCGCTTCGTCGAACCCGCCCGAGGCGTCGAGCGCGCGCTGGAGCATCACCATCGCGCCCTTGCCGACGAAGGGGTGGATGGCGGCGACCGGAAAGGGCGGGCGGCCGATCGTGCCGATCGCATAGTTGACCGCCGCGGCCAGATCGCCGCTGGTGTCGATCAAGGTGCCGTCCAGATCGAAGCCGACGATGTCGAACGGAATGGGGCCTGAGGGGATCGGGTTCAAATTTCTCGCTGCCATGCCGCGCCATGCCGCGCCCGTGGTGGCCATGGCAAGTCAAACATGGCAGAGGGTGTGTCTATTCATCGCTCATTGCCAAGGACCTGTCGAAAGTGACCGCTCCCAACCCGACGTCTCGGCCGCTCGCCGTCATCATCCTCGCCGCCGGGCAGGGGACCAGGATGAAATCCACGCTGCACAAGGTTCTGCACCCGATCGCCGGTCGGCCGATGCTGCTGCACCTGCTGGCGAGCGTTTCCGAACTCGCGCCCGAGCGGCAGGTGGTGGTGGTCGGCGCCGGCCGCGAGCAGGTGGAGAAGGCCGTGGCCGGCACCGGCGCGGTGATCGCGGTGCAGGCGCAGCAGTTGGGCACCGGTCATGCCGTCGCGCAGGCGCATGATGCGCTGGCTGGCTTCGCTGGCGACGTGCTGATCCTTTATGGCGATGTGCCGCTGGTGGGCGTGGCTACGATGCGGGCGATGCTGGATCGTCTCAACCGGGGCGATGAACCGCGCGCGGTGGTGCTGGGCTTCCGCCCCGATGACGCCGCCGCCTATGGCCGCATCGTCGCCGACGGGCAGGGCATCATCGAGAAGATGGTGGAATATAAGGATGCGAGTGAGGCCGAGCGCGCGGTGACGCTCTGCAACAGCGGGCTGATGGCGGTGCGCTCGACCGACCTGTTCGTGCTGCTCGACCAGATCGGCAATGAGAATGCCGCCGGCGAATATTATCTGCCCGACATCGTCATGCTGCCCGACGGCCAGAGCGCGGTGATCGAGACCGAGGCGTGGGAAGTGGCGGGGGTCAACAGCCGGATCGAGCTGGCGGGCGTGGAAGCCATGTGGCAGGCGCGCCGCCGGATCGAGGCGATGCGCGAGGGCGTGACCCTGGTCGCGCCGGACACGGTCTTCTTCGCCCATGACACGCTGCTGGGCCGCGACGTGGTGGTGGAACCGAATGTGGTGTTCGGCCCCGGCGTCACGGTGGCCGACAATGTGACGATCCATGCCTTCTCCCATCTGGAAGGCGCGCGCGTCGAAAGCGGTGCGGAGATCGGCCCCTATGCGCGGCTGCGTCCGGGCGCGGACATCGGTCCCAAGGCCAAGGTCGGCAATTTCGTCGAGATCAAGAAGGCGACCCTGGGCGAAGGGGCCAAGGCCAACCATCTGTCCTATATCGGCGACGCCAGTGTCGGGGCGGGGGCCAATATTGGCGCGGGCACGATCACCTGCAATTATGACGGCTTCTTCAAATATAGGACGGAAATCGGCGCGGGCGCCTTCATCGGCTCCAACAGCGCGCTGGTCGCGCCGGCCACGATCGGCGACGGCGCGATCGTCGCGGCGGGCAGCGTGGTGACGCGCCCGGTCGAGGCGGATTCGCTCTGCCTGGTGCGGCCCGAGCAGGTCGGCAAGGTCGGCTGGGCGGCTTCCTTCCGCGAGCGGATGAAGGCGAAAAAGGCCGCCAAATGATGGCCATCTCAGCGTTCGTGGGGAAGCAATGGTCCAGGGGCGGCCACTCCACCCCGCCATCGCGCACCGGGAAAGGCGCGCGCGCCGGGAGGCTCTGGCGCAAATTTCTGTGGGGCCTGCTTGTCCTGCTTCTGCTGGTCGGCGGGCTGCTGGCCTGGCTGCTGCTCAACGCCCGCGCCATGCCGGTGGTGCGCGAGGCGGAGGTGATGCTGCCATTCCCCGTCGATACGCCGCATGAGCCGCTGACAGTCGCGCTGCTGACCGACACCCATCTGTCCGGACCGGACAACAGCCCGGAGCGGATGCGGCGGATCGTGGCCCAGATCAACGGGCTGAAACCCGACCTCATCCTGCTGGGCGGCGACTATATCGGCGATGACAAGGGCGGGGCGATCTATGATGCGGAGCAGAGCATCGCGCCCTTTGCGGGGCTGCGCGCGCCGCTGGGTGTGGTGGCTGTGCTGGGCAATCATGACAGCCGCAGCGGGAAGAATCCGCGCGCGCTCAGCGGGCCGGACTGGCAGGCGGCCTTCGATCGGATCGGCATCACCCTGTTGCAGGATGGCGCGGTGCGGCGCGGCCCGCTGGCGATCGGCGGACTCAAGGATATTTACACGCGCATGACCGATATCCCCGACACGCTGGCGGACATGCGCCGGCTCGGCGGCGCGCCGGTGATCCTGTCGCACGGGCCGGATGTCTTCCCGAAGCTGCCCGACGATGCGTCGCTGACGCTGGTGGGGCACACCCATTGCGGGCAGATCGCCTTTCCTTTTTGGGGCATCGTCTATGTGCCGTCCCGATATGGCACCCGCTATGCCTGCGGCCTCTATCGCGACGGCGGCAAGACGATGATCGTGGCGGCGGGCGTCGGCACCAGCGGCCTGCCCTTCCGCATGTTGGCGCCGCCGGACATCTGGTTCATTACAATCCGTCCACAATAGCCTGCGCGATTGACTTGATATCATGATATGATATCAGATTGTCATGACCCGCATTTTGGCCGATCTGCCTGACGAGGACGTCAAATGGCTCGACCAGCTTGCCCGCGAGCAGGGCAAGTCGCGGGCGGCTGTCCTGCGAGAGGCTGTGGCTGCGTATCGGGCCGACACGCCCGAGGATAGCCTTGAAGCGGGCTTTGGCCTGTGGGCGCGGCATGGCATTGCCATCGACCCGCTCGGTCATGACCGGCAGCGGCGGGCGGAATGGACCAGGCCCTGGGACGATGATTATGAGGAGGTGCGCGCCGAAGCGCCGGACTGTTTCACGCCCGACGATGACAGGGAGCGCGCCCATTATCTGGCCCTGGCGAAGAAGGCCGCGGCGAAGCCCAAAAAGAACGGCGCATGAGCGGCTATAGCCTGGACGCCAACATATTGATCGACTCGCTGCTCGACTATGCGCCGGCGCGTCGCGAAATGACGCGCATCGCGGAAAGCGGCGCGCGGATGTGGATCAGCCGGCTGGCCTGGATCGAGGTTCTGTCCAAGGGCAACGACGCGACGGTGCGGGAAGCGCTCGTCTTTCTCGGGCGTTTCGGTATCGACGAGATGGATGAGGAAATTTCCCTTCGCGCCGCCGCGTTGCGGCGTCAACGGCCCCGGCTCAAATCACCCGACGCCATCATTTTGGCGACCGCCCAGATTCGCGGCCGCATCTTGGTGACACGAAATACCAAGGATTTTCCGGCAGAAATGCCGGGCATCCGTGTTCCCTATCAAATCTGAAAGGCTCCCCAGAGCATGTGCGGTATCATCGGAATCATCGGCAAGGACGACGTGGCCGACCGGCTGGTCGACGGCCTCAAGCGCCTCGAATATCGCGGCTATGACAGCGCGGGCGTCGCCACCGTCCATGACGGCGCGATCGATCGCCGCCGGGCGGAGGGCAAGCTCGCCAATCTGGTGAAGGAACTGGGCGCCGCGCCGCTGCCGGGCACCACCGGCATCGCTCATACCCGCTGGGCCACCCATGGAGCGCCGACGACCAGCAATGCCCATCCGCACGCGACCGGCGAAGTCGCGCTGGTCCACAATGGCATCATCGAGAATTTCAAGCCGCTGCGCGAGGAACTGATCGCGCGCGGCCGCAGTTTCGACAGCCAGACCGATACTGAGGTCGTCGCTCATCTGGTGAGCGAACTGGTGGAGCAGGGCGCGTCGCCCAAGGACGCTGTGCGTCAGGTGCTGCCCCGCCTGCACGGCGCCTTCGCGCTCGCCATCGCCTTTCGCAGCCATCCCGATATGCTGATCGGCGCGCGGCTCGGGTCGCCGCTGGTGGTCGGCTATGGCGACGGGGAGACCTATCTTGGGTCCGACGCGCTGGCGCTGGCGCCGCTGACCCAGCGCATCGCCTATCTGGACGAGGGCGACTGGGTCGTCATCACGAAGGACGGCGCGGAGATTTTCGACAGGGACAACCATCCGGTCGAGCGGCCGGTGACGATTAGCGGCGTGTCGGGCGCGATGATCGACAAGGGCAATCATCGCCACTTCATGCAGAAGGAGATTTACGAGCAGCCGGTCGTCGTCGCCCAGACGCTGCGCTCTTATCTGCGCCGCATGGAAAATCAGATCGCCATGCCCGACATGGATTTCGATCTGGGCCAGGTGAAGCGCATCACCATCGTCGCCTGCGGCACCAGCTATTATGCCGGGCTGGTCGCCAAATATTGGTTCGAGAAATTCGCCCGCGTCCCCGTCGACATCGATGTGGCGAGCGAGTTCCGCTATCGCGAGCCGGTGCTGGAGCAGGGCGGCCTCGCCCTCTTCATCAGCCAGTCGGGCGAGACGGCCGACACGCTGGCCGCGCTGCGCCATGCCAAGGCGGAGGGGCAGATCATCGCCGTGGTCGTGAACGTCCCCACCAGTTCCATGGCGCGCGAGGCGGATCTGCTGCTCCCCACCCATGCCGGGCCGGAGATCGGCGTCGCATCGACCAAGGCCTTCACCTGCCAGCTCGCCGTGCTGGCGGCGCTGGCCGCCAATCTGGCGCGGGCCAAGGGCAAGCTGACCCCGCAGGAAGAGTCGGAAATCGTCTGGCACCTGTCCGAGGCGCCCGCCGCATTGAACGAGGCGCTGGGCCGCGACGGCCAGATCGAGGCGATGGCGCACCTGATCGCGCCGGCGCGCGATGTGCTCTATCTGGGGCGCGGGCCGGATTATCCGATGGCGCTGGAAGGGGCGCTGAAGCTCAAGGAAATCAGCTATATCCACGCCGAGGGCTATGCCGCAGGCGAAATGAAGCATGGCCCGATCGCCCTCATCGACGACGCCGTGCCGGTGATCGTGATCGCGCCTAGCAGCCCGTTGTTCGAAAAGACGGTGAGCAATATGCAGGAGGTGCAGGCGCGCGGTGGCAAGGTGGTGCTGATTTCCGACGCGGAGGGCATTGCCCTGGCCGGCGAGGGCTGCATGGCGACGATCGAGATGCCGCAGGTCCATCCGCTGATCGCGCCGCTTGTCTATGCCGTGCCGGTGCAGCTGCTCGCCTATCATGTCGCGGTGGCCAAGGGCACCGATGTCGACCAGCCGCGCAACCTCGCCAAGTCGGTGACGGTGGAGTGAGCGAGGATATGTTCGAGCCGCCGGCGCATAGCCTTCAGGCGTCGCGGCCGGACATGCTGACCGTCAGCTTCGACCATTGGGAAGGGCCGCTCGACCTGCTGCTGACGCTGGCGCGGGGGCAGAAGGTCGATCTGCGCGAAATTTCCATCCTGGCGCTGACCGAACAATATCTCGCCTTCATCGACAGCGCCCGGCAGTTGAAGCTGGAACTGGCGGCCGATTATCTGGTGATGGCGGCCTGGCTCGCCTATCTCAAATCCTCGCTGCTGCTGCCGAGGCAGGAACAACCCGATCCCAGTCCCGAGGAACTGGCGCTGCGCCTGCAATTGCGGCTGCAACGCCTCCACGCGATGCGCGACGCCGCTGCCCGGCTGATGGCGCGCGACCGGATCGGCCGCGACGTCTTCCCGCGCCGCAAGCCCGAGGGGTTGCGGCTGGTCAAGAAGGCGCAGTGGAAGGCGAGCCTCTACGACCTGATCCAGGCCTATGGCCAGATTCGCGCGCGCACCGAGCCGGTGGTCCACACCATCGCCGCGCGGCCGGTGATGACGCTGGACGAAGCGATCCAGCGCGTCGGATCGCTGGTCGGCGCGGCGCTCGACTGGACCCGGCTGGAGGCGTTCCTGCCCGCCGATCTCGACCTGCCCAAGGTGAAGTCGGCGCTGGCCAGCAGCTTCGTCGCTGCGCTCGAACTGGCGCGGCAGGGGCGGCTCGATATCCAGCAGGACGGTATTTTCGAACCCATTTATCTGCGCGCCGCGGCGCCGGGCGGAACCCAGATATGACACAGGAACCCGATGATTTCCTCCGCGCGATCGAAGCCGCCCTGTTCGTGGCCGAAGCGCCGATGACGCCTGCCGAACTGAAGCTGCATGTGGGGCAGGGGGGCGACCTCGACGCCGCGCTCGCGACGCTGGCCGACCATTATGCCGGGCGCGGCGTCAATCTGGTCGAGCGGGGCGGGCGCTGGCATTTCCAGACGGCGCCCGACCTGGCTCACATCCTGCGGCGGGAAAAGGACGAGCAGCGCAAATTGTCGCGCGCGGCGATGGAGACGCTGGCGATCATCGCCTATCATGAGCCTGTGAGCCGCGCCGAGATCGAGGCGATCCGCGGCGTTCAGGTGGCCAAGGGGACGCTTGACGTGCTGATGGAGGCGGGCTGGGTCCGCCCCGCCGGACGGCGCGAAGTGCCAGGCCGTCCGCTTATCTATGCGACCAGCGTAGAATTCCTGTCACATTTCGGGCTTAGCAGCCGCCGCGACCTGCCGGGATTGGAAGATTTGCGCGCCGCAGGATTGCTCGATCCGATCGATCTTGCGCTGGAGGGTCTGACCGGCCAATCCGTTGTGGAAAATGACGAGGAAGAGGCCTAGATAGGCCTTCTACTAGGAGTGTTGAAAAATGGGTTCCTTTTCGCTGATGCACTGGGTGATCGTGCTCCTGGTCGTCATGCTGCTGTTCGGTGGCGGCCGGATTTCCGGCCTGATGGGTGACGTGGCCAAGGGTATCAAGAGCTTCAAGAAGGGCATGGCCGACGACGATGACGATGTCGCCCCCACCAAGCCCGCGACCCGGATCGAGGGCCATCGCGTGCCCGAGCAGGACGCACCGAACGCGACCACAAGCGCGACCGAAGAAAAGACCAAGGCCTGATTCTCTAGCACAGGCTGAAAGTCCCGCATGTTTGGCATCGATTCGTCCGAACTTCTGGTGATCGTGATCATTGCGGTGATCGTGATCGGGCCGAAGGACTTGCCGCGCGCGCTCTACAAGGTGGGGCAGATCGTGGGCAAGGCGCAGGGCATGGCCCGCCATTTCCGCACCGGCATCGACGCCATGGTGCGCGAAGTGGAACTGGAAGAGCTGGAAAAGAAATGGGCCGCGCAGAACAAGCGGATCATGGACGAGCATCCGGCTGCGCCCGCGCCTGCGACCGATGCGCTGCCCGCCCCGGCCGTAGAGGACAAGCCTGCCTTCGTGGCCGAATCGGCGCCGGTGGACGACAAGCCGCCCTATGTCGCCGAAGCGCCCGCGGAACCGCCGCCCTTCGTGGCCGAATCGGCCCCGGTGTCCGCACCGGCCGCCGACGGCCCGCCCTATGTGGCGGAACCGCGCAAGGGTGACGCTGCGGCATGATCGACGATATCGACGACAGCAAGGCGCCCTTGCTCGACCATCTGATCGAACTGCGCAGCCGCTTGCTTAAATGCGTCTATGCGCTGGTCATCACGGGCGCGGTCTGCTTCTATTTTTCCGAACAGCTGTTCGCGATCCTCGTCTATCCGCTCAAGGAAGCGTTCGGCGACGGCGGCGGCAAGCTGGTCTATACCAAGCTCTACGAAGCCTTTTTCGTGCAGGTGAAGATCGCGGTTTTCGGCGCCTTCTGCCTGTCCTTCCCGATCATCGCCAACCAGCTCTGGGCCTTCGTCGCGCCGGGCCTTTATGCCAAGGAAAAGAAGGCGCTGCTGCCCTTCATCCTGGCGACGCCCTTCCTCTTCGCGATGGGCGCAAGCCTCGCCTATTTCGTGGTGATGCCGACCGCCTTCCATTTCTTCCTGGAATTTCAGGGGAACAGCAGCGGCCTGTCGGTTGAGGCGCTGCCCAGCGCGGACGCCTATCTCGGCCTCGTCATGCAGTTCATCCTCGCCTTCGGCATCAGCTTCCTGATGCCGGTGCTGCTGATGCTGCTCAACCGGGCGGGCTTCGTGACGCGGGCGCAGTTGATCGGCCTGCGCCGTTACATGATCGTCGCCGCCTTCATCCTGGCGGCGGTATTGACCCCGCCCGACGTGGTGTCGCAGCTGATGCTCGCCATCCCGCTGCTGCTGCTCTACGAAATCACGATCATCGCCATCTGGTTCACCGACCGCAAGCAGGCGAAGGAAGAGGCGGCGGGGCAGGTTTCGGCCTGATCGGCTGAGGAACCCGGTTTATCTCCCGCGAATTCCTGCGCCCAAAAAAAAGGCCCGCCTGTCGGGGCGGGCCATGCCAGGGAGGGGAATGAAATCCGCGAATGAACCGCGGTCGACAGGCTTAGTTCGCCGAATCTTCCACAGCCTTGCCGGCGCTCTGCACGTCGCGGCCGGCGCCTTCGACGGTATTGCACGCGGCGACCATCAGCGAGCCGGTGAGCAGCAGGGCGGTCAGAATTTTCTTCGCCATCGAAAATCTCCTTAAACTTCGTACCGCATGGGCGGCGCCATGGCGGTGACACAGGAAGAACCCGTGCCGCCGATTTCCGTTCCGACGTCGAAAAGAATAATGATTTCAGATGGATATTGCCAAAAAAGTCTGAGCCCGGAACGCGTCGGGGGGGGGAAACGTTCCGGGCTCATATTTTTTGGATAGCAAGAGCGGGGGGCAAAAGATTTGCTATCCGATGTGCAAAACCCTCGACCACCGGAATAGGTTCCGCGCCAGAGCGATTAAATGCGTTTTTTATTTGGTGGGTTTTCCAAGGACTTCGCTGGTCAACATGCTGTTAACCCAAAAAACTTTTCCCACGGCCAAAGGCCGGATCAGATCAGCGGCCGGCCGCTATTGCGATATTCGGACCGGATGGTGGATTCCGGCAGACCCTGGTCGGCCGGCATGGCGGAAGGGGGAGTTCCGGCCGGGGCCGGGTCCGGCATGGCGGGAAAGGCTGGCGCGGCGCCCGCGCCGCCGGGCGGCGCCCAATAGCCGGGCGGCGTTACCGGCTTGTCGGGCCATATTCTGCGCGCCGGGCCGGAAATCAGCTCCCGCCCGCGATAGACGGCGGTAAAGCTTGCCAATGCGCCGTTGAGGCCCGGATTGCGGTAGAAGATATGCGCGCCGACCACGGCGACGGGGTGCAGGGTCGAGGACCATTCCGGCCGCACCGCCAGCGTGTGATAATGGGTGGCGAGGCCGACCGGCGCATAGACCTGCCCGGCCAGCGCCTGTTGCGCGATGCGCCGCGACCGCGCCCAGGCGGCGGCATCGGGCATACGCGCCATTGATCCGTCGCAGCTGAAGGTGAACTGGCATTTATAGTCCAGCCGCTCCGATCCTTCATAGACGACGCCGCAAACCGTGTCGGGCCAGAGGCGGCTGCGCACCCGGTTGAGCACTACCTGCGCCACGGCGCGCTGTCCATCCTCCGGTTCGTTTCCGGCCTCATAATAGACGGCGTTGGTCAGGCAGTTGAGCGCGCGATAGCCGTCGAGCGCGGTGATGCCGCGGAAAATCGCGGCAGGCGCGGCCTTGACCGAGTCCAGCCCCAGCACATGCCGGCTCTGCACTGTTTCGACGCCGGGCACGGGATCGAAGGCGCCCTCCGCATAGAAGAAGGCGGAGCCGGGGAAATTGTCGCCCGGCTGTTCGGCGGGATCGACCGGCACCGGCGCGCCGTCGAGCAGGTCGAGCGGGGCGGCGGTGATCAGGCGCGGCGCGACGAGCGCGGTCAGCGCCAGCGCAGCGATGCCGCCTTTCCCCTTCCACCCCGTCATCCGCAGCCATTGCCCCATGCCAACGCCCTGAAAAATCGCGGCATGACGCCGCTCAGTATCGCCCTTACGCGAAAATCCTTTCCACATCGCTGCCTTTTTGCGGGCGTGCCGCGATGGGACGCCCGCCGGGGAAGGCGTTAATGTCGACGGAAAACCACCCCTTTGCATCCATCAGCAATCCCTTGCTTGGCAAAGCCGCGCGCGCTCCGCTATGCGTTGCGCCATGCTGCTCGTATCCAATAGTCTCGCGCTGATCGGCAACACGCCGCTCGTGCGCCTCGCCGGGCCGTCCGAAGAAACGGGCTGCGACATCTACGCCAAATGCGAATTCGCCAATCCCGGCGCCTCGGTGAAGGACCGGGCGGCGCTGTTCATCGTCAATGACGCCGAGGAAAAGGGGCTGCTCAAGCCCGGCGGCACGATCGTCGAGGGAACGGCGGGCAATACCGGCATCGGCCTGGCGCTGGTCGCCAATGCGAAGGGCTATAAGTCGATCATCGTCATGCCCGAGACGCAGAGCCGCGAAAAGATGGACACGCTGCGCGCGCTGGGCGCGGAACTGGTGACGGTGCCGGCGGCGGCCTATTCCAACCCCGGCCATTTCGTCCACACATCCCGCCGGATCGCGGAAGAGACGGAAAATGCGGTCTGGGCCAACCAGTTCGACAATATCGCCAACCGCAAGGCGCATATCGTCGGCACCGCCGAGGAAATCTGGACCCAGATGGACGGGCGGATCGACGGCTTCACCTGTGCGGCGGGCACCGGCGGGACGATCGCGGGCGTGGGGCTGGGCCTCAAGGCCAAGGATGAGACCATCACCATCGCGCTCAGCGATCCGCATGGCGCCGCGCTGTTCAACTATTACGCCCATGGCGAATTGAAGGCCGAAGGCAATTCGGTCGCCGAAGGCATTGGTCAGGGGCGGATTACCGCCAATCTGGAGGGCGCGCCGATCGACACCCAGTTCCGCATCTCCGATGAGGAGGGGCTGCATTGGGTCCGTCGCCTGCTGGCGGAGGAGGGGCTGTGCCTGGGCCTGTCGTCGGGCATCAATGTTGCGGGGGCGGTCGCGCTGGCGAAGCAATTGGGGCCGGGCAAGCGGATCGCGACCATATTGTGCGACACCGGCTTTCGCTATCTCTCGACGCTCTACAATCGCCAATGGCTCGAATCGAAGGGCTTGACGGTGTTCCCCTGGCTCGCGCAGACTGCATGAACGCCGACACGGGTCGCGGCGAAGAAGAGAATAAGAGCGCGAGCATGGCTGAAACACCCCGCCGTCAGGAAGGGTTGCAGCGCGTCCAGATCGGTTTGACCGGTCTGGCCGGCGTCGTGCTGCTCGTGGGCCTGGCCAATATCGTGATCGAGAAAGCCCGGATCGACGATGCCGCCCTGCCGCCGCCGACCGTCCCGACGCTCACCGCCAACGCCGTCTCGCCCAAGGAGCCGCTGGCGGAACTCGGCGTCCAGCCCGCGCCCGAGCAGGCGCCGATCGTCCCCGATCTCCAGCCCGATCCCAATCTCAACAAGCCCATGGACCGCGACCCGGCGCAGCAGCAGCCGCGCTGAGCCGATGGCACGGAGCGGGGGAGGGACGCCGTGATGGCGGCGCTGAA
This sequence comes from Sphingobium sp. WR1, assembly GCF_059693745.1. NCBI lineage: Bacteria > Pseudomonadati > Pseudomonadota > Alphaproteobacteria > Sphingomonadales > Sphingobiaceae > Sphingobium > Sphingobium sp. WR1. The sequence continues at coordinate 167,924 of NZ_JCATID010000002.1, read as the reverse complement.
GCGATTCCTCTGGCTCTGGCTGCCGATGCTGGCCGTGCTGCTCGCCGGGCTAGCGCGCGCCTGGAGGACTGGGCAGGCCGATCCGTGGGACTGGGGTATCGCTGCGCTGGCGATGGCGGCGATCGTCGGCCTGTTGCTCGCGCGGCGCGGCTGGGCGGTGTTGTGCTGGGTGGCGATGGGTGTAGCTGGGCCTGTGCTCATCTTCTGCGCGCTGGCGGCGGCGCGGATGCCGGACATGCTGGCGGCGTCAGGATTGGTTGCACTGGCGCTGCTGTCCGTATTTGGGGGGGCATGGCTGCGCTTTCCTCCTCCGTTAGGGCGTCTTGCTGGCCTCTTTCTGCTCGCACTCGCTGGCGTTCTCCTCTGGCTTGGTCCAGCCCAATCCGTCACACCCGTCGCCGATCGGCCGAAACTCGCCGTCCTCACCGCATTGCCGCTTTTCTGGGCGGAGCCGGGACAGGCCGGGAACGGGCCGCGCGACGCCCCGATCGTCACGGTGTTGCGCACCCGCTTCACCGTGGAACCGCTTGACGATCCGCTGCATCTCGCCCGCTCGGGCGCGCGCAGGCTGCTCATCGCCCAACCCCGCGCGCTGTCGCCGGAGCAACTGGTCGCCATCGACCGGTGGGTGAGGGAAGGCGGAACGGTGCTGGTGATTGCCGATCCGCTGCTCCGCTGGCCGTCTACCCTGCCGCTTGGCGACCGCCGTCGCGCGCCTTCGGCCAGCCTGTTGCAGCCCTTGCTCGGCCATTGGGGGTTTGGTCACGGTGCGCTGCTGCCCGCGGAAGCCCGTCACGTCCTGTCCGATGGTCGTCTCGTCACCCTGTCCGGCGCTGCGATGGGGAAGGGCTTGCCGCTGCGCAAACGGATCGGCCGGGGAGAAGCGCTGCTGCTGGGCGACGCAGATCTGATCGACGACCGGCTTTGGCTGGCCGATCCGGCGCACCCGCTCGATCCGCGCGCTTGGGTGGCGGATACGCCCGCGCTGCTGAGCGAGTGGCTCGGCGCTCCAATTCCCGGCGAGCGCCGCTGGATGCGCAACCCCGCCGACGTGATTCTTGGCCTGCGCTGGGCGATTCTGGCTGGGACAGGCTGGGCAATATTGGGAGCGATGCTGTTCTCCAAGCAATTCGTCGCAAAAAGGTCAGGAACAAAAAGCGAAAATCAGCCTGAAAGGAGCCGGAAGCACAGTTAAACCCGCTTTTGACCAGCTTTTCCCATTATTTCCCGACTTTTCCCCTTTTCAGTCGGCCTCATGCTTGGTAGAAAAACCAGCATTGGGGTTCGTCAGGCTTTGTGCAGTCCTGTGCGCCGGATGGTCTCTTCGCGATTCCGGCGAAGGGCGGCCTGCGTCCCGGACAAAAGGGGCCTGTTGCCAGCGTGTCGGACGTCATTCTCTATTCGGGCAACGCGTTCAGCGTCGCGGACGGTAAGGGCCGTTTCGTGCTGCCCCTGGAGATGCGCAAGCTGGTCAAGCAGGCCAGCGGCGGCGAAAATCGCCTGTGCCTGTCTGTCCATTTCGACAATGGCTGCGCCACCGGCTTCGGCTTGTCGCACAAGCAGTTCCTGTTCGACGAGGTCGAGGAACTGGAGCGACTGGCGCGTGAGGCGAACCGTCCCTTCAACGGCGATCTGGAGCGCGAGAATCGCCTCGGCACGATCGAGGATGTCAATTTCGATGATGGCGGCCGTTTCTTCCTGCACCCCGATATCAAGGAAGAAGCCGGCATCACCGATACGGTCTTTTTCTACGGCGTCGGCCGTTACTTCCAGCTCTGGAAGCCCGAAGCGCTCGTCGAAAGCCCCGACCGTCCGGCGCTGATCCGCAACAAGGTGAAGCGCTGGCTCGACGCCCGCGCGGCGGAAGGGGCGGGCAAGTGAGCGGCGCCGCCACCGCGCCGCACATCCCCGTCCTGATCGACGAAGTGCTCGATGCGCTCGCCATTGCCCCTGGCGAGGTCCATGTCGACGGCACTTTCGGCGCGGGCGGCTATTCGAGCGCCATGGCCCGCGCCGGCGCGCGCGTCTTCGCCTTCGATCGCGACCCCGATGCGATCCGCGAAGGGCAGGCCGTGGCCGACGCGCATGGCGTCACGCTGATCCCCGGCGAATTTTCGCGCATGGCGGAGCTGCTGGCGGAGCGCGGGGTCGACAAGGTGTCGGGCATCACGCTCGACATCGGCGTGTCATCGATGCAGCTCGACCGGCCCGAGCGCGGCTTTTCCTTCCAGTCGGACGGCCCGCTCACCATGACGATGAGCCAGGACGGCATGAGCGCCGCCGATTTCCTCAATACCGCCCCGGAAGGGGAGATCGCCGACGTCATCTATCGCTATGGGGAGGAGCCGCGCTCGCGCCGCGTCGCCCGCGCGATCGTGGAGGCGCGCCCGCTGGAACGCACCGGCCAGCTCGCCGCCGTGGTCCGCAAGGCGCTCGGCTACAAGCCGCATGACAAGAAGGACCCGGCGACCCGCACCTTCCAAGCAATCCGCATCCATGTGAATCGCGAGCTGGAGGAGCTGGAACGCGGGCTGGACGCGGCCGAGGCGCTGCTGGAGGAGGGCGGCCGGCTGGCGATCGTGACCTTCCACAGCCTGGAGGACCGCATCGTCAAGCAGTTTCTGCGCAAGCGCAGCGGTGGCGAGGGGGCTGGGTCCCGGCACCTGCCCGAACGCGCCGCGGGCGCTGCGCCGACCTTCACCAAGCCCGCCAGGGCCGTGCGCCCCGGCGAGGCGGAACTGGCGCGCAACCCCCGCGCCCGATCCGCCACCCTGCGCAGCGCCGTCCGTACATCCGCCCCCGTTTCGTCTTCCTCGTCCTCCCGGAGTCCTCGGTCATGATCGCCGTCAAGAGGTTGCAGAGCCTGATCTGGGTGATCCTCGTCGCGCTGGGCGCGCTCGGCGCCTATATGGTGTCGCTCAAGGTCGCGACCGAGCGCAACGACCTGATGCGCGTGCGGGCGCAGATCGCGGCGACGAAGGCGGACATCCGCTATCTGGAAACGGAATTCAGCGCGCGCGCGTCGATGCGCCAGCTCGAAAGCTGGAACCAGCACGACTTTCTCTATGCGACTCCGACCGCGCAGCAATATCTGGCGGGCGAGCGGGCGCTGGCGCAGTTGGACGGCGTGCAGCCCAACGGTCCCGACTATGTCGCGCCGCCGGTGATGGTGGCGATGGTCGAAAGCCCGGCGGACCTGCCCTCCGCGCCGCAGAAGGCGCCCGAAAGCCCGGCCGCGACCCAGATACGCAGCGACATCGCGGTCATTCGCGAAGCCCATGCCGCCGACAATGTCGAAAAGCTGCCCAAGCCCGCCAAGCGCACGCCGGTGCAGCAGGCCAAGGCCGACGCCGACGTGTCGAAGCCCAATCCGATCGCGCGCAAGGCGGAGCGGATGGCGATGCTGGACGCCAAGCTGCTGGACGACAGCACGCTGGGCGACCTGACCGCGAAGGCGGCGCGCGAACGGCGGAAGGGAGCGCGCTGATGGCCACAATCATCGTCCAGCCGGGCGGGCCGCGGGCGGGCAAGCAGCGGGTCAACCTGACCGCCATCGCCCATAACCGGCTGATGCTGCTGCTCATCCTGTTCATGGCGATCACGACGATATTGGTCGGCCGGCTCCTGTGGGTCGGCATTTTCGCGCATGGGGCAGGCGGCGACGGCGCGCTGGGCGCATTCGTGCCGGCGCGCGCGGATATCGTCGACCGCAACGGCGTGCCGCTGGCGCGGACCATGGACGCCTATTCGATCGCGGTGCGCCCGTCGAAGCTGATCGGCGATCCGGCCGAACTGGCGCGCAAGCTGCACGAAATCTTCCCCGACGAATCCGAGGCGGCCTTCCGCAAGAAGCTGACCGGCCGGGGCTGGGCCTATCTGCGCCGCCGCGCGCTGCCCGAACAGGTGGCGGCGGTGAACGCGCTGGGCGAGATCGGCATCGAATTTCCGCGCGAAAAGGAGCGCCTCTATCCGCAGCGCACCCTGGCGGCCCATGTGCTGGGCTTCGCCCCCAATAGCGAGGGCGTGGGCGGCATGGGCGTGGAGGCGGCGTTCAACGACAGGCTGACCGACGCGGCGCAGCGCGGCAAGCCCTTCGCCCTCTCCATCGACAGCCGTGTGCAGGGCGCGCTGGAAAGCGAGCTTTACGCGCAGCTAGTGCAGACCAAGGCCAAGGGCGCGGGCGGCATCATCCTGGACGCCAATAGCGGCGAGATCATCGCCATGGCCTCCATCCCCGTCTTCGATCCCAACAAGCTGCAAAATTACGCCGGCAAAAGGTGTAGCGAATCGCCGCTCTGCAACCATATGGTGCAGGCCCGCTATGAGCTGGGGTCCGCCTTCAAGCCGCTGTCGATCGCGGCGGCGATGGACGCCGGTGTCGTGACGTCGATGAGCAAGCGCTATGACGCCACCGCGCCGCTCGCCGTCGCGGGCTTCCGCATCAAGGACGATCACTCGCTCGGCCGCTGGCTCAACGTGCCGGAAATATTGGTGCACAGCTCCAATATCGGCACGGCGCGCATCGCGGACGAAATGGGCGCGGCGCCGTTGCAGAAGCTGTTCCGCAGCCTCGATTTCGACCAGCGCGCGCCGATCGAGTTCAACGAACGGGCAGGCGGTCTGTGGCCGTCGAACTGGGGTCGAATCACTAGCATGACCACCTCCTACGGCCATGGCATCGCGGTGACGCCGCTGCATCTGGCGGCGGCCTATGCCGCGCTGGTGAACGGCGGCATCTGGCGTCCGGCGACGGTCCGCAAGCTTGGCCCGGACGAGGTGCCCGAAGGGCGCCGGGTCTTTTCCGCCGCGACCAGCGCGCGGATGCGGCAACTGTTGCGGATGATCGTGTCGGCGGGTACAGGGCGTAGCGCCGACGCCAAGGGATTCCGGGTAGGCGGCAAGACGGGTTCGGCCGAAAAGCCCCAGGAAGGGCGCTACAACAAGACTTCGCTGGTGACGACTTTCGCTTCTGCCTTCCCGATGGATAATCCCCGCTATGTCGTGGTTGCGATCATGGACGAGGCGACGGGGCAATATGGCCTGCGTACCGCTGCATGGACCGCCGCGCCGGTGGTGAAGCGGGTCATCGAGCGGACCGGGCCGATGCTGGGCGTGATGCCGGACGAACGGCGGGACGTGGATATTTCGGATTTGATGCCGCTGCTGCACGGCGACAAGGAGAAAGAGTGATGCGCCTCGGGTCGCTAATCGAGGAGCTGGACGTCGAGGTCGGTGACACCACCGGCCTCGACACGTCCGTTACCGGCTTCGCGATCGACAACCGCAAGGTCGCGCCCGGCACCGTCTTCGGCGCCTTTCAGGGGCTGCGCGTCAATGGGGAGGATTATATCCCCGACGCGGTGAAGGCCGGCGCCATCGCGGTGGTCGCCCGGCCGGAGGCGAAGGTCGAAGGCGCGATCCACATCGCCCACGCCAATCCCCGCCGCCTCTTCGCGCAGATGGCCGCGCATTATTTCGCGCCTTTCCCGGACGTGACCGTGGCCGTCACTGGCACCAACGGCAAGACCAGCACGGTCGAACTCGCCCGCCAGCTGTGGCGGATGCTGGGCCACAAGTCCGCGTCGATCGGCACGCTGGGCGTCACCACCTCGGTCGATCAGGTGTCGACGGGTCTTACCACGCCCGACATTGTCACCTTCCTCGCCAATATGTCGGGTCTCAAGCGCGAGGGCATCACCCATGCCGCGTTCGAGGCGTCCAGCCACGGCCTCGACCAGTATCGCACCGAAGGCCTGCCGGTGCTCGCGGGCGCCTTCACCAACCTGTCGCGCGATCATCTCGACTATCATGGCGACATGGACAGCTATTTCGACGCCAAGATGCGGCTGTTCGACGAAGTCGTCGCGCCGCATGGCAGCGCCGTCATCTGGGCCGACGATATATGGTCGGACAAGGTCATCCAGCGGGCTACGAAGCGGGGGCTTCGTGTGCTGAGCGTCGGGGTGCAGGGGGAAGCCCTCCGGCTTGCCAACCGCACCCCGACCCAGTTGGGCCAGACGTTGGAGATCGAGGCGGATGGGAAGACATATAAGGTCAACCTGCCGCTGATCGGCGCCTATCAGGCCGCCAATGCGCTGACCGCCGCGGGCCTGGTCATTGCGACCGGCGCGGATATGGCCAGGGTGCTGGAACTGCTCGGCCGGGTGCAGCCGGTGCGCGGCCGGCTGGAACGCGCGGTCATCAGCAAGGCGGGCGCGCCCGTCTATGTCGACTATGCCCATACGCCCGACGGTCTCAAGGCCGCGATCGAGGCGCTGCGCCCGCATACCAAGGGCCGTCTCATCACCCTGTTCGGCGCGGGCGGCGATCGGGACGCGGGCAAGCGGCCCTTGATGGGCAAGGTCGCGGCGGAACTGTCCGACCATGTGATCGTCACCGACGACAATCCGCGCTCGGAAGAACCCTCTGCCATCCGCGCCGCCGTGCTGGCGGGCGCGCCGGAGGCGGAGGAAATCGGTGGCCGCCGCGCCGCCATCGCCGCGGCTATCGGTCAGGCGGGCGCGGATGATATCGTGCTGCTTGCAGGCAAGGGGCATGAACAGGGCCAGATCATCGGCGATCGCGTCCTGCCCTTCGACGACGTCACTATCGCGCGGGAGTGCGCGGGTTGATGCGTCTACTTTTCTTCCCGGCAATTCTAGAGCCCCTCCCCTTCAGGGGAGGGGTTGGGGTGGGGGCTATCGGCCTGACGCCGCGCTTGGGGCATGCCCCCACCCCCAACCCCTCCCCTGAAGGGGAGGGGCTATAATGTCGCTCTGGACCTCGCAGGACATCGCCCAGGCCACAGGCGGCGCCGCGTCGGCGCCGTTCGCCGTTTCGGGTGTCGCCTTCGACAGTCGCGAAGTGGGGCAGGGCGACCTGTTCGTCGCAATGAAGGGCGAGACGACCGACGGCCATAAATTCGTAGACAAGGCGTTCGGGCAGGGCGCGGCCGGGGCGATCGTCAGCGAACCGGTCACCCATCCCCATATACTGGTGCCCGACAGCGCCGCCGCGCTCGAAGCGCTGGGAAGGGCGTCGCGCAAGCGCATGGACGGAAAGGTGATCGGCGTCACCGGATCGGTCGGCAAGACCGGCACGAAGGAGGCGCTGTTCCATGCGCTGGATCGTGCCGCGCCGGGGCGGGTGCATCGCTCGGTCAAGAGCTACAATAATCATGTCGGCGTGCCCTTGAGCCTATCGCGGATGCCGCGCGACGCAGCCTTTGGCGTGTTCGAAATGGGCATGAACCATGCCGGCGAACTGGCTGCGCTGACACGGCAGGTCCGCCCGCATGTCGCGATCGTCACCGCCATCGCCCCCGCCCATATCGAATTTTTCGGCACGGAGGCGAAGATCGCCGAAGCCAAGGCGGAGATTTTCGAGGGGCTGGAACCCGGCGGCACCGCCGTCATCCCCTATGACAGCCCGCATGTCGCCGCCCTTTACAGCAAGGCGGAGCGCCATGCCGGCCGCATCCTGACCTTCGGCATGAGCGCCGAGGCGGACATTCACGCGCTGGAGACGATCGCGGCGTCCGGTGGCGGCACGCTCGTCACCGCGAAGCTGCCCGAAGCGGAGCTGTGCTTCACCGTCGCCGCGCCCGGCGACCATTGGGTGTCCAATGCGCTGGCCGTGCTGGCGGCGGTCGAGGCGGTGGGCGGCGATCTGGCGGCGGCGGGCCTTGCCCTTGCCGAAATGCCGGGCCTTCCCGGCCGCGGCGAACGGCGCATCCTGCCCGTGGCCGGCGGCGAGGCGCTGCTGATCGACGAAAGCTACAATGCCAACCCGCTGTCCATGGCCGCGACGCTCAAGCAACTGGGTCGCGAAAATGCCGATCGCCGCATCGCCATCCTTGGCGGTATGCGCGAATTGGGCGACCGCAGCGCCGAGTTGCATTCGGGTCTGGTCGATCCGATGACGGCGGGGCAGGTCGATTTCGCGATCCTGGTCGGCGCGGAAATGGCGCCGCTTGCCGATGCGCTGGATGGCGTCATTTCCTACGCCCATGTTCCCGACACGGCGAGCGCCATCCCCCTCATCCAAACCGAAATGCGCGCGGGCGACGCGATCCTGGTCAAGGGCTCCAACGGTGTCGGACTGTCGCGCCTTGTCGCCGCCCTGACCGAGGCTGCCCGCGACGGAGACAAGAACTGATGTTATATTGGCTGGCCGAAACCCTCGATTTCGCGGGTATTTTCAACCTTATCCGTTACCTGTCCTTCCGTGCCGGTGCAGCGATCGCGACCGCTTTGATCATCGGCCTGCTGATCGGACCCAAATTCATCGGCTGGTTGCGCGTGCGCCAGGGCAAGGGCCAGCCGATCCGCAGCGACGGCCCGCAAAGCCATCTGGCAAAGCGCGGCACGCCGACCATGGGCGGCCTGATGATCCTGACCTCCATGGTCGTGTCGGTGCTGCTGTGGATGGATCTCAGCTCCACCTATGTCTGGGCCTGCCTGTGCGTGACGCTGGGTTTCGGCGCGATCGGCTTCCTCGACGATTATGACAAGGTGACAAAGGCCAGCCACAAGGGGCTGTCGGCCCGGATGCGCCTGTTGTTCGAATTTCTGATCGCGGGGTTCGCCGCGTGGATGATCGTCCACCAGCATGGCAATACCGCGCTCTACGTGCCTTTCTACAATGGTCCGGCGATCGAGCTTGGGCCTTTCTATTTCTGCTTCGCCGCTTTCGTGATCGTGGCGTTCGGCAATGCGGTGAACCTGACCGACGGGCTCGACGGCCTTGCCACCATGCCGGTTATCATCGCCTGCATGGCCTTCATGGCGATCGTCTATCTCGTCGGCCGCGCCGACTTCGCCCAATATCTGGGCATTCCCCATGTGCCGGGCGCGGGCAACCTGACGATCCTCTGCGGCGCGATCATCGGCGCGGGCCTTGCCTTCCTCTGGTTCAACGCGCCGCCGGCGGCGGTTTTCATGGGCGACACTGGGTCGCTGGCGCTGGGCGGCACGATCGGCGTGATCGCTGTCACCGCGCATCATGAAATCGTGCTGGGCATCATCGGCGGTCTTTTCGTCGTGGAGGCGATGAGCGTCATCATCCAGGTCTTCTTCTACAAGCGCACCGGCAAGCGCGTGTTCAAGATGGCCCCGATCCATCACCATTTCGAGCAGCTTGGCTGGGCCGAGCCGACCGTGGTGATCCGTTTCTGGATCATCGCCTTCGTGCTGGCGCTCGCCGGCCTCGCCACCCTGAAGCTGAGGTAAGCGCATGATCGTTTCGGAGGTTTTCAGGGGCAAGAGCTACGCGGTGCTGGGTCTGGCGCGGTCGGGCTTGACCACGGTGGATACGCTGGTGGCGAGCGGCGCGCGTGTCGTCGCCTGGGACAGCCGCGAGGAAGCGCGTGAGGCGGCGGTCGACCTCATCCGTTCGTCTCGAGCGAAGTCGAGAGACGAGAGTGCTGGCCGGGGTTTCTCGACTTCATCCCAAAGGGATGAAGTTTATCCTGAGCGCCTGCCTTCGCAGGCAGTCGAAGGGCTCGAAACGAACGGGTCTTTGGATATCGCTGACCCGATGGAGATCGACCTAGCCGGCTTCGACGGCATCGTCGTGTCGCCGGGCGTGCCGCTCAACAAGCATCCCATCGCCATGCGCGCGAAGCTGGCGGGCGTGCCGATCATCGGCGACATCGAATTGTTCGCGCTCGCCCGCCCGACGCTGCCGCCGCACAAGGTCGTCGGCATCACCGGCACCAACGGCAAGTCGACCACGACGGCGCTGATCCATCACATCATCGAACAGGCCGGCTATCCCACGACCATGGGGGGGAATATCGGCCTGCCGATCCTGGGCCAGCCGCCGCTGGAGCCGAACCTGCACGGCGTGGGCGTCTATGTGCTGGAATTGTCCAGCTACCAGATCGACCTGACCCACAGCCTCGACTGCGACGTCGCAGTGCTGCTCAACATCACGCCGGACCATCTCGACCGCTATAACGGCTTCGAGGGCTATATCGCGTCCAAGGCGCGGCTGTTCGCGATGCAGTCGTCGGAGCATGTCGCCGTCATTGCGACCGAGGATGATCCGAGCCGGGGCGTTGCCGCAGGCGCCGTCGGAACGCTGGAGGAAGTGAAGGCGGCCGATATCGATCCGGTCGAACAACTCACCTGGCCCTCGCTCCAGGGGCCACATAATGCGCAAAATGCCGCCGTCGCCATCGCCGTCGCCAAGGCGCTGGAGATTGACGACGCGACCATCGCCAACGCGCTCGCCAGCTATGCCAGCCTGCCGCACCGGATGCAGCGCGTGCGCGAGCATGAAGGCGTCCTCTACGTCAACGACAGCAAGGCGACCAATCCCGCCTCGACCGCGCCGGCGCTTGCCGCATGGCCCGCGATCGAGGGCAGGCCCCGCATCCACTGGATCGTCGGCGGCCTGGCCAAGACGGACAATCTGGACGAATGCGCGCCGCATTTCGCCAATGTCGCCCACGCCTACACCATCGGTGAAGCGGGGCATATGTTCGCCGATCTGCTGCGCCCGCATATGGCGGTGGATGACAGCGAAATGCTATCGGCCGCCGTCCGTCGCGCGGCGCGCATCGCCCGGCCGGGCGACGTCGTGCTGCTGTCGCCGGCCTGCGCCAGTTTCGACCAGTTCCGCGATTTCGAGGCGCGCGGCGATGCCTTCGCCGCCGCCGTGAATGCGCTCGAGTGAAGAAGGCTTTGGGGCGGCGATGAGCAAGAAGGGAACAGGCATGTCCAGGGCTGGCGAACTGGTGAAGGGTTTCCGCACCCGCACCGTCCCGCGCGAGCGGACGGCGCTCGCCATCTGGTTCTGGGAAATCGACCGCGTTCTCCTGTCGCTGATCGTCGCGCTGATGGCGATCGGCCTGGTCGCCGTCGCCGCCGCGTCGCCCGTCGCCGCGATCGACCGATCGACCGCGCAAGTCGCGGTCAATCCGCTCATCTATTTCTATCGCCAGTTGATGTGGGTCTTCATCGGCCTGCCGATCATGCTGGTCATCTCCATGCTGCCCCGGCCGCAGGCGCGGCGGCTGGCGATCTTCATGTGTGCCTTCTTCTTCCTGATGCTGCTGTTCGTGCCGCTGCTCGGCTCGACCGTGAACGGGGCGAAGCGCTGGATCGACTTGCCCGGCTTCCGTTTCCAGCCCTCGGAATTCCTCAAGCCTGCCTATGTGGTGACGCTGGCCTGGCTGCTGTCGCTGCGCACCAAGGATCAGAATCTGCCGGTGATGCAGTTGACCGGCGCGATGACTCTGCTGATCGCGGTGATCCTGATGCGCCAGCCCGACTTCGGCCAGACGGTGATCTTCCTGGCCTGTTGGGGCTGCCTGCTGCTGCTGTCAGGCCTTGAGATGCGCTGGATCGCAATGCTGGGCGGCGCGGGGCTGGCGGGCCTTGTCGGCGTCTATATGTTCTATGAAAATGGCCGCCAGCGCATCAACGACTTCCTGGGCATCGGCGTCCAGATGGACACTGGCCCGGACCAGACCGATCTTGCCTTCCGCACCATCACCCATGGCGGCTTTACCGGGGTCGGGCCGGGCGGGGGACAGAACAAGTTCCGCCTGCCCGAAGCCCATACCGACTATATCTTCTCGGTGATCGGGGAGGAGTTCGGCCTGCTCGCCTGCATCGCCATCGCCTGTGTCTATCTCGCCATTGTCGTGCGCGTGCTGCTGCGCCTGCTGGACGAGGAGGATGTTTTCACCATCCTCGCCGCCGCCGGCCTCACCACCCAGTTCGGGTTGCAGGCGATCATCAACATGGGCGTGAATGCGCAGATATTTCCGTCGAAGGGCATGACGCTGCCCTTTATCAGCTACGGTGGCTCCTCTATGCTGGCGCTCTGTATCGGCGTCGGCCTGCTGCTCGCATTCACGCGGCGCAATCCCTTCATGGGTCGGCACACGGTCGTCAAATGGAGTGGTCGATGAGCATTTCCCGTCACTTCGTCCTCGCCGCCGGCGGGACGGGGGGTCATATGATTCCAGCCCATGCCGTGGCCGAGGAGCTGATGGCGCGCGGCCATCATGTCGCGCTCGTCACCGATGAGCGGGGTGCGAAAATCCCCGGCATCTTCGACGGTGTGCAGGGCAATCGGGCGCAGGTCCATGTCATGCCCGCCGGCCGCATGACCAGGAATCCGGCAAGCTGGCCAAGCGCGATGAAGGCGATTCTCGCCGGGCGCGCCATGGCCCGCCGCCTCAACGAAACCTTCCGTCCGACCGCCGTGGTCGGCTTTGGCGGCTATCCCGCCATGCCCGCTCTGCTGGGCGCGCTGGCCGACGGCATCCCGACCGCCATCCATGAGCAGAATGCGGTGCTGGGCCGGGTCAACCGCCTGCTCGCCGGCCGCGTCGGCGCCATCGCCACCGCCTATCCCGATGTCGAGCGCCTCAAGGACAAATATGCCGCCAAGGTGCATCTGATCGGCAACCCGGTGCGCGAGGAAGTGAAGGCGCTGCGCGAGGAGGAATTTCCCGCGCTGACCGACGAAAGTGTCTTCCGCGTGCTGGTGATCGGCGGCAGTCAGGGCGCGACCGTCCTGTCCAGCGTCGTGCCGGAAGGTCTGTCGATGCTCCCGGTCGCGCTGCGTCGCCGCCTGCAAGTCACGCAGCAATGCCGGGCCGAGGATATTGAGCGCGTCCGCAAGACCTATGCGGAGATGGAAATCCCCGCCGACCTCGCCACCTATTTCAACGACGTGCCTGAGAAACTGGGCTGGTCGCATCTGGTGATCGCGCGTGCGGGCGCTTCGACGCTGGCGGAGCTGACCTGCGCGGGGCGCCCGGCGATCCTGATCCCGCTGCCCAGCGCGATGGACGACCATCAGACCGCCAATGCGAAGGAAATGACCGAGGCAGGCGGCGCGCGCACCATTCCGCAGGCGCGTTTCACCGCGGTGGAACTCGCCAAGCAGATGCAGAAGATGGCGCTGGAACCCGGCGCGCTCCAGAACGCTGCCAAGCGTGCCCGCAACTGCGGCCGCCCCGACGCCGCGCGCGACATGGCCGACCTGCTCGAAAGCATCGGCAAGGCGCCGATCATGAACGATCCGGTCAAGGTCGGCCCGACGCCGACCACGCTGAATTTGCAGGGTGTCCCTGCATGAACACAAAGCTCTCCCCGTTCGGGCTACACTCAACCTCCGTTCGCCCTGAGCCTGTCGAAGGGCCGCACTTCTTTTCGTCCATCGCTCAAAAGAAAGGGCAGGGCTTCGACAAGCTCAGCCCGAACGGCGTTATGTATAAGGAATTCCGCGCATGAAGGGTGTCGGCACCGACATCGGCACGATCCATTTCATCGGCATCGGCGGCATCGGCATGTCCGGTATCGCCGAAGTGATGCACAATCTGGGTTACAGCGTGCAGGGCAGCGATATGGCCGAAGGCTATGTCGTGGAAGGCCTGCGCAAGAAGGGCATCAAGGTGATGATCGGCCACAAGGCCGAAAATCTGGGCGATGCCGCCGTGGTCGTCACCTCCACCGCGATCAAGCGCGGCAACCCGGAAGTCGAGCTGGCGCTGGAAACTCGCATCCCGGTGATCCGCCGCGCCGAAATGCTGGCCGAACTGATGCGCCTGAAGTCGACCGTCGCGGTCGCGGGCACCCATGGCAAGACCACGACCACCTCCATGGTCGCGGCGCTGCTGGACGCGGGCGGGGTGGACCCGACCGTCATCAATGGCGGCATCATCAACAGCTATGGCTCGAATGCGCGCCTCGGCAACAGCGACTGGATGGTCGTGGAAGCCGATGAGAGCGACGGCAGCTTCCTGCGCCTCGACGGCACGATCGCGGTCGTGACCAATATCGATCCTGAACATCTGGATCATTATGGCAGCTTTGACCGGGTGAAGGACGCCTTTGTCGAGTTCGTCGGCAATGTGCCCTTCTACGGCGCGGCGATGCTCTGCCTCGATCATCCCGAGGTGCAGGCGATCCTGCCGCGCGTGCAGGACCGCCGCATCGTCACCTATGGCTTTTCGGCGCAGGCCGACATTCGCGGCGAAAATGTCCAGCCCATTCCCGGCGGCAACCGCTTCGACGTGCAGATCCGCGAGCGCGACGGGTCGATCCGCCGCATCGAGGGGATCGAGATGCCGATGCCCGGCCGCCATAATGTGCTGAACGCCATGGCGGCGATCGGCGTGGCGCTCCAGATGGGGATCGAAGACGCGACCATCCAGACCGGCTTCGCCAAGTTCGGCGGCGTCAAGCGCCGCTTCACCAAGGTCGGCGAGATCGAAGTGGCGGGCGGCACCGCGACCGTCATCGACGATTATGGCCACCACCCTGTCGAAATCCGCGCCGTGCTCGCCGCCGCACGCGAAGGGGCGAAAGGCCGGGTCGTCGCCGTGGTCCAGCCGCACCGCTTCACCCGCCTGCACGACCTGATGGACGAGTTTCAGCAGGCCTTCAACGACGCCGACATCGTCTATGCCGCCCCGGTCTACACTGCCGGCGAGCAGTCGATCGAGGGCGTGGACAGCGCGGCTTTGGTCGCGGGCCTCAAGCGGCGCGGCCATCGCCATGCCTCGACCGTGGCCGACGCGGATGAACTGGCGTCGGCCATCGCCGCCGACATCCAGCCCGACGACATGGTCATCTGCCTGGGCGCGGGCGACATCACGAAATGGGCCGCTGGCCTGGCCGCCGCCGTTTCCGACAAGGTGAAGGAGTCCGCCTGATGTTCGAGCTGTTCGCCGTCGGCCTGGAAATGCAGAAGCGCATGATCGACGCCCAGATGCAGGGCGTGGAGGTCGCGCGCGACATGGTGGAGGCGGCGCAGCGCCAGCTCGAAACCGGCATGGCCATGCAGGATGCGGGGCAGGCGAACATGAAGGCGATGAAGAACTGGATGAGCCTGTGGGGCGTGCGCGCTTGATCGAGACGACTGCCCTTCCGGCCGTTCGCGGCACGCTCAAGGCCGATGCGCCGCTGGCCCCGCTCGTCTGGTTCAAGGCGGGCGGCGCGGCGCAATGGCTGTTCGAGCCGAAGGATGCGGAGGACCTGTCCGATTTCCTCCGCATGTCCGATCCGTCGGTGCCGGTGATGGCGCTGGGCCTTGGCTCCAACCTCATCGTGCGCGACGGCGGCGTGCCGGGCGTGGTCGTGCGGCTGGGCAAGCCCTTTGCGAAGGTCGAGCGGCTGGACGCCACCACGCTCGTCTGCGGCGGCGGCGCGTCGGGCATTCTCGTTTCCTCGACCGCGCGCGACGCCGGGATTGCGGGCCTCGAATTTCTCCGTTCCATCCCCGGCACGGTTGGCGGCTTCGTGCGCATGAACGGTGGCGCCTATGGCCGCGAGACATGCGACATATTGGTCGAATGCGATGTCGTGCTGCGATCGGGCGAGCGGGTGACGCTCTCCAACGCCGATCTTGGCTACACCTATCGTCACTCGACCCTGCCCGATGGCGCGGTGGTGGTCAGCGCGACCTTCCGGGGCCATCCGGGCGAACCGGCCGCGATCCAGGCCGAAATGGATCGCATCGCCGCCGCGCGCGAGGAAAGCCAGCCCCTGCGCAGCAAGACCGGCGGCTCCACCTTCAAGAACCCGGACGGCCACAAGGCATGGGCCTTGGTCGATGAAGCGGGCTGTCGCGGCCTCCAACTGGGCGGCGCGCAGGTGAGCGAGAAGCACACCAATTTCCTGCTCAACACCGGCGACGCCACCAGCGCCGACATCGAGGCGCTGGGCGAGGAAGTCCGCCGCCGCGTGAAGGCAAAGAGCGGCGTCGAACTGGAATGGGAAATCCAGCGTGTTGGGGTGTTTGCCGGCGATGATTTTACGGGAGTTACGAAGTGATCGGCACGAACCAAATCCTCCCCTGCAAGGTTCGGCAGAGGCACGTGACTCTGCCGAAGGGGACCATTTGCGCAGCAAATGGTGGAGGGGTGTCGCCCTATCGTGAGGGGGACACCCCTCCGTCAGGCCTGCGGCCTGCCACCTCCCCTTGCAGGGGAGGATTGTAATGCGTGGTCCCTGGCATGTCGCCGTCCTGATGGGCGGCTGGTCGGCGGAGCGGCCGGTGTCGCTGTCGAGCGGGGAGGGCGTCGCCAGGGCGCTGGAATCGCGCGGGCACAAGGTAACGCGGATCGACATGGACCGCAATGTCGCCGCGCGCCTGGCCGAGACGAGGGCGGACGTCATCTTTAACGCGCTGCACGGCGTTCCGGGCGAGGATGGCACGGTGCAGGGCATGATGGACCTGATGGGCCTCACCTACACCCATAGCGGCCTCGCCACATCGGTCATCGCGATCGACAAGCAACTGACCAAGCAGGCGCTGGTGCCGCACGGCATCCCCATGCCCGGCGGCCATATCGTGGAGAGCGAAAGCCTCTTCACCGCCGACCCGATGCAGCGTCCCTATGTGCTGAAGCCCGTCAATGAGGGCAGCTCGGTCGGCGTCGCCATCGTCACGGCGGAGGGCAATTATGGCAATCCCATCGCCCGCGACAGCGCCGGCCCATGGCAGGATTTCCCTGAACTGCTCGCCGAACCCTATATTCGCGGCCGCGAACTGACGACCGCGGTGCTGGGCGACGAGGCGTTGCTCGTCACTGAACTGCGCCCCAAGAGCGGCTTCTACGATTTCGACGCCAAATATACGGACGGCATGACGGAGCATGTCTGCCCCGCCGACATTCCGCCGGAGATCACCGAAGCCTGCAAGGCGATCGCGCTCCGCGCCCACCAGCTCTTGGGCTGCAAGGGCGCGTCGCGCGCCGATTTCCGCTGGGACGACGATCAGGGGGTCGAGGGGCTTTACCTGCTGGAGGTCAACACCCAGCCGGGCATGACGCCGCTCAGCCTTGTCCCGGAGCAGGCGGCGAAGCTGGGCATTGACTATGCGACGCTGGTGGAGACTATTGTCGAGGAGGCGCTGAACCGCGCCAAAGGGGCGAAACATGGCTGAGGCACGGATCAGGCGTGGCGGCACAGCGCGGCTGAGCAGCGCGAAGGGCAGGGCGAGCGGGGGCAGGTCCGGGGGCGGTCGCGGCCGCGCGCTCAAGCGCCGCAGCTGGGTCGATCAGCTCATCCAATATCTGCCCGTCAGCGAAGCCACGCTCCAGCGCATGGCCAGCTGGGCGATCGTCGGCATTTTCGGCGGCCTCGTCATCGCCATCGCCATCTTCCTGGGATTGCCCGCCATGGCCCGGCAGCAGGCGGCGGACTTCGCCGCCCGCGCGGGTTTCGAAGTGGAGAAGGTCGAGGTGCGCGGCGTCGAGCGGATGGACGAACTGCCCGTCTACAATATCGCGCTGGGCCAGGTGGACCGGTCCATGCTCTCGCTCGACCTGCCCAAGGTCCGTGACGAGATGCTGAAGCTTGGCTGGGTCAAGGATGCGCGCGTCTCCCGCCGCCTGCCCGATACTTTGGTCGTCGATATCGTCGAGCGTGATCCGGTAGCGGTGTGGCAGCATGAAGGACAACTGAACCTGATCGACGTGCAGGGCGTGGTGCTTCAGTCGGTGGCCAGCAATGCGATGCCCGACCTGCCGCTGGTCGTCGGCCCCAATGCGAACCTCCAGACCGCGGGCCTCAACAAGCTGATGGAGAATGCCCCGGCGCTGAAGCCCATGCTGGCGGGCGCGACCTGGGTCGGGAACCGTCGCTGGGATCTGCGCTTTCAATCGGGTGAGACGCTCTCCCTGCCGGAGGGCGACAGGGACTCAGCCTCGGCGCTGGTGAATTTCGCGCGGATGGATGGGGTCAACCGGCTGCTCGGCCGGGGCATCGTCAAGTTCGACATGCGTGATCCCGACCGTTTCGTCCTGCGCCTGCCGCAGGGCCGGGTCGAGGAAAAGCCCACCGACGCCGCGGCGGAAACCGCCAATGCGCCGGGTAAAGGCGAGGAAGGCTAAGACGAGATGGCGCAGCCCAAGGTCGAAAAGCTGATCACCGCGATCGACATTGGCTCCTGGAAAGTGTCGGCGCTGATCGCAGGCCGCACCGACACTGGCGAACTCGCCATCCTGGGGACGGGGCAGCGCGAGAGCCGTGGCGTGCGCCGCGGCTTCATCGCTGATATGGAGCGGACCGAACTCGCGGTGCGCGAGACGGTGGAACAGGCCGAGCGTGTCGCCGGCACCAATATCGAGGATGTCTGGGTCAGCTTCTCCGGCGGATCGCTGGTCAGCGACGTCGTCACGGTCGAGCGCGACATGGGCGGCTATCGCGTGGAACAGCCCGATATCGACGATCTGCTCACCACCGGCCAGCAGGGCATCGATCCCGACGGCCGCATCGTCCTCCATGCCCAGCCGACCTGCTTCACCATCAACGGCAAGGTGCCTGTGAAGAAGCCGCTGGGGATGCACGCCGACCTGCTGGGCGTCGACATCCATGTCGTGCTGGCGGATGGCGCGCCCCTCGCCAATCTCGACCTCTGCGTGCGCGGGGCGTATCTCAACGTCAATTCGATCGTCGCCTCGCCGATCGCGACCGGCCTCGCCTGCCTGTCGGAGGAGGAGCGCGACCTTGGCGTGGCGCTGGTGGAGATGGGCGCGGGCGTCACCAACGTTTCGCTCTATGCCGGCGGTATGCTGGTGGGCCTCCATTCCATACCCATCGGCGCATCGGACATTACCGACGACATCGCCTCGGCCTTCGGCATCCGCCGCAGCCAGGCGGAACGGATCAAATGCTTCTATGGATCGGCGATGCAAAATCCCCGCGATTTCCGGGAGATGATCGAGATCGCACCGCCCCATGGCGAAGTGGCGGTGCCGGGGCAGGCGGCCGGACCGAACGCGGAAGGGGGCAAGATCACCCGCGCCGCTTTGGTCGGCGTCATCTGCGAACGGCTGAACCAGATCATGACCGAAGTGAATGCGGCGCTGGCCGGCATGGGTTTCAACAGCACCGGGCGTCAGGTTGTGCTGACCGGCGGCGGCGCGGAAATGAAGGGCGTCGCTGATTATGCGCAGGGCGCTTTGGGACGGGCCGTGCGGATCGGGCGGCCAAGGGGCTTGTCCGCCATGCCTGAAGCGCATAGTGGGCCGGCTTTCGCGACATTGGCGGGACTCGCGCTTTACGGCGCTTCCAACCCGGTTGATCTCCGCACGATGGCGCCTGCGCCGCAGACCGTGCATCGTCTGGGCGCACCCTTGTGGTGGCAACGCATGATGCGCGCCATGCGGACCAACTATTGAGATGAATGAAGACAAAGACGAAAATAGCTGGTGAAATCCTCTATTTTCTGGTGTTAACAAATGATGACGGTGTCGCTTCCTGACGAGGAAGCTGAGGGAGCAGTAATTATGAGCATTGAAATCAGCCCGCCTCATGTGGACGAACTGAAGCCGCGCATCGCGGTAATCGGCGTCGGCGGCGCGGGCGGCAATGCCATCGCGAACATGATCGCCGCCTCGGTCGAGGGCGTGGACTTCATCGTGGCCAATACGGACGCGCAGGCGCTGAACAGCTCGCCGGCCGAACGCCGCATCCAGCTTGGTCCGCAGATCACTGAAGGCCTGGGCGCCGGATCGCGTCCCGAAATCGGCAAGGCGGCGGCGGAAGAAACCATCGCTTCGGTCGAGCAGGCGCTCGACGGCGCGCATATGTGCTTCATCACCGCCGGCATGGGCGGCGGCACCGGCACCGGCGCGGCCCCCGTCATCGCCAAGGCCGCGCGCGATCGTGGCATCCTGACCGTCGGCGTCGTCACCAAGCCCTTCACCTTCGAGGGCAATCGCCGCATGAAGTCGGCGGAAAGCGGCATCGAGGAGCTTCAGAAGCATGTCGATACACTGATCGTCATCCCGAACCAGAATCTGTTCCTGATCGCCAACCCGAACACCACCTTCAAGGAAGCGTTCCAGATGGCGGACGAGGTGCTGCAGCAGGGCGTGCGCTCGATCACCGACCTCATGATCATGCCGGGCCTCATCAACCTCGACTTCGCCGACGTCCGCTCGGTGATGGGCGAAATGGGCAAGGCGATGATGGGCACCGGCGAAGCCGAAGGCGACGGCCGTGCGCTCCAAGCCGCTGAAAAGGCGATCGCCAACCCGCTGCTCGACGGCGTGTCGATGCGCGGGGCGAAGGGTGTCATCGTTTCGATCGTCGGCGGCGACGATATGCGTCTGATGGAAGTGGACGAAGCCGCCAACCATATCCGCGAACTGGTGGACCCGGACGCGAACATCATCTGGGGTTCCGCCTTCAACGACGGCCTCAACGGCAAGATCCGCGTGTCGGTGGTCGCCACCGGCATCGACAGCGACGTCGGTGCCCAGGCTGCGCCGCTAACCCAGCCCTTCAGCTTCGCCAGCCGCCCGACCGTGGCCGTGCCGCAGGCCCCGGCCCAGCCAGCGCCCCAGCCCAGGCCGGTGGCCGCCGCGCCCGCGCCGCAACCGATGCCGGCTCCTGCCCCCGCCCCGGAGCCGGAAACGCTGGAACTGGACGTGCCCGAAGCGCCGGCTCCTGCCCCGGTTCAGAAGGCGGCTGCCCCGGCCGCCTTCGCGCCGACCAAGCCGTCCGCCGTCTTCTCGGATGATGGCCCGGACCAGGACGAACTGGTCCTTGGTGCCGACAATGCCGAGCAGCCGCCTGCGCCGGCCGCTCCCGCCCAGCCCACGCCGCGCGTCGCTACCGGCGGCACGCTGTTCGAGCGCATGGCGGGCCTGACCCGCGGCGGCGAAAAGGCGCCGACCTCGGAAGAGGGCGCGCCGGGCGTCGATATCCCGCGATTCCTCAACCGCCAGAGCAACCAGTAAAGGCCAGCGGCGCGGTTCCGCCGCGCCCTCCTTGGCAAAGCGCGCCATCGACCGCCCGGAGCGGTCCGGCGCGCTTTTTTGCTGCGTCAATTTGCCATTCACGCCGGATGGGCTAAGGCGGGCATGTGATAAAATCTCTTTCCTGGATTCTCGCTCCCACCGTCGCCATCGGGGGCGTGCTTCTCCCCGGCGCCGCTCTGGCCCAGACCGATCAGGCCCAGATGATGCGCCCGCTGGGCGCCGCCGATCTCAACAGCAATCTTTCCCGGCTTGCGGCCAATCCGCGGGACGTCGCCGCGCTGATCGGGGCAGGGGAGGCGGCGCTGGCGCTGGACGATCCCCATGGCGCCGCCGGTTTCTTCGCGCGCGCCGATGCGATCGACAGCGGCAATGGCCGGATCAAGGCGGGGCTGGCGCGGGTCATGCTGAAATTGCAGAATCCGGTTGAGGCGGTCCGCCTGTTCGATCAGGCGTCGCGCCTGGGTTATCCCGACACGACCATCCTGTCCGATCGTGGGCTGGCGCGCGACATGACCGGCGACCAGGCCGGGGCGCAGCGCGATTATCAGGCCGCGCTCGCCCGCACGCCCGGCGATGCCGAACTGATCCGCCGCTATGCCGCCTCGCTCGGCATATCGGGTCAGGTCCAGGCGGCCGACAAGGCGCTGGAGCCGCTGCTCTACAAGAGCGACCGGGCGGCGTGGCGCTATCGCGCATTCATCTATGCGATGAACAACCGGCAGGCCGACGCGAAGAAGGTGGCGGAGCAAACCATGCCCGCGCAGCTCGCCGCCGCGATCACGCCCTACATGCAGAAAATGCCTTATCTGACCGCGCCGCAAAAGGCGGCGGCCGTGCATTTCGGGCAGTTTCCGGCGCAAATCGGCACGCGCATCGCCGCGATCACGCCGACGCCGCCTGCGCCGGGCGTGACGGCCGCGCCGAGGACGCCCGCTGTCGTCGCCGCCGCGCCCGCTTCGCCGCCGGCCCAGGCCCGGCCGCTCACGCGCACCGAACAGCGTCGCCAGCAGCGCGAGGCGGCGCGCATCGCCCGCGCCGAGGGGCTCTCCGCCACGCGCACGGCGCCCTCTGTCCAGCGCTTGCCACCCCCCGCGACCCGCCAGCCGCAGGTCGCGCAGGCGCAGGCGACCCAGCCGACGCCGCTGCCCGCAGCGCGTCCGGTCCAGCCCGCGCCCTCCAGCGCCGCGCCCGCCACCGCACCCGCTTTGCCGCCGGTGCGCCAGCCCGCCGCGCCGTCCGCCGCCGTGCAGGGTCCGCCCGCGCCCGGCTTCGAATCGATCGATAGCGCCCCACGCCCCGCGGCTCAGCCCTCCGGCGCCGGGTCGCAGCTCAACGCGATCGCGCTGGCGCAGGCCGGAACGCCGGCCCCGCCGCCATCGCCACCGCCGCAAGCATCGGTATCGACCGCGCCGCCGCCCGTCTCTCAGCCTGCCGCTTCTCTGCCCACACCGCCGCCGGCGGCTCAGCCCGTCCAGCCCATAGCCCCGGTCCCGCCTTCACCCAATCCAGAGGCGACCCGCACGCTGGCCGATATCATCCACGCGATCGACGTGCCCGAGAGCGAGCGCCGGGCGACGGTCGCCGCTGTCGACCTGAACGAAGTGGCCGCGCTCCAGGCCCAGCGCCGCGCCGAGCGCCAGGCGGCGGCGAAGGCCGCAGCCGACAAGGCGAAGAAGGAAGCCGCCGCCAAGGCCAAGGCGGAAGCCGATGCCAAGGCGAAGGCCGAGGCGGAGGAAAAGAAGCGCCTCGCCGCCAATCCCGCGCGCAACTGGCTTCAGGTCGGTGTCGGCCAGAGCAAGCCGGCGCTGGGCTTCACCATGCGGGGTTTGCGCAAGAAATATGCGATCCTGGCGAAGCAGGATGGCTGGAGCGCCAGTTGGGGTCGCACCAACCGCCTGCTGGTCGGTCCCTTCGCCAGCTTCACCCGCGCCAGGGAACTGGAAGCCGATCTGAAGAAGGACGGCGCCGACGTGTTCGCGTGGAAAAGCGAGGCGGGGGAAGAAGTGGAGAAATTGGCGGGAGAATGATCGGTTGCCTCCGGTAGACAGGCGCGATTGGGAGCGGACCTTGTTCCCCCTCCCGCTTGCGGGAGGGGGTTAGGGGGTGGGCCTGCGCGACCTTGATGCTATACCCAGCCCGCTGCGACTAAATTCCCCCGGCACAAAGCCGGGGTCATTAAGTTTCGTTCCCCCTCCCGCAAGCGGGAGGTGATCATGTTTCCACCAAAGCCGGCCATCGCCGCGCAAAAATGCGCGAATATGCCGACCGGGGAATAGTAGCCGTTCAATCTCGGCCGATACTGCTCTAAGAGGCGGCGCATGACGACGCTCGCCCCCTATGCCTGCCATCCCGCCGCCAGCCGTGGACGTCTGCATGTCGAGCCGGACGGGGAGATGCGCGGGCCGCGCGACATCTTCCAGCGCGACCGCGACCGGATCATCCATTCCATCGCCTTCCGCCGGCTTCGCCACAAGACGCAGGTGTTCGTGTCGCCCGACGGCGATCATTTCCGCGTCCGCCTGACCCACAGCCTGGAAGTCGCCCAGATCGGCCGCACCACGGCGCGCACGCTGGGTCTGAACGAGGATCTGACCGAAGCGCTCTGCCTCGCCCACGACATCGGTCATCCGCCCTTCGGCCATGCGGGCGAGGATGCGCTGGAGGTGGCGCTGGACGATCATGGCGGCTTCGATCACAACGCCCATACGCTGCGCACGCTGATGCTGCTGGAAAGCCCCTATCCGCGTTTCCGGGGCCTCAACCTCAGCTGGGAAATGCTGGAGGGGCTGGCCAAGCATAATGGCCCGATCGGCCGCCCCGGCTGGGCGATGCGCGAGCTGGACGCGCTCTATCCGCTCGACCTCGCCAGCCATGCCTCGCTGGAGGCGCAGCTGGCGGCGATTTCCGACGATATCGCCTATGACAATCATGATATCGACGATGGCCTGCGCGCCGGGCTGCTGACACTCGACCAGTTGCTGGAGGTGCCGCTGGTGCGGCGCTGTTGGGACCGGGTGCGCGGCCGCTATCCCGATGTGGCGCCGGACCGGCTGCTGCGCGAACTGGTGCGTGAGCAGATCGGCGTCATGGCCAACGACCTGATCGACGCGACCCGGCGCAACATCGCGGAGTCGGGTGTCCAGACGGTCGAGGATGTCCGCGCGCTCGGCCGCACGCTGGTCGCCTTCTCGCCCGAACTGGCGCGGCAGGAGCGCGACCTCAAGCGCTTCATGTATGCGACCCTCTACCATCATCCCGACCAGCTGGCGGCGGCCGATCGGGCGCGGGTGATCGTTACCGACCTGTTTCGCGCCTATCAGGCCGATCCCGCGCTGATGCCCGAAGAATGGCGCGACGAGTGCGCACTGGAGGAACCGACCCGCAGCCGCCACATCGCCGATTTCATTGCCGGCATGACCGACCGCTACGCCGAAAAGCGCCATTCGGAGATATATGGGCCGGTCGCGGCGGCCGGCGAATAAGAGCGATTGACGCGCTCCCTCCTTTGACGCAATGCACTTATGTCTCTGGCGGATTCGTCCGCCGGGCATGATGCGGGAGAGCATGGGAAGCCTTTCAGGCCACCCCGTCGCCGAAGGAGCAACCGCCCCGGAATCTCTCAGGCCAAAGGACCGCATCGCGCGCAAGGCACTCTGGAAAGCGGACGTTTTTCCGTCCCACCGAAGGGGTAAGCCAAGTGGCCGCACGGCTGCTGGTCAAAGCTCTCAGGTTCCGTGACAGAGGGGGTGGCAGATGTAACCGGCCCGACTCCGGGCATGGCTAAGCTGTCGCACCCAACCCCGCACGGAAAGGCTGCCCCATGTCCGGCATCGACGATATCACCCATCTCGAAGAAGAATTGCCGCTGCAGGATCTGCCGCTGGATGCCTGGCACCGCGCGAAAGGCGCGCGTATGGTCGGTTTCGCCGGCTATCACATGCCGATCCAATATGAAGGCATCATGGCCGAACATGGCTGGACCCGCGAACATGCCGGCCTGTTCGATGTCAGCCATATGGGCCAGCTGACCTTCTCGGGCGAGGGCGTGGATGAGGCGCTGGAACATCTGCTGCCCAGCGACATCAAGGGGCTGAAGCCCTTCCGCCAGCGTTATTCGATGCTGCTCGACGAAGAGGGCGGCATTCTCGACGATCTGATGATCTCGCGCCTCGGCGACAGTGCCTTTGACGGCGCGGCCATCTACATGGTGGTCAACGGTGCGACCAAATATGACGATATGGGCTGGATGATCGAGCATCTGCCCGACGAAGTCGTGATGAACCATATGGACGAACAGGCGCTGCTGGCGCTGCAAGGTCCGGAAGCGGGCGAGGCGCTGGCGGCGCTGATCCCCGAAACCGCCGATCTCCTCTTCATGCAGTCGGGCCTGTTCGCCTGGCGCGGCGTTCCGCTGTGGATCAGCCGTTCGGGCTATACCGGCGAGGACGGGTTCGAGATCAGCGTGCCTGCCGAGGATGTGACCTTGCTCGCCGATGCGCTGTGCGCGCTGCCGCAGGTGAAGCCGATCGGCCTTGGCGCGCGCGACTCGCTGCGTCTGGAGGCGGGACTGCCGCTCTACGGCCATGATCTGACACCCGTTGTCAGCACCATCGGCGCCGATCTGGGCTTCGCCATCGGCAAGCGCCGCCGCGAGGAAGGCGGCTTCATCGGCCATGCCCGGGTGGTGAAGGAACTGGCCGAAGGTCCAGGCTCCAAGCGCGTGGGCCTCAGGATCGAGGGCCGCCTGCCGGCGCGCGAAGGCGCGCAAATCTACGCCGGCGACGTGCTGGTGGGCGAAGTGACCTCCGGCGGCTTTGCGCCGACCGTGGGCGCGCCGATCGCCATGGGCTGGGTCAGCCTGCCCCATGCCGGGCTGGACGAAGCGCTCGAAATCGATGTGCGCGGGCGCCGCATCGCCGCCACGGTTGCGCCGATGCCGTTCGTTCCGCATCGTTACCGCCGCAAGGCCTGAATTTTCAGATTTTCCGAGGGGAGTATCATCATGAGCCGTTATTTCACCGACGAACATGAATGGATCGACGTCGCGGGCGATATCGCCACCGTCGGCATCACCGATTATGCGCAGGAGCAGCTGGGCGACATCGTGTTCGTCGAACTGCCGGCTGAGGGCACCAGCTTTGAAAAGGGCGACGACGCTGCCGTCGTGGAATCGGTCAAGGCCGCATCCGACGTCTACGCCCCGATCTCGGGCGAGGTCGTCGAATCCAACAGCGCGCTGGAGGATGAACCCGCGCTGGTCAACAGCGATGCCGAGGAAGATGGCTGGTTCTTCAAGCTGCGCATCGCCGACGCCAGCGAACTGGAAGGCCTGATGACCGAAGCCGCCTACAAGACGTTCGTGGCCGCGCTTTGATTTTGAAGTTCCCCTCCCGCTTGCGGGAGGGGCTAGGGGAGGGCGTGTAGCGCCATCTCCGTAACAGACCCTCCCCCGACCCCTCCCGCAAGCGGGAGGGGAGACCAAGGGGCGAGGGGGGAGTTTTTGGAAATGCGCTACCTACCCCTTACCGACACCGACCGGCAGCAGATGCTGTCCGTCATCGGCGCGGCGTCCATCGACGACCTGTTCGTGGACGTCCCCGCCGAGGCCCGCCTGACCGGCACGATCGAGGGCCTGCCGCCCCATGCCAGCGAACTGGCGGTCGAGCGCCATATGGCGGCGCTCGCGCGGAAAAACCTGTCGGCAGGGGAGGCGCCCTTCTTCCTCGGCGCCGGGGCCTACAAGCATCATGTTCCCGCCAGCGTCGATCATCTGATCCAGCGGGGCGAGTTCCTGACCGCCTACACGCCCTATCAGCCGGAAATCGCGCAGGGCACGCTCCAGGTGCTGTTCGAATTCCAGACCCAGGTCGCCCGCCTGCTGGGCTGCGACGTCGCCAACGCCTCCATGTATGACGGCTCGACCGCCTGCTGGGAAGCGATCGGCATGGCCCGCCGCATCACCAAGCGCGGCAAGGCGATCCTGTCCTCCGGCCTGCACCCCCATTATGTCTCGGTCGCCAACACCATGGCGAAGTTCACCGGCGACGTGCTGGAGCATCAGGCGCCGACCCTCGACGCCGCGACCGATATCGACGCGCTGATCGCGGGCATCGACAAGGATGTGAGCTGCGTCGTCGTCCAATATCCCGACATTCTCGGCCGCATCGCCGACCTGACCCCGCTCGCCGACGCCGCCCATGCCGCCGGCGCGCTGCTGGTCGCGGTCGTGACGGAGCCGGTCGCGCTGGGTGCGATCAAAGCGCCGGGCGAGATGGGCGCGGATATCGTCGTGGGCGAAGGCCAGTCGATCGGCGTCGGCCTCCAGTTCGGCGGTCCCTATCTCGGCCTCTTCGGCTGCAAGCAGAAATATGTCCGCCAGATGCCCGGCCGCCTGTGCGGCGAAACCGTCGATGCGGCGGGCAAGCGCGGCTTCGTGCTGACCCTCTCGACCCGCGAACAGCATATCCGCCGCGAGAAGGCGACGTCGAACATCTGCACCAACTCCGGCCTCTGCGCGCTGGCGTTCAGCATCCACATGACCCTGCTGGGCGAGAAGGGGCTGCGCGAACTGGCGGGCCTCAATCATGCGCTCGCCTGTCAGGCTGCCGACCGCCTTGCCAAGGTGCCGGGCGTCACGCTGCTCAACGACAGCTTTTTCAACGAATTCACTCTGATCCTGTCGAAGGACGCGCGCGAAATCGTCCGCAATCTTGCCGACAAGGGCGTGCTGGGCGGCGTATCGCTCGGCCGCCTGTTCCCAGACGCGCCGCAGATCGGCAACGGCCTGGTCGTCGCCGTCACCGAAACGGTGACGCCGGAGGATATCGAAACCCTGGCGCAAGCGCTTGAGGAGGAACTGGCATGACCATGCTGAAGGAAGGCCGCCCCACCGCGCCGCAAGCCGTCACCGAAATAGACAATAACCCCGCCACCGCCACCGGCAATCGCGCGCTGATGCTGGAGGAAGCGCTGATCTTCGAGATCGGCTCGACCGATACCACAGGTGTCGACTTCGCTGTCGCGCCCAAGGTCGCCAGCCGCCTCGGCAGCCTCGCCCGCACCGACGGCATCGGCCTGCCCGGCCTGTCGGAGCAGGAAACGGTGCGCCACTATACCCGCCTCAGCCGTCAGAACTACGCCATCGACCTGGGCCTGTTCCCGCTCGGCAGCTGCACCATGAAGCATAATCCGCGCCTCAATGAAAAGGTGGCGCGTATGCCCGGCTTCGCGGACCTTCATCCGCTCCAGCCGCAATCGACGGTGCAGGGCGCGCTGGGCGTCATCAACGAACTGGCGATGTGGCTCATCACGCTGACCGGGATGCACGGCGTCGCGATGACGCCCAAGGCTGGCGCGCATGGCGAACTGTGCGGCCTGCTCTGCATCCGCGCCGCGCTCGAAGCGCGGGGCGATGCGCGCAGCGTCGTGCTGGTGCCCGAAAGTGCCCATGGCACCAATCCCGCGACGGCCGCCTTCTGCGGCTACAAGGTCGAGGATATTCCCGCGACCCCGGACGGCCGCGTCGATGTGGAAGCGCTCAAGGCGCGGCTTGGCCCCGATGTCGCGGCTGTGATGATCACCAACCCCAATACCTGCGGCCTGTTCGAGCGCGACATGAAGGTGATTTCCGACGCGGTCCATGCCGCCGGGGCCTTCGTCTATTGCGACGGCGCGAACTTCAACGCCATCGTCGGCCGGGTCCGCCCCGGCGACCTGGGCGTCGACGCCATGCACATCAACCTGCACAAGACCTTCTCGACGCCCCATGGCGGCGGCGGTCCGGGTTCGGGTCCGGTGGTGCTGTCGGAGGCGCTTTCGCCCTTCGGCCCGCTGCCCTATACCGCGCGCATGGCCGACGGCACGATCCACCTCATTGAGGAGGAGAATGTCGGCGAGGAAATGCCGCAGAGCTTCGGCCGCATGTCGGCCTTCCACGGCCAGATGGGCATGTTCACCCGCGCGCTCACCTATATCCTCAGCCACGGCGCCGACGGTTTGCGTCAGGTGGCGGAGGACGCCGTCCTCAACGCCAATTATATCCTGCGCAGCCTGGACGATGTGCTGGACGCGCCCTTCGGCGGCAGCGGCCCATGTATGCATGAGGCGTTGTTCAGCGACAAAGGCCTCGCCGAAGGCTTCACCACGCTCGACATCGCCAAGGGGCTGATCGACGAGGGCTTCCACCCGATGACAATGTATTTCCCGCTGGTCGTCCATGGTGCGATGCTGGTCGAACCGACCGAGACGGAAAGCAAGGCGGCGCTCGACCAGTTCATCCTGGCGCTGCGCAGCCTGGCGGAACGCGCCAAGGCAGGAGATGAAGCGCTGAAGGGCGCGCCCTATTTCGCGCCGCGCCGCCGCTTGGACGAGACGCTGGCCGCGCGCAAGCCGGTGCTGACCTGGACCGAGCCGGCGCTGGCGCAGGCCGCCGAATGACGAATGGGCCGGAGCCGTGGGAACCCGGTTCCGGCCCCGTTGCGGCGGGCCAGCCTGATCTCAGGCGCCATGCCCCCGCGACCGGGCGCAACCGCGATGCTATCGTCGCCGTGCTGCGCGACGCCCTCCCATCCTCCGGTCTCGTGCTGGAGGTGGCGAGCGGCAGCGGCGAGCATAATGTCTATTTCGCCGACGCCTTTGCCGATCTGATCTGGCAACCCAGCGATCCCGATCCGGCCGCTCTGGCCTCGATCGCGGCATGGCGCGCCGACGCGAACCTCCCGAATCTCCGCCCGCCGATCCTGCTGGACGCCAGCGCCGACTGGCCGATCGCGCAGGCTGATGCGATCCTGTGCATCAACATGGTCCATATCAGCCCATGGGCGGCCACGCTGGGGTTGATGAAGGGGGCAGGGGCGTTGCTGCCGCCCGGTGGCCTGCTCTATCTCTATGGACCCTATCTGCGTGATGGTGTGGACACCGCACCCAGCAATGTCTCTTTCGACGCCTCGCTCAAGGCCCGCGACCCGCACTGGGGCTTGCGGCGGCTGGAGGATGTGGTCGCGGCGGCCGAGGCGCAGGGGCTGGTGTTCGAACGCTTGATCGAAATGCCAGCGAACAACCTGTCATTGCTGTTTCGCAAGCGATAGCCCACATTATCCGAGCTTCGACAGGCTCAGCCCGAACGGAACATGCGTGAAAGCCATTTCAACGGTCCAATGCCCAGCCAACTCCTCCCCCTCGTCACCGCCGAACTGACCGCGCCCGCCGATCCGCGCGCCGCGGCGATGGCGGGCGCGCTCGCAGCGAAATATCCCGAAGCCGCCCGCGCCGTCCTTTTCTACGGTTCCTGCCTGCGCGAACAGAATCTCGACGGTCTGATGCTGGATTTCTACCTGATCGTGTCGGACTATCCGGCCGCCTATGGCAAAAGCTGGCTGGCCACAGCCAACCGTCTGATCCCGCCCAATGTCTTCCCCTTCGAACATGGTGGCCTGATCGCCAAATATGCGATCCTGTCCGAAGCCGATTTCGCCCGGCTCAACAGCCCCGCGGCGGATAATGTCTCGGTCTGGGCACGCTTCGCCCAGCCCTCGCGCCTGCTCTGGGCCGCCGACGATCTCGCCCGCCAGCGCGCCATCGCCGCCGTGGCGCAGGCGGCGCCGACCCTGTTGTCGCTGGCCCGGCCCATGACCGAAGGGCAGGGGGATGCGCTCGCTCTGTGGAAGGCGGGCTTCACGCAGACCTATAATGCGGAACTGCGCGCGGAGAAGAAGGGGCGTTCGCTCTCCATCGTGGAGGCCGATCCCGACCGCTATCGCCGCTTTGGCGAGGCGGCGCTGGCCGACGGCCTGCCGCCTTCGCCGCAGGATGCGCCTGCGATCTGGCGCCGCCTGCAACGGCGCGGCAAGCGGCTGTCGGTGCTGCGTCTGGTCAAGGCCAGCTTCACCTATGCCGGCGGCATCGATTATCTCGCGTGGAAGATCAATCGCCACGCCGGCACGCGGATAGAGATCAAGCCCTGGCAGCGGCGCTGGCCGCTGCTGGGCGCGGTCACTCTGCTGCCGCGGCTGTTCCGGGGTGGTGCGATCCGTTGAGCGCGATCGAGAGCGCCTGACCCAGCGCCATCAGCGTATAGGGCTTGCGCAGCACGGCGTGCCCTTCGAACGCCGCGCTGTCATTGGCGTCGCCGGCATAGCCGGTGACGAACAGCACCGGCAAATGCCGGAAAAGATGCGGCAGGTTCCTGATCATTTCCGGCCCGGTCATGTCGGGCATCAGCACGTCGCTCATGATCAGGCCGATATCGGCGTTGTTCGCCAGCAGCTTGACCGCCTTGGACGGATGGTCGCAGGGGATCGGCAGATGCCCCAGTTCGCTGAGTGCCGCCAGCGTCTGGTTCAGCACGCGCGGATCATCCTCCACGACCAGGATGCGGGTGGGTGGATGCTGCACCGGCGTGCGAGCGAAACCGCCGCCATCGCCTTCGGTCTCCTCCACTTCGCGCGTCGATCGCGGCAGGTAGAGATGCACGCTGCTGCCCTTGCCGGCCTCGGACTCGATTCGGATCTCGCCCTCGCTCTGCCGCACGAAACCGAAAATCTGGCTGAGCCCAAGGCCCGTGCCCTTGCCGACGGGCTTGGTCGTGAAGAAAGGCTCGAACACCCGCGCCAGCACGTCGGGGGTCATGCCGCAGCCGTCGTCGGTCACGCTGAGCATGACATAGTCGCCCGCCGCGCATTCGCCGATCTCGCCCGCCCGGAGCGTCGTGCGGTCGGTCGACAGGATCAGCTTGCCGCGTCCCTCCATCGCGTCGCGCGCATTGACGCACAGGTTCAGGATCGCATTCTCCATCTGATGCTGATCGACGAAGATGCGCCAGCCCTGCGCCTGCTGGGTGAAGCTGACGATGATCTGGTCGCCGATCGTGCGATCGATCAGGTCGGCCATGCCGCGCAGCAGCGAGTCGGGATCGATTGCGCTGGGCAGCAGCGGCTCGGACCGGGCGAAGGCCAGCAACCGGCGGGTCAGCGCGGCGGCGCGGTTGGCGCCCTCCATCGCATTGTCCAGATGGCGCCCGGCCTCTTCGGGCTTCAGCCGCAGCTTGCGCTTGGCCAGTTCCAGCCCGCCGACGACGACGGCCAGCATATTGTTGAAGTCATGGGCGATACCGCCGGTCAACTGGCCGACCGCGTCCATCTTCTGCATCTGGCGCAGATTATCCTCCACCGCCGCGCGCTCGGCCGATTCGCGCTTCAGCTGTTCATAGGCGTCGGACAGTTCGGCGGTGCGGGCGCGCACGGCGGCCTCCAGCCGATCGGCGCGCTCGGTTTCCAGCTCCGCCTGCCGCCGCGCCTTGCGCCGCTCGCCATAGGCGGAATTGGCGAACCAGGCGGCGAACAGGATGCAGACCAGCATGGCCAGGCCCAGCAGGCGCGACGTCTTGCCCACCCATTCGTTCCGGTCGCCGGCGATCGTCACCGCCAGGCTGCGCTCGCGCAGTCGCGCATTCTCCGCATTGATGACCAGATCGAGCAGGGCGGTGATGCGGCGCAGATCCTGGCTCTTGCCGGCCTGATGGAAGCGACCGAGCGCGGACATCTTCTGGTCGTAGGTGGTGCGCAGGCCGATTTCGTTGAGGGTCTTGCCGCGCTGTTCGAAGGCATATTGCAGCGCCTCGACATTGCCGCGCTGCCAGCCGGCCCGGCGCGTCGCATAATAGAGCGCCTTGAGCTGGCTCGCCGCGCTGCGCCACTGGTCCTGAAACAGGCGGCCAGTGTCGGGGTCGAGGCTGATGACATAGCGGGCCAGCGTCACTTCGGCGCGGGCGGTGCGGGCCTCGAACGCGCGGGCGAGGGCGATGATTTCGAAGCTGCGCTGCTGTTCGGCGAGCGCGCGCTGATGATCGCGCGAGGCATTGCTGGCGGTATAGAGCAGCGCGCCGAGCGAGCCGATCAGCAGCACGACGAGCAGCAACGGCATGACGCGCCGCGCCAAGGCGCGCCAGCCGCTGGTCTGAACATCCTGAAAATCGCCCTCGGCCATCGACCGTTACACTAGACGAACAAGATTAACGGCGGAATATGATAGATCAGAGGTTCCATTGGCCCGCAACATTTTGTCGTGGTTAAGGCTCGATCCATCGTAATCTGCGCGTTATGGCGCGATGTCAACCGATTGCGCCGGTCGCCTTGCCCGCCGTTTCGAACATGGCGATGATCTGGCCCACCTGCTCGTCGCTATGCTCGGCGCACAGCGAGCAGCGGAGCAGGAAGGTGCCGGCCGGGGTCGCCGGCGGGCGCGCCATGTTGACGTAAAGGCCCAGCTCCAGCAGCGTCTGCCACATGGCGACGGCCTGCGTCTGGTCGGTCAGGATGACGGCGATGATCGCCGACTGCGGCGTTTCGCTGCCCAGCTTGAAGCCGAGGTCGGAGAGGCCCTTGTGCAGCCGCTGGCTGTTCTTCCACAGATGCGCGCGCTTTTCGCCGGCGTGCATCAGCTTGCGGATGCTGGTCGCGGCGGTGGCGACGACGCTGGGGGGCAGCGACGCGGTGAAGACATAGGGACGGCAGACGAGGCGCAATATCTCGAACTTGGGATGGTTCGACACGCAGAAGCCGCCGACCGTGCCCACCGACTTGGAAAAGGTGCCGACCACGAAGTCGATCTCGCCCTCGACGCCCTGCTCCTCATAGGCGCCGCGGCCATTGGGGCCGAAAAAGCCCATGCCATGGGCTTCGTCGCACAGGATCATGCAATTGGGATGCTTGCGGATCGCGGCGACCATTTCGGGCAGAGGGGCGACATCGCCCAGCATCGAATAGACGCCTTCCAGCACCACCAGCTTCAGCGCGTCGGCAGGCAGGCGGCCCAGGCGCTTGTCGAGATCCTCGACGCTGTTGTGGCGGAAACGGACGATCTCCGCATTGCCAAGGCCACAGCCGTCATAGATGGACGCATGGCTGTCGGCGTCGAGCACGACATAGTCGCCCTTGCCCGCGAGGGTGGAGATGATGCCCAGATTCGCCTGATAGCCGGTCGAGAAGACCATCGCGCCCGACGTGCCGTAAAATTCCCTGAGGGCGTCCTCGACTTCCTTATGGCCCTGATAGGTGCCGTTGAGGACGCGGCTGCCGGTAGTGCCCGCGCCATATTCGTCCAGCGCCTTCTTGCCCGCCGCGACCACTTCGGGATCGAAGGTCATGCCCATATAATTATAGGTGCCGAGCAGGATGGTTTCCTTGCCCTTGATGATCGCGCGGGTGGGCGAGAGCACCTTGTCCATCACGATCGCATAGGGATCGCGCACGCCCGTCGCCAGCAGCGCCTCGCGCTCGGCGATCAGCGGATCGAATTTGGAAAAGAGGTCGCGCGTTTCGGTAGCGATGGCGGCGTCGGTCATAGAAGAATTCCGTTCAAGTCAAAACCGCCGTTCGGTTCGAGCTTGTCGAGAACCATCAGCACATGGTTCTCGACAAGCTCGAACCGAACGGAAGGAGGAAGAGCTTATCAGCCCTTCAGCTTGGCGACCGCGTCGACCAGCTGGCCCACGGTCTCGATCTCGGCCTGCATGTTCATGGTGATGATGATGTCGAACTCATCCTCGATGGCCGCGACGAAATCCATCACCGTCAGGCTGTCCCATTCCAGGTCGCCGGCAAAGGTGGTGGCTTCGGTCAGTTCGACGCCCTTTTTGTTGAAGAGGGCGATCTGCGCCGCAACGCTGTCGAAAATCTCGGTGCGATCCGTCATTATCGTGAAAATCTTTCCGTCAAAGCGCGGCCATTGCCGCCTCAGCCCGCTCTTTGGCAGGGGAATAAGGCGTCAATCGGGCAGCATCGCGCCCGAATGTGCAAGCCAAAAACGATCGATCAGCGGAAATTGTCGGCGTAGGCCTGCAATTTCAGCGTCTTGGGCGGGGTCGCGATGACGGTATAGGCGACACCCTGCTTTTGCGCATAGGCGATGGCGGCATCCTGCGAGGGGAAGGTCAGCGTCAACTGCTGCCGCGTGTCGCCCGAACCGGCCCAGCCGGTCAGCGGATCGGGCTGCTTCGCTTCGGCGGGCGCATATTCCAGCACCCATTTGCGGGTCAGCGCCTTGCCGGACTGGAGGGCGTTCTTCTGGATCTGATAGATGCGCGCGTTCATCGCGATGGGACTCCGGTAATGCGTCATGGTGCGTTGCACCAGCGGCCGATGCGAAGTCAAGACTTGCGGGAGCCATGTCCTCTGGCATCCGCATTTTTGGTGCGTAATGTCGCGCTGGCGGCGGCCGGATCGTCGGGCCAGGGATGGCGGGGATAGCGGCCGCGCATCTCCTTGGCGACGTCGCGCCAGTTGCCCGCCCAGAAGCCGGGCAGGTCGCGCGTCGTCTGGATCGGCCGCCCGGCGGGCGAGGTGAGCGAGAGGACCAGCGGAATGCGCTGGCTCCCCACGGTGGGATGGTCGGACAGGCCGAACAGCGCCTGCACGCGCAACTCCACGCGCGGCCCACCCTCGGCCGCATAGTCGATCGCATGGTGGCTTCCGGCGGGGGAGCGGAAGTCGGGCGGGGCGAGCCGGCCAAGTTGGCTCTTGCCGTCCCAGCCGATCAGCCCGTCCAGCACGCCCGAAAGCTGCGAACGATCGATGTCGGACAGCCGCCGCCTGCCCGCCAGCAAAGGCGGCAGCCATTGATCCAGCGTCTCCATCAGCGCGGCATCGGACAGCGCATCGATCCCGGCGAACCCAGCGCGCATCCGCAGCGACTGCGCCGCCTCCGACCAGGGGAGGAGGGGGAGGCCGCCCTGCCGCACGCCTTCGACCAGCGCCGCGACCACCGCTTGCGGATCGGGGCTGTCGTCCGACCCGGACGACAGCCGCACCGCGCCCAGTCGCCGTTCGCGCAACGCCTCGATTCCGCCATTGGCGGCGCGGAAGCGCACCGTGCGATGCTCGGCGATCCGCGCGCCGAACAGGGCGATCACGTCCGCCTCGCCGATCGGCGCGGCGGACAGGATGCGCGCGCCCGCCGCGCTGCCCTGCACCTCGCCCACCGCCAGCCAGTCCTCCCGCGCCAGCGGCGACAGGGGATCGAGCCGGAATCCGCGCCCGCCCACGCTCGCCCAGTCGGCGCCGTCGGCCGAGCGGCGTTTTGCCACCCGGTCGGGGAAGGCGAGGGCGAGGCAGAGGCCGACCTGATGATCGCCAAAGGCCGCGTTCTGCGTGCCTGGCGCCAGCTTCGCCCACCGCTTCGCCAGCCCTCGCGCCGCATCCGCGCGCTTGCCGCTCTCGCGCCGCCAGCGCTGCCGTCGCAAGGTCAGGTCGATGTCCTGCCCGCCAATCCCGCGTTCGCCCAGCAGCACCGCGACTTCGGCCGCAACCTCCGCCAGCCCCATTTCCCCGGCGCGCACCAGCATATGAGCGATACGGGGCGCGAGCGGTAGCTTCGCCAACGCCTTGCCGTGCGCGGTGATCCGCCCGTCCGCGTCCAGCGCCTCCAGCACCGTCAGCCGCTTGCGCGCTTCCTCCACCGCCGCGACGGGCGGCGCATCCAGCCAGCGCAGCGCGCCGGGATCGCTCACGCCCCAGAGCGCGCAGTCGAGCAGCAGGCTGGACAGGTCGCTCTCCACTATCTCCGGCGGATCGAAGGGCGGCATCCCCGCGCTCGCCGCCGCTTCCCACAGCCGATAGGCGACGCCCGGCCGCTGCCGCGCCGCGCGGCCCGCGCGCTGGGTCGCCGACGCCTGGCTTGCGCGTTCGGTGACGAGCCGGGTCACGCCCGCCGCCCGGTCATAGCGCGGCCGCCGCGCCAATCCACTGTCAACCACGATCCGCACGCCGTCGATGGTCAGGCTGGTTTCCGCGATCGAGGTGGCGAGGATGACCTTGCGCCGCCCCTCGCGCGACGGCCGGATCGCCGCCCGCTGCGCCGCCGGATCGAGCGACCCGTGCAGCCGGTGCACCTCGAACGGCCCGCCCTCGATCCGCTCCGCCGTACGCTCGATCTCCGCCACGCCGGGCAGGAAGGCGAGCAGGTCGCCATCCGCTTCCTCGGTCAGCGCGCGGCGGATCGTCGCCGCCATTTCATCCTCGATCCGCTTTTCCGACGCGCGCCCGACATGGCGCAGGTCCAGCGGCTGGATGCGTCCCTCGCTCTCGATCACGGGCGCGCCGTTCAGCAGAGCGGCGAAACGCGCCCCGTCCAAAGTCGCCGACATCGGCACGATCCGCAGGTCCGGCCGCAGCGCGTCCTGCGCATCCAGCGCCAGCGCCAGCCCGAAATCGCTGTCCAGGCTGCGCTCATGCACTTCGTCGAACAGCACCGCCGACACACCCGCCAGTTCCGGATCATCCTGTATCCGCCGCACGAAAATGCCCTCGGTCAGCACCAGCAGCCGGGTCCGGGCGCTGAGCTTGCTGTCCATGCGCGTCGCATAGCCGACCGTGCCGCCCGGCTGCTCGCCCATCAGCTCCGCGATCCGCTCCGCCGCCGCCCGCGCCGCCAGCCTGCGTGGGGAGAGCAGCAGCACCTGGCCCGTGCACCAGGGTTCGTCCAGCAGCGCGGGCGCCACCGCCGTCGTCTTGCCCGCGCCCGGCGGCGCCACCAGCACGGCGTTGCTGCCCTTTCGCAGGACGGCAAGCAGGTCGGGCAGCACGGCATGGATGGGGAGGGCGCTCATCGCCGTTCCTCTCGCGCCAATCGGCGCGGAGCGCAAGGCGGGCCCAAGAGTGTGTTGGAAAATGCGCCTTCGGCGCGTTGCCGCGCCGGCCCTCTCCCCCACCCGGCCACCCAACGGCAGTATCATATGGGTGGCCGGGTGGGGGAGAGGGCTGGTGCCGCTCTAAAATGCGCTCTTCCGCGCATTTTCAAACAGGCTCTAACCGAACAGATAGTTGTGGATTGGGTTCTTCGGGTCCAGCAGCATCTTGGCGGTCAGCGCCAGCGACATCACGATCAGCAGCGGCTTGATGAGGCGCGATCCGAAGCGCATGGCGAGATAGGAGCCGATCTGCCCCCCGGTGATGCTGCCCACCGCCATGGCCAGCCCCGCGATCCAGATCACATGCCCGCCCGCGATCATCGTCAGCAGGCCCGCAATATTGCTCGCAAAATTGGCCGCCTTGGTCTGCGCCGTGGCGCGCAGGATGGAGAGGCCGCCGAGCGCCAGGAAGATGGTGGTGTAGAAGGCCCCCGCGCCCGGCCCGAAAAAGCCGTCATAGAAACCCACCACGCCGATCAGGCCCGACAGGCCGGCCATGCCCACCCGTGCATGACTGTCGGCGTTGCTCAGCTTGGGCGAGAAGGTGAAATAGGCCGCCATGGCGATCAGCAGCGCCGGCATCAGCCCGGCCAGGATCGACGGATCGACCCGTTGCAGCAGCCAGGCGCCTGCCACCGACCCGGCAAAGGCCGCCATCACCGGCCCTTTATAGGTTTTGAGGTCCATATGCCCGCGCCGGGCATAGGCGACGCAGGCGCCGAAGGTGCCCAGACTGCTCTGCAGCTTGTTGGTCGCGACCGCCTGCACCGGCGGCACGCCCGCGGCCAGCAGCGCCGGCAGGGCAATCAATCCCCCGCCGCCCGCCATCGCGTCGATGCACCCCGCCATCAAAGCGGCGGCCATGAGGAAGGCGATGGTTTCGGGGGACAGGATCATGGGCGGATCGGCTCCGCCCTCTCACCCGTTCGGGCTGAGCCAAGTCGAAGCCCTGCACTTTCTTTGTCAGGGGATGGCGGCTGATCGGACGATCTGGCCCCGAAAAACCTCAATAGGCGCGCGCTATAGCGAATGCGACCGCTTCGGTAAGGGCCGCTTTCGCCTTGCCGGCATCGAACATGCCCAGCGCATCGATCGCCCGCTGGCCATAATGGCGCGCGCGCGCCATGGTGTCGGCGATCGCGCCGGTCTGGCGCAGCAGGCCGGTCGCATGGGCCAGATCCTGATCGCTGATCCTGTGGCCCGCGATCGCCGCCTTCCAGAAGGCCCTGTCCTCGTCCGACCCGCGCGCATAGGCCAGGATCACCGGCAGCGTCACCTTGCCGTCGCGGAAGTCGTCGCCCGCATCCTTGCCCATGGTCGCCCCGTCCGATTCATAGTCGATCGCGTCGTCGATGAGCTGGAAAGCGATGCCGAGGTTGCGGCCATAGACGTCCAGTGCCTGCTCCTCGCCTTCGCTGCGGTCGGCGACCACGGCGGAAATGCGGCAGGCGGCGGCGAACAGGGCGGCGGTCTTCGCGCCGATAATATCCAGATATTGTTCTTCGCTGGTGTCGATCTTGCGCTGGGCGGTCAGCTGGTTGACCTCGCCCTCGGCAATCACGGCCGATGCGTTCGACAGGATTTTCAATACCTTGAGCGACTCGGCCTCAACCATCAGCTCGAAGGAGCGGGAGAAGAGGAAATCGCCCACCAGCACGCTGGCGCTGTTGCCCCAGATGATGTTGGCGGTCTTGCGGCCCCGGCGCAGGCCCGATCCGTCGACGACATCGTCGTGCAGCAGCGTGGCGGTGTGGATGAATTCGACCGCGGCGGCCAGCTTGTAATGGCGGCTGCCCGCATAGCCCACCAGGTCGGCGCAGGCGAGCGTCAGCATCGGCCGCAGGCGCTTGCCGCCGCCCGCGATCAGGTGGCCGGCCAGTTCGGGGATCAGCGGAATGCGCGACTGCATCCGGTCCAGGATGACGGCATTGACCTGGTTCATGCCATCGGCGACCAGGTTCAATATGGGCGTGAGCGATGGCTCGGGCGCCGAGGCGTTGGGCGCGCGACCGATCGGATGGACGTTACCGGGGGCTGGTGCTGTCATGCCGCGTCATGTGGCGGCGCAAAAAGCTAAACGCAAGCGGGAATAGCTTGCGCCCGCCGCCGGATACGGCAAAAAGCGCGCGATCTGAACCGGAGGCCCAAGTGGACGAGACATTGAAGCGCTATCGCGAGAGCATCGACAATATCGACGCGGCGCTGGTGTTCATGCTGGCCGAGCGTTTCAAGGTCACGCAGGCGGTCGGCGAATATAAGGCGACTCACGACCTGCCCCCCGCCGATCCCGGCCGCGAGGAGCGCCAGATCGCGCGCCTGCGCCAGTTGGCGCTCGACGCCAATCTGGACCCGGACTTCACCGAGAAATTCCTGCGCTTCATCATCGACGAAGTGATCCGTCATCACGAACGGCTGCGCGAGGGCTGACCACCCCCGTTCGCTTCGAGCGTGTCGAGAAGCGGGAAGCGCGCTTGGGCGATTGATCCCTATCCCGCCGGATAGCCCTCATGCCCGGCATTGGGCCAGTGGAATCCGGTATAGGTCAGCATGGTCGAAAAGCTTTCCGACAACACCTGATGCCACCAGCCGATCGGGATGAAGAGCAGGTCGCCCGGCGTCAGCAGCACGTCGTAGCGCAGCACGTCGCGCGCCTGCGGATGGAGCGCAAGCCGCGCTTCGTCGGTCACGTCGCGCACCTCGCTGAACACATGGGTCCGGTGCGCCAGCCTTTTCGTCTGCGACGGCGGGACCAGGATCACCCGCTTGGTCCCCGTCACCTGCGCGAGCATATTGTTGGTGAGGTCGAAATGCAGCGGGGTGAACGCGCCTTCGCCGCCGATCCACAGCATCCCCGGCGCGCGCGTCAGATAGGCGTCGATCGTGCCCAGGTCCGCCTGCAACGGGGCCAGCGCCGGACCATTGGCCGCGCTGTTATAGGCGGTGAGATAGGCGTCGTTGCCGCCGTCCCGCACCAGCGCGATGAAGTCGCGGAACGGCCCGCGCCGCTTGTGCCGGTCCTTCGCCAGTTCATAATCGCCCGCGTCGCCGCGTCCGCCCTGATATTCGATCACCGCGTCGCCGACCATTTCGGCCAGATAATCGGGCGTCCAGCGTTGCAGCGCCGGCCAGCCCGCCATCGCGCCCTTGATCACCACTGGCCGGCCCGGCGCATAGAAACTGTGCAGAAAATCCTCGCCCGACAGATTCTCGGCGGTCAGCAGGCCGGAGGCATAGGGGGACAGGGCGCGCTGCCGCTCCTGCACGTCGAGCAGCCACTCGCGGCGCTTCAGCGCCAGCGCATCCTCGGCGGTCTGCGGCTTGGGCGCGGGGGCGGAGGGGCGGGCAGCAGGCGCGGCGCCGAAATTGATCTGGCGCAGGGCCATCTGCATCCGCATGTCGGCGGCATGGGTGGGAAGGGACGGCGGGCGCTTGCTCATGCCCTCCGATAGCGCGCCATCATGACGGCGATGTTGCAGTGGATGACATTTATGTGACGGGTATCCTCAGGCCGGCTCGACCATCTCCGCCTCGGCCTTCTTCCCCTGCGACCGTCCGATCAGCACGCCGCCCAGCGCCAGCGCAAAGCCGGCGAGCTGCACCGGTCCCAGCCTTTCCCCGAACAGCAGCCAGGCCTCGATCGCGGCGAGCGGCGGCACCAGCAGCAACAGCATCGACATGCGCGTCGGCCCCTGATGCCGCACCAGCCAGACCAGCAGCGACAGCCCCGCCGCCGACAGCCCCAGCACCGACCAGGTTAGGCCGATCCACAGCAGCGGATCATTGTCCCAGCGCCATTCGCCCACGATCAGCGTGGCCATGATCGCGACCAGCGCGCCGCCCAGATTCTGCGCTGCGCCGGACATCAGGATCGGATCGCCGGCAATCGCGCCGCGTTGGATCAGCGTCCCGCCCGTCATGGCGATGATCGCGACGATGCCCGCCACCACGGGAACCACCGGCACGGCGCCCGCGCCGCTGCGCTCGATCGCGGGCAGCAGCACGCAGGTCACGCCCGCGATTGCGATGGCCAGGCCGCCCCAGGCGCGTCCCGGCAGCCGCTCGCCCAGCAGCGCGACGCTGGCCACGGCCACCATCAGCGGCTGGGTCGCGCCCAGCAACGCCATGATCCCGGCCGGCATACCATGGCTCACCGCCCACCAGCTGACGGTCAGATAGAGGCCGTGCAGCATCGCTCCGGCGGTGAGGTGCAGGCGCAGCCGCCTGCTTCTGGGCCAGCCTTGCCGCGCAAAGGCCGCTGCGGCCGCCAGCAGCAGCGTCGTCGCGCTCAGCCGCACCGCCAGCACCAGCTCCGGCGCGCCATGCGGCACCACGGCGCGCGCGACGATGAAACCGGTGGACCATATCAGGACGAAGAGGAAGGACGCGGCAAGACCGAACATGCCGCCGCCTTTGGCGGAAGGGCAGGGCGATGTCGAGCCGGAGGAAAGCGCAATATAAGGCTATTGAACCGGCACGGCGTCCCGTACGGGGGCGCCCAGGGCCATCATGGCCGCTTCGATCATTTGTCTATGCGCATCGCTGCCCCTGGCGACATCCGGCCATGGCTGGCCGGTCGTGGCGCCATGACTGTCCTGCCAAATCTTGCCCGCGACCAACTCTATTTCTTCTTCTGTTGGTCGATGTTGTTCGGCAAGACACCGAATTAAAAGTTGATGAAAAAAGTTTCCGGAATTCGTCTGAATTCGGCTCATTGGCATCCTCTCCCCGGCGTCGATGTTCCTCGACTGCCGTAGCGGAAACTGCATGATTCGCGCTTTGCCGTCAACAAGACAAAAATCGATAAAAATCACGTAATATCAATTATATAATGCAATATATTATCCTATTTTATAATATTTTCCCATGAATTCGAAAAAATACTTGGCCATGTCCAAATTATACAATCCGAATCGGCATGATTGCTTAAAGGTCAAAGGGCGACCCGGAGGTTCTTTTGACGAAGAGACTCCGACTTGGGCCGACTTGGACGGGTCGGCCCAGTTTTTTGCCGGAATCTTTCCTGCTTGATGACTGGGATTGGCCTTATTCGCGCCCGGCCCGGATCGCCGCGCCGCCCGCGAAGGGGGTGATCGCCACCAGCAGCAGCGAGGCCGCGCCCAGGAATTTGAGCGCCGCGCCGCTGCCATCCCCCAGCGTGCCCGCGCCGAAGATCAGCAGCGGCACCGCCAGAGGCAGCGCCAGCAGTCCCGCAAGCGCCCCGCTCGACCGCAGCCCGGCCGTCAGCGTCGCCACCAGCAGCCCCAGCGCGGCCAGGGCGGGGGTGCCGATCAACAGGCCAAACTCCAGCTTCAAAATGATGGCGCCGTCCAGCTTCAGCAGGGCGGCGGCGGGCAGGGTGGCGATCATCAAGGGCGGGCCGAAGCCGAGCCAGTGCGCGACCAGCCGCGCCATCACCACCATCTCCTCGCCGATGCCGCGCAGCGCGATCTGGTCCAGCACGCCCGCATCCCGGTCCGGGGCGACCAGCCGGTCGACCGGCAACAGGCTGGCGAGCAGGGCCGCGATCCACAGCATCCCGCCGCCCGTCCGCGCCAGCAATGCCGCATCCGGCCCGACCGCGAAGGGATAGAGGCTGGCGACCAGCAGCAGGAAGGCGACCGGCAGCCACAGGCCGGCGGACGCCCAGGCCCGGCGCAGGTCGCGCGCGGCCAGCAGCCACAGCAGCCTCATGCCGCCTCTTCCCCGTCGCCGACGGCAAAATCGGTCAAATCCAGCGTCACCGGCGCGTCGATCGGCAAAGGCTGGTGCGACGCGGCGACGACGATCCCGCCCGCCGCCAGATGCCCCGCCACCGCCCGGCCCAGCAGGTCCAGCGCCGCCATATCCAGCCCATTGCCCGGCTCGTCCAGCAGCCATATGTCCGCACCTCCGGCGATCACCCGCGCCAGCATCGCCCGCTTGCGCTGCCCGGTCGACAGCATCCGCACCGGCACGCCCGCCAGCGGCGTCAGCGCCATCGCCTCCAGCGCCTTCGCCACCACATCCGGCCCGGCGCCGTCCAGCTTCGCCCAGAAACGCAGCGCCCGGGCCAACGGCAGTTCAAGGTCCAGCGCCAGTCGCTCGTCGGTCAGGGCAATGGCGCCCGACCGCTCGACCGTCCCGGTGAAGGTCGGCAGCAATCCGGCGCAGACCCGCAACAGGCTCGACTTGCCCACGCCGTTGGGACCGGTCAGCAGCGCCCCGCCGCCCGGTGCCAGCGTCAGGCCGACGCCCCGGAACAGCATCCGCTGCCCCCGCAGACAGGCGACATTGCTTAGGCGCAGTGCTGCGCCGATCATAGCGTGACCATATCCTCCAGCACATGCATATCGATGTCGGACAGGCCGAAATGATGGCCGATCTCATGCACCACGACATGGGTGATCAGCGCGTCGAGCGGCACGCCGGTTTCGACCCACTCGTCCAGCAGCGGGCGGCGGAACAGATGCACGGTGGGCGGCATGTCGCCGGTCTGCGCATCC
Organism: Sphingobium sp. WR1; assembly: GCF_059693745.1. NCBI lineage: Bacteria > Pseudomonadati > Pseudomonadota > Alphaproteobacteria > Sphingomonadales > Sphingobiaceae > Sphingobium > Sphingobium sp. WR1. The sequence continues at coordinate 124,021 of NZ_JCATID010000002.1, read as the reverse complement.
TGCCCCACGGTGCGCCCGCTATAGAGGCCGGTCAGTTCGAAGGGATCGTCCAGTTCCATCTCTTTCAGGATTTCGGCCGACGCGAACTCCTCGACGAACAGAAGCACATTGGCGAGATGCTCGCTGAACGGCGCGGGCAGACGATTGAGCGCCGCGAGCGCGAGCGTCTCGATTTCTTCTTTGGTGGGAGCGAAGCGGGGCGATTGACCGTTGGACGACATGGCTGCCACATAAGGCAAAGCCAATGTGCAGGATAGGGATATGATTGCCAAATTGACCGAAGAGGAACGCGCCCTGGCGCTGGCCGAACTGCCCGAATGGACATGGGTGGCCGATCCCGAAGGCGTGTCGCGCCGATTCACCTTCGCCGACTTCAACGCCGCTTTCGGTTTCATGACCCGCGTGGCGATCCTGGCGGAAAAGGCCGACCATCATCCCGAATGGTCGAACGTCTATAATCGCGTGGACATCGTCCTCACCACCCATGACGCGGGCGGCCTGTCACGGCGCGACATCGATCTCGCCCACGCCATCGACGCGCTGCTGGGGTGATCCTCAGTAGGTCTGCGGCGTCTCGATCCGGTCCTCATAACCCTTGAGGGCGGAGATGACCGACGGGTCGCCGGCGTAGCGGCGGCGCAGCATGGCCAGCTTCGCGTCGGTGCCGCGGCACAGTTCGGCGACGCTTTCCTCGATATAGGCGCGGCGTTCCGCGTCATAGGGTTCCTCGCCGCGGAAATGGTCGCAGCCGTCGCGGTTCACCATGAATTCGGTGACTTCGCGCGGGAAGGGCGCGGCGCTGGCCGCCACGTCCGACGGCGGCAGGTCGAGCGGGAAATAGGGCGCGGGCTGGGCGCGGACGGTCACGACCGGGCCGGGTCTGGGCGGTCCGGGCCTGGGCGGCTCGGCCGGGGGAGCGGGGGGTGGCGGCGGCACCGCATTGTCCGGTTCGGCGACCGCCAGCGGCGGCGTGGGCACGCCATTGTCCGCCTGGGCGCCGTCGTCCGACGCGCGGCAGCCGGCGACCAGCGCCAGCATCATCACCATCGGAACCAGCACCACTCGCCTGCTCACCCGATTTCCTCCTGCAAGCTGGCGATCAGATCCGCAACATGCGGCAGCCGCGACTCTTCCTCGTCGAGGATCGCCAGAAACGCGGCCCGCCTATAGTCGGCGAGCATCTCGGGGGAAAGACGGCTTGCCGCGGGTGTTGCCGAATTCACGATATCCAGAAGCCGCTCGACGCCGTGCAGCCGGCCCCAGAGATAATCATTCTCCCGATAGACCCGGCTGAAAAAGGCACCGAAATTATTGAATTCTATGCCTTTTAGTGTCGCCTGAGCGCCGCCGGGGCGGATCGCCGCGCAATCTTCGGGAGAGATGCGGTCGACCTTCACCGGATCATATTCATCCAGAGTGTCACCCTGAAGCAACGGTAGGGTGGCGATATCGGTGAAGGGAAAGCCCAGATAGGCGAGCAGCATCGTCCGCCGCCCGGCCCTGGGCAATCCGGCGAAGGCTTCCGCCAGCATCAGGTCGGCCGAATCGTCCCGCGCCTTGAGGCCGCGCGCCAGCGCCACCGCCGCCAGCGCGGCGGCGGCGTCGGTGGGCACGGCCCTGGCCGCGGCGACCACCGCCGGCCCGTGGAAATCGCTTTCCTCGCATTCGGCATAGAGGGCCAGCGCGCCATAGATGGCGTCGTGCATCGCCTGCACCGCCGGATCGTCGGCATCCGCCTCCAGCTCCAGCGTGTCGGCCAACCGCCGCGCCAGATAGCGCAGGCGCCGGATGCGATAGGCCAGGTCGTGCGCGCGGAAGAAGGCGACCGGAGCCGCGGCCGATCCATTGCCTTCGCCCAGATGATCCGCGCCGGACCTGCGGATTTCTGCCCAGATCGCCTGACGATAGGCTTCGCGCATCATCGCGCTGTCCTCCCCGCTCAGGCGGAACAGCAGGGCGCAGAGAGATTCGACGATGCCCGACAGTTTCAGATGGCCATAGGCCGGATAGGCGAAGCCTGCCGCGCTCGCCGCCCGCTGCTGCGCCTTGGCGCGCCAGGCGGACAGGCGCGCGGGCGTCGGCCGGTCGAGGAACAGCATCCGCCCGATCGCGCCTTCCACTTCCTCCTCTATGCCCGGCCGCAGCGCGTCCAATATGCGGCGCATCCGCCGGATGCGCGCGGAGTGGCGGTCGATCGCCTCCAGATTGTCGCGGATCGGCTGTTCGCGGGGGATGTCGGACAGCGCGCCGAAGATGGTGCGGAAGAAGCCGGGCAGGGGGGCGGGCTCGCCCGGTAGCGCATCCTGCTGCTCGCCTTCCTTGTTCAGGCGGATGGAGCGGATGCCCGGCTTGGGATCGATATAGACGAAGCGCCGATCGACCTCGCGCCGCGACGGCCGGTTGCGCAGCGCGCCGATCGCCTGGGCAAAGGGGGCGTTGGCCAGCACCGACCCGTCGATCAGCACCGCATTCTCGGCCGTGCCGCGCGCCGCGTGGCGGGGCAGGGCGCGGGCGAGGAAGGCGTCGCGCGTCGGCCAGCCGCGATGCTTGCGCTTCAGCACCCGGTCCAGTTCGCGCACGGTGAAGGGCGGGAAGGCGCCGGGAAAGCTGGCCGTCGCCCGCGCGGCGAAGACCAGCTCGGCCGGATCGGCGAACAGCCGCTCGCCCCGGCCCCGCGCGCGGAAGCCGATCGACAGCCGATGCTCTGTTTCGATCACCTGTGGCGGGCTGTTGAGATTGAGACTCTGGGGATGCCCCTCGAAATCGGTGACGGTGACGAACAGGTCGAGCGGATGGCCCTCGGGCAGCAGCGGCGGCCCCTTGTCGGCGGCCGCCATGGCGTCGAAGGCGTCGATCAGCATGGTGGAGAAAATCTCCCCGCCAAAGGGCGGCTCGAACCAGCGCGAGCGGATGAAGCGGGACAGCTTCATGCGCACCTCCTCCCGAGTGTCGGGGGCGACGGTGCGTTCCACCGCGTCGCCCGGCCGCCGTGCCGCCATCCACACGAGAGGCGTCGCCCAGAATTTGGTCAGGGCGCGGGCCGGGCGGGCGTCCGGGTCGAGCAGCCGGTCGACATCGGCATTGTCGAGCCACAGGTCGGTCAGCGGCTCTAGCGATTGGCCCGTCTCTATCGCCTGCGCCAGGAAAATGCCGTTGATCCCGCCCGCGCTCGCGCCGGCGATGATGTCGGGCATGACCCGCAACCGGATGCCGCTCTGCGCCTCGATCGCTTCCAGCATCCGCCGATAGACCGCCTCGCTGCCTTCGCCGCTGGGCGCATGGTCATGGAAGGCCCGGCTCGCGCGCGCGAGCCGCCACACTTCCTTGGT